>JBEKLB010000371.1:0-6908 GCA_050010415.1 Bryobacteraceae bacterium | reverse complement strand
GCCTTATTATTCGGGCTTTCCCGAAGACCTGCCGTGGTGTGTGAAGGCTCTGAACACCATGGTAGAGGGAGTGGACGCGAAGATCGCGGTACACATCTGCTATGGAAACCGTTATGGCAAACCGTCCTGGGAAGGCAGCTATCGTTATTTGTTTCCGGCCATCATGGAAGCCAAGGTGCATCAGTTGACGCTGGAGTTTGCGCGGCGCGGCGGGGAAGACCTGGATCTGTTCAAAGAGTTCAACACCAACTTCGAGCTGGGCGTGGGCGTGATCGACGTAAAGACGGACGATATCGAAACGCCTGAGATGGTGGCGGAGCGGATTCGAAAAGCGCTGACCGTGTTGCCGGCGGAGCGCATCTTCATCCTTCCCGATTGCGGGCTGTTCCACTTGTCGCGCGACGTGGCGTTCGCCAAACTGAAAGCGATGGTGGAAGGGACGCGCATGGTGCGCAAGGAACTGGGGAAGTGATCAAGGTGGGGAAGTAATCAAGGTGGAAAAATAGTGGCAGGTAACATGTCCGCCGCGAATCCATTGCGGGACGCGCTGACCGCCGGTCGTTTTTGCTACATGGTGGAATTGGTGGCCAGCGCCTCGATGACGGAGGAAAAGCTCGGCGAGATCGCCGCGGGGATTGCGGGGATTCCCGAGGTGGTGGGCGCGGGGATCACGAGTTGGGCCGGTGGATCAGCGGGGCACGATCCGGTTCGCGTGGCTGCCATCGCGAAAGCGCGCGGCCTCAATCCCAACGTCCATCTGACGTGCGTAAGCAAGACCCCGGCCGAAGTTGGCAAGTTTCTAGACGACCTGATCTCGCTGGGCCTCGAGAACGTCTTCGCCATCACTGGCGATTGGCCGAAGGGCGCTGCACTCGACACGGTTCCGTTCGCCTGCGATTCGGTGCAGTTGGTGGAAACCCTCGCCGAGCAGCGCGCGGCGGGCCGCTGGCCGTTTTACATCTCAGCGGCTGTGTCGCCATTCAAATACACGGAAGCGGATTGCGCGTATCAATATCTGAAGCTGGAGAAAAAGATCGCCGCGGGCGCCGATTTCGCGATTACGCAGCTCGGTTTTGATTCAAGAAAACAGCGGGAGTTGAAGCGCTATCTGGATGAGCGCGGCTTGAAGACGCCGGTGTTCGGAAACGTTTACGTCCTGCCTCCTAAAGCGGCGGAGCGGATGTCGAAGGGCGATCCGCCGGGATGCTGGGTGTCGCCGGAACTGCTATCGAAGATTCAAGAAGAAGCGAAAGCGGAGGACAAGGGCTTGGCCGCCAGGCTGGAGCGCGCGGCGAAGATGGCCGCTATCGCGAAGGGCCTGGGATATGCGGGCGCTTATATCGGAGGCACGCACGAACCCGAGCGTATCCGTGGGATCATCCGCCGGGCGGAAGAATTAGCGCCGCGCTGGGAGGAATTGGCGGACGAGATCAGCTACGGCGAGAAGAAGGGCGGGTTCTATTTCTATGAATCGCCCAAGCCGGCGCCCAAGCCGCGTGAATTCTCGCAAAAGCTCTTCGACATTTGTGAGCCTGCAAACTGGCCGGGCGTGGTGCGCACGGTGGCTACGCCCATCCTGCGCTGGATGGACCATAGTCCCGCGCTGGCGCACGCCGTGGAAAGCGCCGAGTTGTCGTTTAAGAAACCGGTCTTCGGATGCCAGGCCTGTGGCAACTGCGTTCTGGGCTTGATGGAATACGTTTGCCCGATGACGTGTCCGAAGAACCTGCGCAACGGCCCATGTGGCGGGACCTTCAACGGCCAGTGCGAGGTGATTCCGGAGAAGGCATGCATTTGGGTTGCGGTGTACGACCGGGCGCAGGCAGCCCATCGGGTGGACGAGCTAAAGACTTATATTCCCCCGCGCAATCGGGCGCTCGAAGGCACCAGTTCGTACATCAACTACCTGCTCAATAAAGACAGCCGGCCGGAGCATCCCCAGCCGCTGATATCGATCGGGAATGTGCACCCATCCCTTGAATCGGTCGAGTCTCTGGCTAAGAAGTAAGGCTTCCCAGCTGCAATACCAGCCGCAAGCCGTCATCTACGAGCGCCTGAATTCGGGGCGGGATTTTTCCGACGTGATCCACGAGATAACTGCGGTCGACTGTCACTAGCTGAGAAACATTGATCGCCGATTCATCGCGAAGTCCTGATAATCGCCGGGGGAGCAGAACGTTGCCGGGCGCGCCGGCGAGCGCTACATTACCGGTAATCGCTGCAACGAGAACGGTTCGGATGCTGCTCTCATTGAACTGATTCGCCTGCACGACGAGCACCGGCCGCCGGAACCCGGGTTCCGACCCGCGCGGCTGTGGGAAGTCCGCCCACCAGATATCGCCACGCCGCACATCCGGCATTCCCTACCAACGTTCTTTCGGGAGGCTGTCGAGCATCATGCGTTCCAGAACAGGATCGAGCTTGGAATCGTGATTCGAATAAACTTCATTGAGGCGCGCGGTGATCGATTTGGATCGCTTCCGGTCCAGGAATTCCGATAGCGCAGTCGCATAGAGCTTACTGCGGGACATGCGCAGCTTTTTCGCTGCCGCTTCGGCCTGGCGGAAAAGTTCATCGGGAACGGACACGGCGGTCTTCATAACATTAGTATAACTCCGGTTATACCGACGATCACTCCGCGCGATAGGGCGCAGCCACCATCCCCTCTTGTTCTAGAATGGTGGATTGCATGCCGCATAAGCTAACGAACATCCTGACGCGTGTGCCAAGCGATATCGAAATCGCGCAAGCCGCCACGCCCCTTCCCATTCACCAGATTGCATCCGAAGCTGGGATTCTTCCCGAGGAATTGGACCTCTATGGCAAGACCAAAGCTAAAGTGCACCTCTCGATTCGCGACCGGCTGAAGAATTCGCCGAATGGGAGGTATATCGTGGTTACGGCGATTACGCCCACGCCGCTGGGCGAGGGCAAGACGACAACCACGGTTGGCCTCAGCCAGGCGCTGGGCGCGCATTTGGGGAAGAAGGTATTCACTTGCATCCGCCAGCCCAGCCAGGGCCCTACCTTCGGCATCAAGGGCGGCGCTGCGGGCGGAGGCTATAGCCAAATCATACCGATGGAGGAGTTCAATCTCCATCTCACGGGCGACATTCACGCCATCATCGCCGCGAATAATCTTCTCGCGGCCGCCATTGATGCGCGCATGTTTCACGAAAGCAGCGCTACCGACGAACAGATGTTCGAGCGCCTGTGCCCGCCGGGCAAAGACGGGAGCAGGAAATTTTCTCCCGTCATGCTGCGCCGCCTGCGTAAGCTTGGAATTTCCAAGACCGATCCCAACGAGCTGACGCCCGAAGAGCGCAGCCGGTTTGCGCGCCTGGACATCGATCCGGAGACCATCACGTGGCGGCGGGTACTCGATACGAATGACAGAATGCTGCGCGGCATCACGATCGGCCAGAGTCCTGAAGAAAAGGGCTTCACCAGGAGCACGGGATTCGATATCGCGGTGGCCAGCGAGATCATGGCCGTCCTGGCGCTCGCGACGGATTTGGCGGATATGCGCGACCGGTTGGGGCGCATGGTGATTGGCAGTAACAAAGCCGGCGAACCGATCACGGCCGACGATATCGGCGCCAGCGGCGCGCTGACAGTGCTGATGAAAGACACCATCATGCCGAACCTGATGCAGACCATCGAGGGCACGCCCGCGTTCGTGCATGCCGGACCCTTCGCCAATATCGCGCACGGCAATTCGTCGATTGTGGCGGATCAGATTGCGCTGAAGCTGGTTGGACCGGATGGTTACGTGTTGACTGAAGCCGGCTTCGGCGCCGACATGGGCTTCGAGAAGTTTTGCAATATCAAATGCCGCTACAGCGGGCTGACGCCGGACGGGGCGGTGCTGGTGGCCACCATTCGTGCACTCAAAATGCACGGCGGCGGGCCGAAGGTGGTGGCGGGAAAGCCGCTGGCGAACGCGTATACCCAGGAGAACCTCGACCTGCTGGAGAAGGGCTGCAGCAATCTGGTGCGCATGATTGCGGACGTGCGCGCGTTCGGGATTCCGGTGGTGGTTGCGGTGAATCGCTTCAAGGACGATACCGACAACGAAGTGGCGCTGGTGCGGCGGGTGGCGAAAGAAGCGGGCGCCGCTGACGCCGTGGTTTCGAATCATTGGGCGGAAGGCGGTGCGGGTGCGGTGGAACTCGGGAAGGCCGTGATTGCAGCCTTTGAGAAGAAGAGCGATTTCCATTTCCTCTATTCGCTGGATCTGAGCATCAAGGAGAAGATCGAAAAGATCGTGAAAGAGATTTACGGCGGTGCGGGCGTGACGTATTCGCCGGAGGCGGAGAAGAAGGTGGAGCTCTACACCAGGCAAGGGTTCAACAAACTGCCGATCTGCATGGCAAAGACGCAATACAGCTTAAGCCACGATCCAGAGCTCAAAGGCGCACCCAGCGGCTTCACAGTGCCGGTGCGCGACATTCGCGCCAGCGTGGGTGCGGGTTTTCTGTATCCCCTGCTCGGGACGATGGCGACCATGCCAGGGCTTTCCACCCGGCCTGGTTACTACGACGTGGATTTGGACACGGCCACCGGGCGGATTATCGGCTTGTCGTAAATGCCGGATTCCGTCTGGGATTCTACGCTAGCGCAGTTTCGAGATCGTCTGGCCGGCGCGGAGTCCGTTCCAGCGGGAGTGAGCACCGCCGCGGTGAGCGCAGCGTTCGCGCTCAGCTTACTGGAGAAGGTTCTGGCGATCGCGGCCAGGCGCAAGAACTTTTCGGGCGACCGCGCGTTGGTGGAATCGTTGATCGCTCAAGCGCGCGAACAAGCGCTGCAAGTTTCGCGGCTGGCCGACCGGGATATCGTCGCATACCGCGAACGTTCGCGCGAGATGCTTACCGTGCCGATGGATGTCGCGCGCGCCGCCGTAGAAGGCCTGGCGCTTTGCGATCAAGCGAAGCCCCTGGTTCACGCCTTACTGGCGCCGGACATAGAAACCGCTGCCGCATTATTGACGGCAGCGGTTCAATCCACGCTGCTCACGGCGGATTTCAATCTCCGGCAGTTGCCGGAAGACGATCCCTACCGAGAGGAACTTACGGACAAGCTTACGCCGCTTTGGCAGCGGTTCCGTGAGGATCGATGACGAATTTCTTCGCCACGCCCTTGTCGAAATCCTGATAACCCTGCGGCGCGCTGTCCAACCCGATGATGGTGGCGTTCACGGCTTTGGCGATGTGCACCTTGTCGTGCAGAATGGCCGTCATCAGTTGGCGGTTGTACTTCAACACCGGGCACTGGCCGGTATGGAACGAATGGGATTTCGCCCAGCCGAGCCCGATGCGGATGCCGAGGTTGCCGATCTTCGCGTTGGCATCCACGCCGCCCGGATCGCCCGTGACATAGAGACCGGGGATGCCGATGGAACCACCGGCGCGGGTGATTTCCATCACGGAGTTCAGCACCGTGGCCGGTTGCTCCTTGCCCGCGTCGTGTCCGTGCCCGCGGGCCTCAAACCCGACGCAATCGACGGCTGAGTCCACTTCCGGAGTCCCGACGATCTGCGCGATCTGATCTGCGAGGGAAGCGTCTTTCTTCAGATCGATGGTTTCGCATCCGAAGCTCTTGGCTTGCGCCAATCGCTCGGGGATCATGTCCCCCACGATCACCACGGCGGCTCCCAGCAAGTGGCAGGACGCCGCGCACGCCAATCCGACCGGCCCTGCGCCCGCGACATAAACCACCGATCCCGGTCCCACGCCCGCGGTAACAGCTCCGTGATAACCGGTCGGGAAGATGTCCGACAGCATGGTCAGGTCCTTGATCTTGTGCAAGGCCTTATGCTTGTCGGGGAACTTAATCAGATTGAAATCGGCGTACGGAACCAGAACATATTCCGCCTGGCCGCCGACCCATCCGCCCATATCCACATAGCCGTACGCAGCCCCCGGACGCGCCGGATTCACCGTGAGGCAGATTCCGGTCTTGCCTTCCCGGCAATTGCGGCAGCGCCCGCAAGCGATATTGAACGGTACGGTAACGATGTCGCCCGCGCTCAAGAACTCGACGTCACTGCCTTTCTCGATCACTTCTCCCGTGATCTCGTGCCCGAGCACCAGGCCGGACGGCGCGGTGGTTCTGCCGCGCACCATATGCTGATCGCTGCCACAGATGTTGGTGGTAACGATCTTCAAGATCACGCCGTGGTCGATTTTCTTGCCCGCGGGGTTCTGCAATTTCGGGTAGTCGATGGATTGGACTTCCACCTTGCCCGGTCCGAGATACACTACGCCTCGATTACTTGCCATTAGAATCTCCTTTCGACTTCTTGGTCAAATTAGAATGCGGCTGCGCCTGCCTCGGCCACGGCGTGGTCCTGGTCGCCCGAGCCGCCGCTGACACCGATGGCGCCGACCACCTTGCCATCTTTTTTCAGCGGAATGCCGCCCGCGAAGATCATGATCTTGCCGTTGTTGGAAGCATGGATTCCGAAGAACTGCTGGCCGGACTGCGAGTGGCTGGCCAAGTCCTTGGTCGCGATGTCGAAGGCACGCGACGTATAGGCTTTCTTCTGCGAAATATCGATACTACCGATCCATGCTCCGTCCATGCGGACGTGCGATACCAGATTGCCGCCTCCATCCGCTACCGCGATATTCATGGGCTGTCCGATTTCCGCAGCCTTCTTCTCCGCCGCGGCAATTACGCGTCGTGCATCTGCCAAACTAACCATCGTCTCTCCTTATTGTCTTTCCGTGATGTGTGGGATTTGTGTCTGCCTGATTGGCCTCAGCAATTATACATCAGGCATATCAACTGGACTACACGATTCAGAAAAATTGCTCTGCATGCAGCCACGCGCGCGGCGGCCTGTAACGGTGAAACCTTAGGAGGGCCGAAGAAAACAAGAGGGGCTCCAAAAAACGAAAGCGCTC
>JBEKLB010000370.1:0-6909 GCA_050010415.1 Bryobacteraceae bacterium | reverse complement strand
TTCTCGGACGCTTGATGTCGGCCATGCCACTTATCCAATGGCGATGAATCTCGGCATTGCAACTCGAATCACCAAACACATCCTCTGAATAGTTTTGTTCCAATTGCATTTCCTTTTGGTCCGTCCTGACGACCCAGATTGATCGATCGCTATGACGGAGAGCCACGGGCTTACCCGCGAAGCTGAACATTTGGTGGGAATCGTACATCCAGGCCCAATCTGCTTTGCGGCTCCCAATGAGAATATGGCCGTCTACGTTGAAGCAGAAAAAAAGAGTAGGCCGGTCGAAGGGTGCGCAATCGTAATGGCACCAGTCGTATTCATGCGCTTCGATCATTTGGGCAGTCCTGTACTTATCCTCGTGGTCCTGCGCGCCAAGAGATGCGATCGTCGCGACCATCAGGTTCAAGAGGAACAATTTCCGCATGGCCGATAATCCTAAGTGTAGTTTGCCGCCCGTTCGTATTGCGTCGTATTGCGCGGTATGATGAATAAGAGTTGCCATGAGCCGAGAAACGATCAGTTTTCGCTTGGAACCGGAGAAAAGAGAAGCCCTGGACGCGGTTGCCTCCGTGCTCGACCGGGATCGAAGCTACATCATTAACGAAGCGATCGAGGTTTACCTCGATATTCACCGCTGGCAAGCCGACCACATCCGCGAGGGACTGCGGCAAGCGGATGCCGGGGAATTCGCAACGGAAGCTGAAATAAAGGCTACCTTCTCCCGTCGACGAAAGTGAAAATCCGCTGGACGCGGCTGGCGCGCTCTGACATCAAAGCCGCCCACGAATATGTGGCGGCGGACAGCGCGGACGCAGCCGATCAATTTCTAGATCGAATACAAGAAGCCGCCGCAGTTCTTTTTCGCCACCCCATGGCTGGACGAACAGGACGAATTCCGGGTACTCGCGAACTTGTCGTCCCTGGTACGCCCTGGATCGTACCCTACCGGATTCGCCGGGGATTCATCGACATACTGGCGGTAATTCATGGCGCTCGCAGATGGCCGGACGATTTATAGCCTTTACCTCCGTGGCAACTAATTTTTTGCGAACCTAACCCCTCCCGCCAACGTACGTCTATCAGAGCTGAGCACCGGATGTTTCGGTTGCTCGGGAAGGAGACGGTGTGGATTCAGATACGACACTGATTAGCCTCAAGAGCGTGACTAAGGTATTTAGCACGGACGAGGTGGAGACTCACGCGCTGGCCGGAATCGAGCTGAACGTTCGTAAGGGCGAGTACATATCTATCTCCGGGCCATCCGGCTGCGGGAAGTCGACGCTGCTGGCCATTCTCGGCCTGCTCGACACGCCGTCGGACGGTAGTTACGTGCTGAACGACACGCGTGTGGATCAGATGAAGCTTTCGCAGCGCGCGCGTGTGCGTAACCGCGAAATCGGATTCATTTTCCAGGCTTTTAATCTAATTGGCGATCTGACCGTCTATGAGAACGTCGAATTGCCGCTCACCTATCGCAATATGCCGTCCTCGGAGCGCAAGACGCTGGTGAAGGATGCGCTGGAGCGGGTGGGCATGTCACACCGCATTAAACATTATCCGTCGCAGCTTTCCGGCGGCCAACAACAGCGCGTGGCCGTGGCGCGGGCACTGGCTGGACGTCCCTCCATCCTATTGGCCGATGAGCCAACCGGCAATCTGGATTCCGTCAATGGCGAGCAAGTGATGGGCCTGTTAAGTGAATTGCACCAGGAAGGCGCCACGATTTGCATGGTGACGCACGATCCGCGATACGCGCGCTGTGCCGACCGCACCATCACACTGTTCGACGGCCGCATTGTCGAGGAGCATGTGCAGAACGCCGCGGCGCAAGTTTAAGGCTTAATGTCAGGCGCGGGCGGAATCGACAGCGGAGGAATCGGTGAATGAGATCCCCGCACAAACTCGAACCAGGCAGGCACCGTCACGGGCTTTCCGTTGACCATTCCCGGCCGAAATCGCCAGCCTCCGCTCACGGCTGTCAGTAGCTCGCTCTCCCATTTCGCATTCGAAGATTTCACAGCGCGGACGTTATCCGGCACGCCTTTCGCTGAGATATCGAACGCAAGGGTTACGGATGTGTTTTCCTCTACGTCAACGGTCGGCGGGAATTTCGCGCGGATGAGAGTGGGGCGCGTTGCGACTTCGGCCGGCGGCCGGAAAACCACGCGCACCAGATGCCAGTCCCATAAAGTGCGCTCGGGACGGAAGAAGACCTCCAGGTTC
Source organism: Bryobacteraceae bacterium (assembly GCA_050010415.1). Lineage (GTDB taxonomy): Bacteria > Acidobacteriota > Terriglobia > Bryobacterales > Bryobacteraceae > Palsa-89. Next base: position 4,683 of record JBEKLB010000370.1, on the reverse strand, counting down.
ACCTGCACCGCAACGGGGTTTCCAGCCCGTGTCCCGGGTTTGAATTGCCACGCGCGCACATTCTCAACGGCCTTTTCATCCAAACCCAGGCCAAGCGCGCGAGCCACGTGAATGTCGCGCGGTTCGCCATCGGCTCCCACCACCACCGATAACAAAACGCTGCCTTCTAGCTTTGCGATCCGAGCTTCTTCGCTGTACCCAGGCTTCGCTCTCGCCACCACAAATGGCGCCGTCACGTCCGGCCCCGGACGGAAGACGGGAGGCTGCGCCGCGGCGCCCAGGCCCAGCAGAAATAGGAATCCACGAGCGATGTCGGCGGCGTCCAAGTCCTTTTATAACGCAGGCAGCCGGAAAACAGCTCCAGCGGTTTGTTCTATGACTAGAAGCGCGATGCCGAGGACAACATGAGTGGCGATTCCGTACCGTGGGCTCTGCCGCTCTCGCGTTTTGGAAATAGCGATCGCGAGGCTACAACTCTGTTTCGAGAGCTGCGGAAACCTTTGCTTCGATACCTGGTGTGCCTGGGGCTCTCCTCGGATGAAGCGCAGGACGTGGTGCAGGATGCCTTCCTGAACCTGCATCGCCACTTGTCGGCGGGCGGATCGCAGGAAAACATTCGTAGCTGGCTGTTTCGTGTAGCGCACAATCAGGCGCGCAACCGGCAGACCAGTTATGACCGGCGATTCAGCACGCCGCTGAATGTCGGCCACGCCTCCGAATCGATACTGGATGAAACGACGCCCGAGCGGGTGCTGCTGGAAAAGGAAAAATACCAGCGTCTCGGCATTGCGATCCGGATGCTTTCCGACCTGGAGCGCGATTGCCTGCTGTTGCGCGCGAGCGGGTTGCGGTACCGCGAAATCGGGGAGGTGCTCGGGATGGCAACTTCGACGGTTGCCGATGTGGTGGAACGCGCGGTGAAGAAACTGGCGGAGAAATGCAATGTGTGAATATTCGGGGCGGTTGATCGCGTGGCTGGATCGCGAACTGGGGGACCAGGAAGCGACGAACGTGGAATGGCACGTGGGGCAGTGCGCCGAATGCCAGTGCTCGGTGAACGCATATCAACAAGTAAGTGGGGCCTTCCTGCACTGCTACGAAGCCACCATGACCGTGAAAAAGCCCCGCAATAGGCCTCTGTGGGCCTTGGGCGGCGTGGCTGCAGCCGCGGCGATCTTGGTGGCGGCATTTCTTCTGACCCCACCGCGGACGGAAAAGCTTGCGGCCCATATCCCGTCCCCGCCGCACGCACCACCCATGGCATTCGAACTTCCGCCCGCGCCAGTGGCCCGACTCCGCTCGCTGCGCAGGCCAGACCCAGTGCCAGTTCGGTCTCAGTGGATCGCCATCGAGCCAACAGTGGAAGTGGCATTGCCCGCGGACGCGCTCTTTCCGCCCGGCGCGGTACCGGCAGGTTTCAGTTTTATCGCGGACTTTCGTCCGTAGGAGTAATCTTCAAAGGAGACCATTTATGCAACGATCACTGACTCTAGTTTCGCTCGCCTCACTGTTTGCAGCTTGCTCCGCTTTCGCGCAGCAGGAGACCAATCACGTCTTCATTAGCTCCGGCGGCATCACTAGCTCCAGCGCCATCGGGGGCGGATTCCAAAGGATGTCTGCTGCTCCGGTGCAAGGCGCGCCTTACTCCGCCACCATCACCAATGAATCCGTCCAGACGCTCGCGGACGGCAACCGGATCGTCCAAAGCAGCACGGGAACTACGGCGCGGGATTCGGTGGGACGCACGCGTCAGGATGCGCCCTTGCCGCCGATCGGCAATATGTTGCCGGCCGATGCGCCGCATCTGGTTTTTCTGCAGGACCCGGTAGCGCAGGCGTCTTATACCTTGAACTTGACGGACAAGACCGCGACGAAGGGCCCGTCTTTTGTTTCATCGGCTGTCTCATCGGCTGTTTCCATCGCCAACGCCGCGAGCACTTCGGCGGTTTTCATCAGCGGCGCCGCGGTACCCGCTACCACCGTGCATATGCAGCCTCAGGTGATCGGCATACAACAAAGGGCGATGATCGCCGATGAGCCAGGAGAAGTGAAGACTGAAGATCTTGGATCGAAGGCCATGGAAGGCGTCACCGTCACTGGCACGCGCACCACTCGCGCCATTCCGGCGGGCCAAATCGGCAACGAGCGGCCGCTCAGCATCGTCACCGAGGTTTGGACATCGCCGGAACTGAAGACGGTCATTTATAGCAAACGCAGCGATCCGCGCATGGGCGATCAAACCTTTGAGCTCACGAACATCGTTCGCGCGGAGCCCGATCCGGCGTTGTTTACCGTTCCTTCGGACTTCAAGATCCAGGATTCGCCTGGGCCAATTATGTACAAGACATCGGTCGGCCCTGGGTTGCCCTAGAACGTTGCCCTAGAACGTTGCCCTAGAACATGGTGCGCGAGTAAACGCCGCTCGCCGATTCGGGCGAGGTGAGGTAACACTCGGCCGCGTAGGTGACCTCGCCCGGCTTCAAACTCGACGCGAAGTTGTCGGCGCGCGCCGACAGATCGTTGATCCAATCGCGAACTTTTCCGCTCGCGGGATCGAGACTGGCAGGCGTTCCAAACGAGCTGGGCCGTAACTGCCGATTGCCCAGAACATAGCGTTCGGTGACCACGGGGTATCCTTTGTTGCTGCACTTTTCAGCATCATCGGACGGGCAATCCGAAGGGTGAACCACGCGGATTTTGCTGAGGATCAGAACCGCCCTCCCGCCATGGATGTCAATGCCGATGCCTTCCGCCACACTCAATGCGATGTTCTGGTTAGCGCCCTGCGAAAAATCGAGACCCTGCGCATACATGCTTCCCACGTCGTGGCTGATCTGGTAGGCATGATCGCTCCGGTTGGCATTGTTGGTCACCGACACAATGCCAATCGAAAGAGGAATCAGGAAGATCGCACCCAACACGTAGAGCCGGAGTAACGTGGTGCCAGGGGTTTTGAGGCGTCGCGGCATGGGTGAAGCTCTACCTTAAGCGATGTGCGCGATACTTTCCAGACCGTCTAGCCGCCAATTTCCGGCGGATTCTGACTTAGTACTTTCCGAAAGATTAGTTTCACCTCAGTCAATCGCTACCTATGCCTCCCCGTACCACGACGCGAGAAGTCACAAACCGGTCAGGCCCGATAGAGGCGTAGGTAGTGGGTCCATTTGAAACGGACCCACCACCGAAACGTAGCCGGCTTTCAGCGACACTTGCCGCACCGTTTAACTAGCGCGCCGGTTGCGGCTTGGGACTGCCGCTAAGACTGGCATTGGCAACCGAGGAGCCAGGTCCGGATTGCACGCTCAGCGGAATGTCCAAGAACTTGTTTCCGGACTGGCTGCTACCGGCGGCCACGAACCAAATGCCGATGGGCGCTTCGATAAACTTGTTATTGACCACCGAATTGCCGGCTGTATCCACGTACACACTGGATTCGCTGCTGTTCATGATGGTGTTCGAACTGACGGTGTTGCCAGTGCCGGGGCTGGAACCGTCGGTGTCGATATCAATACCGTCGAATACGAGGGTGTTTGATATAACGTTGCTGCTGATGCTGCCGCCGTTTACCGAGATATACGCCACCGCGCCCTGCGTGCTGCTGACGTTATTGCTGCGAGTGACGATGGCCCCGGAAGAATCATAGAGCAGAATTCCCGTAGCGGACCCTGGGCAGTTGGCCACAGTGGAGCACGGGCTGTAGGATACGTCACTGACGGTATTTCTGGTGATGCTCCCCGTAGCCCCAAATCCTATCTGGATGCCATTCTGCGCGATGTTGGGCGTGGGGCCGACGCCCGTCACGATGTTTTCCTCGGCCGTGAGGGTAGTGCCTGTTTCATTACCCACGATACCCGTCTTCTGGAAATCATGGACGCTGTTTAGGGCTGCGATGACTGTCGAGGCGCCGCCTGAACCATCCGTCTGAGCGAAGATGCCAATACCAGCCTGACAGCCCTGGAGCCCGGGTCCCAACTCGAAGTTTTTCACGGCGTTATAAGCCGCTGTGCCCGAGGCGTTCTGGTAGTAGATACCGATGGGATTCGGCAGACAGCCGCTAATACCGTTCAGCGAGCCGTCGACGATCAGGCCGTAAATAATCACGCCGGTGGTCCCTGGAGTCACCCAAACGGCGGCGGCAATGGGATTGAATGGTGAAATCAAACTGGCCGTATTGGCCACCAGCGGGTTGGGCTGAATTTCCGCTCCCGGCTGCCCCGCCAGCGTTATGGCCTTCGAAATGACCACTTGCTCGTTGAACGGCACGCCCGTGTTGCAGACAACCACGGTGTCATTTGGCGCCGACGCGCTGATGGCGGCTTGGATGGTGCTGTACGTTGCCGCGCATCCTACGATGACGCCTGCATTGCTGACGGCTCTAGTGGTCCCCCAGGTGGATGCCGGGAGCGCCAGTAACACAAAAGCCTGAATCAAATGCTTTTTCGTATACATTGTTTCCTCCTCTTCGACTTGGAATATAGTCCTTATTCGCAACCAATCACTCGCATCCGGGAAATCAGGAAAATTGAGCCAGGAATTCCATTTTTGGCCCTCGAGGAACGACGGTACGGCCTCAAAGCTTCCCTCTTGGAGGCGCTGACCGATTAAAGCATTTACGCGGAACCGTGCCTGTGCAATATTGCACTGTTTACGACGCCGATATGCTTGCTTGGTTTCTCTCTCAGG
>JBEKLB010000369.1:0-6945 GCA_050010415.1 Bryobacteraceae bacterium | reverse complement strand
CCGTTGCCGTGCTCCCGGCCCGGAGCGGTTTTTGTGGTTTGCTTGTACGGAGAGCACTTACACTGAGGGGTCAAAGATTGTCCGTACATGAGCGCAGCCATTGAGTTCCGCGATGTGAGTTTTCAAACGCCGCAAGGCCGGCTCCTGCTCGACCGAATCTCGCTCGAAGTAGAGGAAGGAACCACAACGGCGATCCTGGGACGCAGCGGATCGGGCAAGACCACCCTGCTGCGCACTGTGAATCGGATGGTCTCTCCCACCGGCGGCGAGGTTTGGGTGCAAGGGGAGAACGTGGGCGGTGCGGACCTGATTGCGCTGCGCCGCGGCATCGGCTATGTGATTCAGGAGACTGGGCTTTTCCCGCATTTCACGGTCGAGCGCAATGTGGGCCTGGTGCCTGAGCTGCTGGGATGGTCGAAGTCCGATCGTCTCCGTCGCAGCCACGAGTTGCTTGAGTCTGTTGGGCTTGATCCGGCCAGTTTCGCGCAGCGGCTTCCCCACCGGCTCTCCGGTGGGCAGCGTCAGCGGGTTGGGCTGGCGCGTGCGCTTGCTGCCAACCCTAAGATTCTATTGATGGATGAACCTTTCGGCGCGCTCGACCCACTTACCCGCGCCGAGATGCAGGACATGGTGCGCGGCCTGATGCAGACGCTGCGAAAGACCGTTCTTCTGGTCACGCATGACTTGCATGAAGCCCTGTATCTGGCTGATCGGATAGTACTTCTAGAAAATGGAAAAGTGGTCGCCGATCTCGCGCCGGACGAATTCATGCATTCGCATGAGCCGCAGATCGCCTCCTATATAGGAGCATTCAATCGGGGTGAGCCGGGGAGGACCGGGAGCGAATCGAGCCCAACCGCCGCCGGACGGCGCGAGTCCGGGGTGAGCCCGTCATGACCGGCGGCTTCTTTTCCCAATATGGAAGTGAGATCGGCGAACTGACGCTCGAGCACCTCTGGTTGACGGGCGCGGCCATGCTGTTCGCCGCGGCGATCGCCATTCCGGCGGGCATCGGCCTCACACGTGCGCGGCAGTGGGCTCGCCCGGTGATCGCCATCGCCAACATTCTGCAGACGATACCGTCGCTGGCGATGTTCGGGTTTTTGCTGCCGCTGCCTTGGCTGGGCGAGCGGGCAGCGCGTATTGCCGTTGTCGCACTCACGGCCTACGCCCTGCTGCCCATCCTGCGCAACACCTACGCGGGAATTCTGGGCATCGACCCTGCGGTGATCGAAGTGGCTCATGCGCTTGGGCTTACCGGTACGCAGCGGCTCTTCAAGGTGGAGTTGCCGCTGGCCGCGTCGTTCATCCTGGCAGGGCTGAGGACGGCGACGGTGACCTGTGTGGGAATCGCCACGATTGCGGCTGCAGTTGGTGCAGGCGGGCTGGGCGAGCTGATCTTTCGCGGCGTGGCGTCGGTTGATAACCGGCTTGTGCTCGCCGGAGCCATCCCTGCGGCCCTGTTGGCGCTGGCGGCGGATGGCGCACTGGGGCTGCTCGAGCGGCGCTTGAAAGTCGGTTGAAGAATGGCTCGCAGATGGCTCAATCTTTTGATTTTGCTGTCAATGGCTGCGATGTGCTCCTGCGCTCCGCCGCGGCCGGACCATCCGGTGATCGGGGCCAAGAACTTCACTGAGCAGGTGGTGTTGGGCGAGCTGCTGGCGCAAGAGATCGAAGCGAAATCGGGCCTCAAAGTCGAGCGAAGATTTTATCTTGCAGGGAGTTACATCTGCCAGCAGGCGCTGGTTGCAGGCCGGATCGACGCATACGTCGAGTACACCGGGACGGCACTGACTGCGATCCTGAAGCAGCCGCTTGACCGTGATCCAGAGAGGGTCCTCGACACGGTGAAGCGGCTTTATGCCGAAAAGTATCATGTGACCGTGGGTCCGCCGCTCGGGTTTGAGAATACCTTCGCAATGGTGATCCGGGGCGATGATGCTCGCCGGCTTCACTTGACAACCCTGAGCCAGGCCGCGCAGTACACTCCGCAATGGAGGCTTGGAGTGGGTTACGAGTTCGAGCAGCGGCCGGATGGGCTGTCCGGACTGGAAGCCGCGTACGGGCTCAAATTTGACGGGTCGCCGCGGACAATGGACCTGGGACTGCTCTATCGGGCGCTCAATGCCCGCCAGGTGGACATGATTGCGGCCAACTCAACCGACGGGCCAATCCAGGCTTTCGGGTTGAAGGCTCTCGAAGACGACAAGCACTATTTCCCGCCATATCAGGCAGTTCCACTGGTGCGGGACACGGCGCTGGAGCGCTGGCCGGAGATCCGGACGGCACTGAACGCGCTCGCCGGCAAGGTCACGGCCGACGACATGCGCGCGATGAACGAGGCCGTCGACGGCGAGCACCGCGACCCGGCTGAAGTGGTGAAGGAGTTTCGCACCAGGCTGGGGCTTTGAGGCGCCGCTAGAGTGAATATCCCCTTTCTTTCGTTGAGGTAGCTGCAAGTCACAGGTTGTCAGGACCTGTCAGAGGTTGTCACTGGCCATTTTTGCGCGACTGCGACAACATCCCAAAACATACCCAGCCGCAAGAGCTTCAGGGCGCGACTTTTTCGTCCTATGGTGGCTCAAGGCGGGTCGTTTCGATGTCCGGCTCAGATGCGCAGCGTGGCCCTTTTGGGTAACGATGCCAGGGTTCTCAACACAAAACAAAGTTGGAAACGGGCCCGATCGCGCCGCCAGGCGCAGAAGGAAGGTCTCCATGCGAGGAACAAATTACTACCCTCATTCCATTGCCGATTTTCTTCGGATTGTCGCCATAGTATCGGTGGCTTCGATCGCATTCGATGGACTGCCGGGAACTGCACAAGCGGCCATCTTCAGCGAGTCAAACATCGCGGCGGGGCCGGCATCGCCATCCCCTACGTCTCTGATTCCCCAGCAGATCCGCTATTCCGGAGCCGCCCCCGAGCGGAGCGGCGATACGGTGGAAGCTGTATTTCGAATCTATGCGACTCGCGATGGCGGAGAGCCGCTCTGGTCCGAGACGCAGCGGGTGACCATTACCCCTGACGGCCGCTACAGTGTGCTATTAGGTTCGGCGAGCGAACCCGGCCTGCCTCAAACCGTATTCGCCGCCGGTCAGGCCCGCTGGCTGGGCGTTTCGATCGAACGCGGCGAAGAGCAGCCGCGCACTCTACTTGCTTCTGTGGCCTACGCCATGAAGGCCGCCGACGCCGAAACCTTGGCGGGGCGGGCCCTCTCCGAGTTCGTAACACAAGAACAGTTGTCCGCGACTTCGAAGGCCCTGGCCGCCCAGGCGACGGCGCTGGCGCTGCCTGAGGCGACACTAAGCGGGAGCGGAACGACCGGTTATGTGCCGCTCTGGACTCATTCCTCCGCGCTGGGCGACTCGATCCTGTTCCAGGCCGGGACAACGAAGGTAGGAATCGCTACCAAGACTCCAGTCACGACGCTCGATGTGGACGGAGCGACGACGCTGCGTGGACCGGTGAGTCTGCCGTCGGCTGGCAAAACTACCAACTCGCCCATGCTGGAATTGAGCGCCAGCGTTTCAGGAGTCGCGCAGAACTTCGCCTGGAGGGCGGCTGCCACGCCCTCGGCCAACCTGGAGCTGTTGTTCGGATCCGGGGGCACCGCGCCAGCCGCGACCGGCCTGGCGATCTCGACCAAAGGCATCGTCTCGTTCGCCAGGGGACAGACATTCCCCGGAACCGGAGCCGGCACCATCACTGGGGTAGTGGCTGGGACAGCCTTGACCGGCGGCGGAACGACTGGACACGTCACGCTGAATGTGGACACAACCAGGGTGCCTCTGCTTGCGTCAGCCAACATCTTCTCCGGCAGCAATACGTTTTCAAGCCCCGTCACCTTTGCGGCCGGCCAGACCTTCCCCGGCACTGGGAACGGCACAATCACCGGAGTCACTGCCGGGACAGCCTTGACCGGAGGCGGCACGACCGGAGCGGTTACGCTGAATGTGGACACAACCAAGGTAGTGACCGCAGTGAACGCCGGAGCGGGTCTGACTGGCGGCGGAACCGGAGGCGCGCAAACGCTGACCGTGGACCCGACCAAAGTGCCTCTGCTCGCCGCAGCCAATACCTTTGCCGGGAGCAATAAGTTCTCCAGCCCGATCACGTTTGCGGCCGGCCAGACCTTCCCCGGCACCGGCGCCGGTACCATCACCGGCGTGACCGCGGGAACCGGTCTTACCGGCGGCGGCACGACCGGCGCGATCACGCTCAACGTCGATTCGACCAAGGTGCCCCTGCTCGCCGCGGCCAACACATTTTCAGGGAGCCAGACGATCGATGGTGTCCTGACGGCCACGTCCAGCACCTCAGGAGTCTTGGGCATATCGAACGCCACCGCAGGGCAAGAGTACGGTGTGGGCGGACTCTCATCGTCCACTAACGGGTACGGCGTCTGGGGTGAGAACCCTTCCACCGGCGGTGTGGCCGTGTACGGATTCGCCGGCGGTACCGCTGGTTACGGGGTGCTTGGGAGTGGCAATGTCGGCGTTGAGGGCGGCGGCAATTGCTGCGGCGGTGGGATCACCGGCGGCGGCGTCGGCGTAACAGGAAGCGGGCTCATTGGTATAGAGGGAGCTACCAATGGACCTGGAAACGCAACCCCGGAGGTCGGATGGGGCGTCGCCGGCCATATAGTGAGTGGGAGTGGTGATTTCAGCGCGGAAGGCACTGCTTATGCCGCCGGCAGTGCAGCCGGCGTTTGGGGAGACGACAGTGGGGGCGGGAATGGCGCCGGCGTACTGGCCACCGCAGACACTAAATCCGCGTTGATTGCCGTCAACAACACCACCTCAACCAACTCTGCCACGCTGAAGATCTTCAACTACACCGCAGACACCCATGACGCGCTGTTTGAGACCTACTCTCCCAACACTTACACGACCGCCCCACGGAACTGCGTCATTGACACCTCGGCCAATCTGGAATGCTCCGGTTTGGTTGAGGGACAGGTGACTCCAGACGTAGATGGCAAGGTGCGCGCCATGTACGCCATGCAGTCGCCTGAGATTTGGTTTGAGGACTTTGGCTCGAGTACGCTCCACAGCGGCTCAGCGCACGTTTCGCTCGAGCCCATTTTCGGCGGGACGGTAAACTCCGGCGTGGAGTATCACGTCTTTCTTACCCCCAAGGGCGAATGCGAAGGGCTGTATGTCGCCAATGAGGGTCCTGAAGGCTTCGATGTGCGCGAACTGCGCCGCGGGAAGTCTTCCGTCGGCTTTGACTACCGCATCGTGGCCAAGCGCAAAGGCTACGAAACAGTGCGGATGGAGGACCAGACCGCGCAAGCCGAGGCCAGGAGGGCGAGCGAGGAGGAAAATGCCCGGCAAATGGCGGAAGCGGCGGCGCATCCTTCTGCGGCCTCCCCGCGCAGGATGCTGCGTGCGCGGCCTGCCGCGCCGCCGGCCTTAACCCGGCAAGGGCTGGTGTCACCACAGTAAAGCCTGCTTCGGCGGAAGACCGAGCAGCCAGCGAGGCACCTCAGCCATAGCCACACTCTTGCTGCCAACCCAGGGCCGCCTTCCACGAAGGCGGCCCGTTCCCTTTGCGCCAGACCCCGAGTACACTGGAACCATGGCGGAGATACATCGCAGGAAGACGCCGACCGTAAAGATCGGCCATGTGCGAGTCGGCTGGGAGGTCCCGGTCGTCGTTCAGTCGATGACCAACACCGACACGGCAGACATTCCCGGCACCATCGAGCAGGTTGCAGCCCTGGCCATGGCCGGCTCAGAGATCGTTCGCGTCACGGTGAACAACGAGGAAGCGGCCGCAGCCGTACCTTATATAGTGGAAGGCGTGGAAAAGCGCGGCATCCGCGTACCAATTGTTGGCGACTTTCACTATAACGGCCACATTCTATTGAAGAAATACCCGGCCGCTGCGCGTGCGCTGGCCAAGTATCGGATCAATCCCGGGAACGCATCGATCGGCAAGAAAGACAACGACAATTTCCAGGTAATGGTTGAGTGCGCGGTCGAGAACCAGAAGCCGGTGCGCATCGGCGTGAACTGGGGGTCGCTCGACCAGTCGCTGCTGACGCGCATGATGGATCAGAACAGCCGCCGGCCCGATCCGCAGCCTGCGCGCGACGTAATGATGGAAGCGATGGTTGTAAGTGCTTTGGATTCAGCCAAGGCCGCCGAGCGCTTCGGGTTGCGCCATGACCAGATCATCCTTTCGGCCAAGGTGAGCGGTGTGCGCGACCTTGTCGACGTCTATACGAACCTGGCCGCGCGTTGCGACTATGCGCTGCACCTGGGCCTGACCGAAGCCGGCATGGGCGCGAAGGGGTTGATCGCTTCGACCGCCGGGCTGTCGCCGCTCCTTCTCGCCGGGGTTGGCGACACGATCCGGGTGAGCCTGACGCCCAAACCGGGCGGCGATCGAACCGAGGAAGTACAAGCAGCTCAACAGATTCTGCAGTCATTGTCCATCCGAAGCTTTATGCCCCAGGTGACCAGCTGCCCGGGCTGCGGGCGCACGACCAGCACATATTTCCAGGAGCTGGCGGAGCAGATCCAGAGCTACCTGCGGACGTCGATGCCGGAGTGGCGCAAGCGCTACCCCGGCGTGGAGGAGCTGAAGCTGGCGGTGATGGGCTGCGTGGTAAACGGGCCGGGCGAGTCAAAGCACGCCAATCTCGGCATCAGCCTGCCGGGGACGTTTGAGGAACCGAAGGCGCCGGTCTACGTGGACGGCAAGCTCTATACCACCCTGCGCGGCGAAACCATCGTGGCCGAGTTCAAGCAGATTCTTGACAACTATGTGGAGAGCCACTACGGCCAGAAGGCCAAGAGCGAGGAGCTGGTCAGTGCTTAGCGGCAGGTGGAGGTGCGAGTAGCTCGAGACGATGGATCCGGACAGGATGTGCTGTCGGGATGGTCACTGGTAAGAATAAAAACTCGAACTATTCGCTGTAAAAGATTGCAAATAAA
>JBEKLB010000368.1:0-10753 GCA_050010415.1 Bryobacteraceae bacterium | reverse complement strand
GATGCGCTGCCGCGCGAGCGTCAGTTGCGCATCGCGCAAGAGACGGCCGAGATCTACGCACCCATTGCGCATCGGCTGGGAATGGGAAAAGTCCGCGGCGAGTTGGAGGATCTTTCGTTCCGGTACCTGGAGCCGGAGGTGCCCTCACCATAATGGGCCTTTTCAGCGCAATAGAAAGCAAACGTCGAAGGTTATTGAGAAGGAACCTGCGAAATGCGTGCTCTTGCTGTCGCTCTTGCACTCTCGGCCGTCGCGATAGCGCAAACCGCTCCTGTGAACGGCCGCCGATACCCACGCTTGGCCATCCGCAATGCGATAGTCGTTGACGGTAACGGCACGCCCGCTTCTGGCCCCTACGACATCATTATCGACAACAACCGCATCACGGATGTGGTTGCGCTCGACCCGGTGGCACTCAATCGGGGTGCGAAGCGTCTGCCCGCACCCGTCGAAATTGACGCCCAAGGAAAGTACGTACTTCCCGCACTGATCAACGCTCACGCCCACACTCACGACGAGCGCGATGGCATACCGCAACCGCTTGAATACGAGCTCAAGATCTGGTTGGCATGTGGTATTACCAGTGTTCGCGACGTCGGCAGCAAGCTGGAGCAGACTTTAGCGCTGCGGAACCGGAGCGCCAGCGGCGAGATTGTTGCGCCCCGGATTTTTGTCTACCCGATGTTCGGAAGGGCTGGTGGTGGACGAGTTGCGGACCCAAAGAATGCCGATGAGGCCCGCGCCAGTGTTCGCCAAGTCAAGCAGATGGGCGTGGATGGGATCAAGATGAGACAAGTTCGTCGCGACGTCATGGAGGCGATCGAGGACGAAGCCCACAAGTTGAACCTACCGGTGGCTCACCTCGGGGGCGTCGAAGAGACAACTGCCTTGGACGACATTCGCTTCGGGACCCGTTCGATCGAGCACTGGTATGGCATCCCTGAGGCTGCCATTCCCGATGGCGTGCAAAACTTCCCGCCGAGCTACAACTACAACGACGAAACGGACCGCTTCCGTTACGCGGGGCAACTCTGGCGCGAGGCCGATCCCAAGAAGCTGCAGGAAGTGCTCACGGCGATGGTCAAGGCGAATGTCGCCTGGGTGCCTACGTTCGAAATTTACGAAGCCAGCCGTGACCTGCAACGCGCCCAGAACCAATCCTGGTTCCGCGAGTATCTCCATCCCGCGCTCGCCGAATATTTCCGTCCCAACCCAGGGAATCACGGCTCATATTTCCTGCACTGGACCTCCAACGATGAGGTCCTCTGGAAGGAGAATTACCGTATCTGGATGGCGGCCGTGCGCGACTTCGATCGCCTCGGCGGTCTTGTCGGCGTTGGTGACGACGCGGGCTTCATCTATCAGATTTATGGCTTCGGGCTGCTCCGCGAGCTCGAATTGCATGAAGAAGCCGGCTTCCATCCGATCAAAGTCATCCAGCATGCAACCGGAAACAACGCGAAGATATTAGGTATGGAAGACCAACTCGGCGGAGTCCGCCCAGGCTATCTCGCGGATTTGATCATCGTGAACGGCAACCCGCTCGATGACATCAAAGTGCTCTATCCGTCGACCGAGGGCGCCGGGATTGAATGGACCATCAAAGACGGAATCGCCTATCATGCGCCCACTCTGGCTGCCGAGGTGCGCGACATCGTAAAGAAGGCGCGCGAGCCCAAAGCCGCACCTAACGTTTCCGCGAAATAATGCGATTGGTGAAGCAGTCGCGCAATCGACTGACCGTACGCGGCTCGCTTGGCCGCGCAATAGGCTTCGTCGAACTCTGGCTCTTTCATCCAGCGAAACAGCGATTTAGGATCAACACTGATCGAGCGCGCGGCTTTCAAGCTGCCGACGCTCACCTGTCCGCGCCGGTGAATACTTTCGTGTAAAATCGCCGTCAAGATGCTATGTTTCCTCATTCGCTTGACGTTTGCCGCCGCGCTGGTTCCCGCTCTGTTCGGCCAGGGCCGCGCGGGACGCGGCGCCAACAATCCTTTTCCCGGCGGGGCCAATCCGGACGGCTCGCTCCGCCCGACGCCGCCGGTCACGCGGCTGTTCACCCAGGACGCCTACACCGAATACCAGATCCTGGCGGCGGGCAGCGAGTCCTTTCGCATTCGTTTTATTCCCGAAGAGAGTCGCGCGGGCGCGACGGAGCTGGTGAATGCTACGCGCGGCGGCAGCGAGGGATCGGACATTGAAGTTTACGATCCGCGGACCGGCAAGCCGCTGAAGTTCTCCTATCAGCCCGACCCGAACGATCCGGAGACCCACGCCATCCGCGCCACGCTGCCGATCCCGGTTCCCGAAGGCGGCATTGGCCGCGTGCTGATTTATAAGACTTACAAAGACGCTCGCACCTACATGATGCACGGCGACGATATCGTGTGGGTTCGCAGTTTGAGCGGCTATCGTCTGGGCGTTTTGCTGCCGCCGGGATTCGCGCTTATTTCCTCGAACGTGGCCGCACAGCTCACTACCACTGCCAACGGGGAACTGAAGCTGGCGTTCGCCAATCCCAGCGGACAGAGCAATCCGGTGACGATCCACGCGCGCAAAACGACGACGAAATTTCCGCCGCTAGACTACACCGATATGTTTTTCGACGACGTGAAGACGCTCTACGACCTGGATGCGCCGGAGACGCACACCATCCGGGTCGAGCAGACCTATAGCGATTATAGAAAGGGCGAGACGGAGCGGCTCGATTCCCTCTCCTTTTTGGCGTTGCAGGATCTGAAGGTGAACGATCTGGATACGGCGAAGCCGTTCACGCCGGCGAAGTCGCATGGGGCGACGACAATCAAACTGGAAGTTCCGATTACGGATGATAGACAGAGTGCGCATATCAGGATTACGGGCACGCTCAAAGACGCTGCTTACAAAGCGGACGGCGGCACGCTGACTTTCGATCGCACGCTGCACGGCCTGCGCAACACGGTTCTTCTGCCGGCGGGATGGGAGGTTTCCAGCTGCTCGCAATCGGGGACCATCGGAACGTATCAGGGGCGCGCGTTCATTGCGCTGATCAACTTAAACGCAGAAGATCATTACCGCGTCGTGATCCACGCGCGAAAGATCTGATTTGGACGCTTGCATCCGCAAAATAATGGCTCGTCTGCCCTGCGACTTCTCCTCGCGGCAGTCCAGGGGGACCGGGACTTCTGCCTAATGTCAAACGTTTTCGGAAGCTTCCGTGGCGCCTTGTCGGGACTGATCTGCTCGAACGCCTTGCTTGGCAAACTCCTAGTTTGCCTACGCCCTATTCGCATACCGGCGGATATCAACTTGGGGCTCAGCCGGCTGACAAAAGTGAACTCTCGTAAGTGCGCAAGCTACGCAAACCAAGTAACCTAGAAATAGAGTGTCCACCGAAGTGGTTCCCGTTGTCCCTGCGCCTGGCTTAGTCCATCAGCTCTATGCCGAGCTGGAGCAGAAGATCCTTGCGCTGCGGCCCAAAGAGGACCTCACTCTGCTCGAAAAAGCCTTCCATCGGGCGGCCGACGCGCACAAGAATCAAATGCGCGAGTCGGGCGAGCCCTACATGATTCATCCGCTGCACGTCACCATGATCCTGGCCGACATGCAGATGGATATGGTCTGCCTGATCACGGGCCTGCTGCACGATACGGTGGAAGACACCAGCCTCAGCCTGGAACAGATCAAGAAAGAGTTCGGCCCAGAAGTGGCGGCCTGCGTGGACGGCGTCACCAAACTGAGCAAGCTGAAGCTGTATTCGCGTGAGGAGCGGCAGGCTGAGAGCGTCCGCAAAATGCTGCTCGCCATGGTGATGCGCTGCCGCGCGAGCGTCAGTTGCGCATCGCGCAAGAGACGGCCGAGATCTACGCACCCATTGCGCATCGGCTGGGAATGGGAAAAGTCCGCGGCGAGTTGGAGGATCTTTCGTTCCGCTATCTGGAGCCGGATGCGTGGGCGGACCTGATGCGCGAGATCGAGTCGCAGCGCCAGCAGAATGAAGAGTACCTCAACAAGATGCGGCATGACGTGGAGGTGAATCTCAGGCGCGAGAATATCCCGGTGCGCGTGGAGGCGCGCATCAAGCGGCCGTATTCGGTGTTCCAGAAGATGCGCCGGCAGAAGATCGCGCTCGACCAGGTCTACGATCTGCTGGCCCTGCGAATCATCACCGATTCGGTGAAAAACTGTTACGCCGCGCTGGGCGTGATTCACAACGAGTGGCACCCCATTCCAGGACGCATCAAGGATTTCATCGCAATTCCCCGCCCTAATCTCTATCAATCGCTGCACACGTCGGTGATCGGCGCCGGTGGCCGGTCGTTCGAAATTCAAATCCGCACCGACGAGATGCATCGCCTGGCTGAGGAAGGCATTGCCGCGCATTGGAAATATAAGGAGGGCCGCAAGGGACCTGGCGCGGACGATCAACGCATCAATTGGCTGCGCCAGCTGGTGGAGTGGCAGCAGGAGATGCGCGATCCGGGCGAGTTCATTTCCACGCTCAAGGTGGATTTGTACCCCGAGGAAGTTTACACCTTTACGCCCATGGGCAAGGTGATTGCGTTGCCGCGCGAGGCCACGCCCATCGATTTTGCGTACGCCATTCATAGCGACGTCGGCAACACCTGCGTGGGCGCCAAGGTAAACGGCCGCATCGTGCAGTTGAAGTACAACCTCAAGAACGGCGACGTGGTGGAGATTCTGACGCAGACCGGGCACATGCCGAGCAAAGACTGGCTCGGGATGGTGAAGACACCCCGGGCGCGCAACAAAATCAAGCACGTCATCAACGCCACCGAGCACGCCAAGGCGATTGAGATCGGGCAAAAATATCTGGAACGCGAGGCGCGCCGGTTAGGCGTTCAGCTCTCGCGTGTCAGCAAGGCGGATCTGGAGCGTGTAGCCAGCGAATATGGCTGCGGCAAGGTGGAGGATCTGCACGCGGCGCTCGGCTACGGCAAGTTTTCGGCGCGGCAAGTGCTGCAGAACCTGGCGCCGGACGCGGTCGGGGAGCCGGTGGAAACGCCCAAGCCGGCGCCTGCGCCATCCGTACCTGGCGCGCCCGGGGGCGCTCAGAGCGATCCTGGCGACCTGGTCATCAAGGTGAAGGGCGTCGACGATCTGCTGGTATATCGCGCCAAATGCTGCAACCCCATCCGGGGCGAAGCAATCGTGGGATACGTCACGCGCGGCAAAGGCATCGCGGTGCATTCCAAGAACTGCACCAACGTGCAGAACCTGATGTACGAGGTGGAGCGCAAGATCGACGTGGAATGGGCGCGCGCGGCCACCGAAACATTTCCAGTGCGCGTTGTCGTGCATACCGACGACCGGCCGGGGATGCTCAATCAGCTCACTTCCGTGCTCGCGGCGGAGCAGAGCAATATTCGGAGCCTGGAAGCGAGTTCAGACGACAAGCGCGGCGACGGAGCCATCATCGACATGACGGTGGAGGTGCGCGATAAGAAGCAACTGGAACGCGTGGCCGCGGGGATCCGGCGCATCTCGGGCGTGCGTGACGTGGAACGGACACAGTAATGACGGGACACAATGATCGATACACAAGCCGAACCGGAACACATCGCCATTTCGAAATCGAAAGGCATCCAGATCGATTGGAAAGACGGGCACCACAGCCAGTACGCGCTGGCTTATTTGCGGGATGAATGCCCCTGCGCCAGTTGTACCGGCGCGCATGGCACCGAGCCGCAGAAGACGAATTATTCCGCGCCCCAGGCCAGCCCTTTTCAAATGTTTACACCCACGCTCAAGATGTTGAATGTGGAGGCGGTGGGGCACTATGCCATCCGGATCGAATGGAACGACGGGCACAATACGGGGATTTATTCGTTCGACCATTTGCGCAAGATCTGCTACTGTCCGGAGTGCAAAGCGGCAACCTAACTCCCGCCGGAACGTCTTAAGCTAAGTACTCGCGCGTTTTCTGCCGATTCAAGATATAGTGAGTACAAGGGTAAGTTGAACAGCTTCTCGTCAAGCCCGGCTTTTCGTCATGCCCAGCTTTGCGTCAAGCAAGAGAAAGGCGATACCAAGGCCATGCGGTGGTTTAAGGTGATGCGACAGCAGAAGCTGCTGTCTTTGAGTCTCCTGCTCGTTACACTCGCGATCGGGATCGTCATCGGGACGCTTGTCAACACCGGCGTGCACGCCGCGCGCCCGCAAACCGCGGCGCCGGATGCTGCGCCCCTGGTGGTGCCGAGCGCGGTGCAACTGGGCAACGAGTTCACCAAGCTCGCTAAAAAGCTGGAGCCATCGGTGGTTTACATCACTGCCGACTACACGCCGAAGGTGACCGAGAATCCGCACGGCCGGGGCCAGCAAGAGGAAGCCGAGCCGGGTGACGGCGACGACAAAGGAAACGGCAATGGCGACGGCGGCCTGGACCTGTTTAAGAAATTTTTCCGCAACGGCCCATCGGGCGGCGATGTACCGCAGAGAGCGTTCAAGCAGGAGCAGTCCGGCACCGGGTTCGTAGTCGACAAGAACGGTTACATCATCACCAATCATCATGTGATCGCCAAAGTGGATCACATCAAAGTAAAGCTGCATGGGGACGACCCCACCGAGTATCGCGCGCGAGTGGTGGGCATCGATCCCGAAACTGACCTGGCGGTCATCAAAATCGATCCGAGAAGCCCGCTGGTGCCGGTGAATATCGGCAATTCGGACGCAGTGCAGGTGGGCGATTGGGCGGTGGCCATTGGGTCGCCA
Organism: Bryobacteraceae bacterium; assembly: GCA_050010415.1. GTDB lineage: Bacteria > Acidobacteriota > Terriglobia > Bryobacterales > Bryobacteraceae > Palsa-89. The sequence continues at coordinate 4,039 of JBEKLB010000368.1, read as the reverse complement.
TTTGGGCTGGAGGCCTCGGTCACGGCGGGAATCGTGAGCGCGCTGGGACGCGACATCGGCGGCGCGCTCCAGTTGCAGCGCTTCATCCAAACCGACGCGGCCATCAATCCGGGCAATAGCGGCGGACCGCTGCTCAATATCCGCGGCGAAGTGATCGGCGTCAACACCATGATCGCGACGCAAAGCGGAGGTTATCAGGGGATCGGATTTGCGCTGCCCATTAACATGGTGGCGCGGGTTTATAACGACATTATTCGAACCGGGCGGGTGACGCGCGGGTCGATTGGAATCGAGTGGTCCAAGGCCGACGACAAGCCGGAGCTGTTCAAGGCGCTGGGCACCAGCTCAGGCGTGTTGATCAGCAAAGTGCAGAAGGGCGGACCGGCCGACAAAGCCGGCTTGAAAGCGGACGACATCATCATCGCCATGAGCGGGAAATCGGTCAAGAATGGCGAAGATCTGGTTTCGCGTGTTTCGGAAACTCCCATCAATTCGAGTATCAACGTGACCGTCGATCGCGACGGCAAGCACATGGATTTCGCCATCACGGTGATGGACCGGGCGGAGGTCTTTAAGGATCGCCCCGAATTCGCGGAGCTGCGTGAGCCGCAGGCCGAGGGGCCGGCCAAAGTGGAGGAGGCCCAACAATACAAGTTCGGCATCAAGCTACACGCGCTCACCGATGCCGAGCGGAGCTCCATGGAACTGGATGCCAAGGGCGGCCTGTTAGTGCAGAGCGTCGATACGGACTCTTTCGCCGAGGACATCGGCCTGATGGAAAAGGACGTGATTCTGTCCATCAACCGGCAGCCGGTGACCAGCGTGGACGACGTCCGGAGAATCCAGGGAACAATGAAGCCGGGTGACCCGGTTGCATTTCGGGTCATGCGGCCTTCGGCGGGTGGTCGCGGACATGCGCCGCAATGGACCACCTTCTTTGTGTCGGGCGCGCTGCCGGCTCAGTAACGCATCCATTAAGCGATTTACCGTAGTCCAAACGTAGGCGCGGCACTACTGCTAACGTCGCCGGTCAACGGCTGACGCAGCACGTCCACGCAATTTTTGCGTCGCTCCAACCCTAAAGGAAATCGGCCAAGCCACCGATGGATTATCGATATGTTGGGTGATCACAGCTCCCCCGAACGTGAGGCCAATCCCGGCCTGGATGCTCAAGTGGTTGATTCTGCAAAACAAGCGGGACGAAAACCTCTCAGCCCGAGAAACCGCCGGCGGTCCGGCAACGCTCTGCTCGAGGGTGCTTTTACCATCCTGCCGACGTTTGCGCTGATCTTCGCTTTCGTCGACTTTGGCTTGCTGCTGTTTCGGTGGGCCACTTTGCAGAACGCGGTCCGGGAGGGTTGCCGCTACGCGATCACTTTTCAGACCGTAACCGGGGACGGCCAGGACGCTTCGATTGAGAGCGTGGTCCAGCAATATGCGATGGGAATCGTGAGTACCACGGACAATCCGCAGGACATTTTTGTCAAGTATTACACGACAAGCAATTTGACTACGCCCGTTGCGTCGGGCGGGAATGTCCCGGGCAATATCGTTGAGGTATCGGTACAAGGCGTCTCCTGGTCATGGATCGCACCGCTCAGCGGCAGTTATGGCGGCGGCGTTCCATTCTTCCGCAATTCAACACCCATTACTCTCAATATCTACTCGTCCGACATACTCGGAGGTTATCCAGCGGGCGTGAACTCGGTGACGGAATAAATATGGCTACTGCGAGGCGAAGCGGAGCAACGGCGCGAAGGCGACGGACGCAGAGTGGCCAGGAGATTTTAGAGTTTGCCCTAGTGGCCGTACTGCTCGTTCCTATGTTCCTGGGAGCTTTCGTGGTTGGGATGAACCTGATCCGCAGCATTCAATGCAATCAGGTGTGCCGGGACTTGGACGACATGTACATCCACGGAGCGGACTTTTCCACCTACCCGATTCAACAGGAGGCCCAGCGGCTGGCGCAGGGCTTGGGTCTGCAAATCTCCGCGTTCTCCGGCGACGCATCGGGAAACGAGCAATCCAATACCGGCAACTCCGGCAATGGACTGGTGACGGTGACGCAGATCATGTGGATCGGAGGCACGACGTCCGCCAACTGCGTGGCGGTGGGAGCGTCCAACTGCACCAATGCCAACAGCTTTGTCTTCACCCAGCAGCTTCAATTCGGCAACGGCACGCTCGCCAATTCCGGAACCGTCAGCGTAGGGCAGTGTCCATCGGCGGTCCTGAATGACTCTGGAGTTGTGCAAAACTACATCACCGATTCGCGCGCAGCGCTGGCCGGGACGGCGCAGACCAATATGCAAAGCCTCTGGCAATCGAGCGCCGAGGTGACGGGTGGCACTGCGACGGCGCTCACCGACGGGCAAGTCAGTTATATCGTCGAGACTTATTTCCAGTCCCCAGACTTAAGCGTCGGCAGCTTATCCGGCAACGGCGTGTACGCCCGGTATTTCTTTTAGCCGGTATTTCTTTTAGGAGGATAGGTTCGTGAGAATCCGTCATCATAACAATCATCGTGAAAAAGGTGTTTCCCTGTTTATCGCCGTTGCGGCGCTGGTGTGGGTGGTAATCCCGATGCTCGGCCTGTTTGTCGATCTGGGGATTCTTTACTCGGCCAAAGCGCGGCTGCAGGCGGCGGTGGACGGTGCTGCTCTCGCGGCGGCGCGCGCCCTGAACCTGGGACAAAGCACGACGGAACAGGCTTCGGCGGCCCAGCAAAATGCGGTGAATTGGTTCTATGCGAATTTTCCGCCGGGAAACTGGAACACCAACACCACGGTAATGAATACGGGCACCGTCACGGTGGTCAACTCGCCCAACAACGCCAACCTCCGTCAAGTCACGGTTACGGCCACCACCAACGTTCCAGCCTGGTTCATGCGGTATGTAGGGTTCACCTCCACCACGCTCAGCGTTACCGGCCAAGCGTCGCGCAAAGACCTGGTCGCCATGCTGGTGCTGGACCGTTCCGGATCGATGTGTTCCATCAACGGGGGCAACCCGGCTCAACCTTGCGGAGCAAACGATGGCACTCCGTGCGCATCCATGATCACTGCCGCTAAGAACTTCACCGGGGCCTTCGCCGCGGGGCGCGATCAAATCGGCATGCTCACGTTTAGCGATGGTTATTACCTGGATTCGAAACCGACCACCAATTTTCAGACCCTCCTGGGCTACAGCAACTCTTCCGGCACCGGCATGGGGGCCATTGACAACGTCACTTGCGCGGGTGGCACTGGCACACCAGCCGCAATGTCCATGGCCTACAACGAACTGTACAAGCTTTCCGAGCCGGGCGCGATGAACCTCATCATGCTCGAAACGGACGGCTTACCGAACACGGTGGTCTACAACTTCTATCAAACGCCGGGTACCACCAGCACCTGGGCGCTCAATACCGGAAGCGGCTGTGAGGATGCGAATAACAAAACATGGAACCAGGGCGGGTGGCACTCCTCGACATCGGCTCGGCAGTGGATCCCGTCCATCTCCATGAACACGGGCGGCACGGGATTCATGTCCAACGTGCCCGCCGGTACGATCGGTGGAGTCTATAGCGCCGACCCGTCCCAGGGGCCGCCGTACTACCTGACCGTCCTGTTTAACCCCCAGCAAACCACTGATACCGCAGGCACTGGCAATAGCATCTACGTCGACACCAGTGGGTCCGGGACCGCGCCCGGCTGCAATTTTAACAATTACAATAACGATTTCAACTGGCTCCCGAGCCAGGATGTCTTCGGAAATCAGATCGCGCCGAGCAACGAGTATCAATCACTCAGTCTCACCGGCGGTGAGCTTAACTTGACTGGCACCGCGAGCACGGATTGGCCGAATACTCACGCAGCGGCTTTGAACGCTACCGACAATTCGGCCTACAACATCCGCAACAACGCAACGCTGCCGGCCTACGTCTTTACCATCGGGCTAGGAGGCAATCACGGAAATCCTCCGGATCCCGTCCTGCTCCAAAGGATGGCCAACGACGCAAACGGGGATCAGTTCAACAACCCAGCCGTGTATCCGGCCT
>JBEKLB010000367.1:0-6961 GCA_050010415.1 Bryobacteraceae bacterium | reverse complement strand
CGAATCTGAGAGCGTTGATTGGAAGGTTGAACGACAAGATGCGGAGCGCCATGGAGGCGGCTGCCGGTCTGTGTCTCGCCCGAACGCACTACAACATCGAAATAGAACACTTCCTGCTCAAGGCGTTGGATTCCTCCGACGGCGATCTTGCGAAGATCCTGCAGCGCTTCGAGGTCGACCAATCCAAGCTCACCTCCGAGCTGATGCGCGGTCTCGACAAACTGAAAACAGGCAACGCGCGCACGCCGGCTTTCAGCCCCTCTTTGCTCCGTATGCTGTCGGAAGCCTGGGCCATCGGCTCCTTGGATTTTAGCGACACTCAAATTCGAATGGGAACCGCGGTTCTCGCTTTAGTGTCGGACGATGAACTGGCGCGGCTGGTACGCGAGGTCGGCAAAGAGCTTCAAAAGATCGACCCAGGCGTTCTCCACAAGGAATTCAGTACCATCGTCGCCGATTCGGCGGAGGATGTTGCACCTCAGGGGCTGACACAAGATGGAGCGGGCGGCGCGAAAGCTCACGGCAGCGGTAAGACGCCCAATCTGGATCAGTTCACCATCGATTTGACCGCCAATGCAAAGGCCGGAAAGATCGATCCGGTCCTGGGGCGCGATTTCGAAATCCGCCAGTTGATCGACATCTTGATGCGCCGCAGGCAGAATAATCCGATTCTGACTGGCGAGGCTGGCGTCGGCAAAACCGCCGTGGTCGAGGGATTCGCGCTGCGCGTGGCTCACGGCGAAGTTCCCCCGCCCTTGCGCAACATCGCACTGCGGACGTTGGATCTGGCTCTCTTGCAGGCGGGCGCGGGGGTGAAAGGCGAATTTGAGAACCGGCTGAAGGGGCTCATTGAGGAAGTGAAGTCCTCATCCACTCCGATCATCCTATTTATCGACGAGGCCCACACCATGATCGGCGCAGGCGGGCAAGCGGGACAAAACGATGCGGCGAATCTCTTGAAGCCGGCCCTGGCGCGCGGCGAATTGCGGACCATAGCGGCCACCACCTGGTCTGAATATAAGAAGTATTTCGAAAAGGATGCCGCTCTGGCCCGGCGTTTTCAAGTGGTGAAGGTGGAGGAGCCCGAAGAAGAGCAGTGCGAAGTGATGATACGCGGCATCGTGTCCGCTCTTGAGAAGCACCACAATGTGCGAATTCTGGATGAAGCCGTCTCCTCCGCCGTGCGCCTTTCGAATCGATATCTGGCCGGGCGCCAGCTTCCCGATAAAGCGGTCAGCGTACTGGACACGGCCTGTGCTCGTCTCTCCTTAACTCATCACGCCACTCCTGCGCTCATTGAAGACGCAATCCGGCAGATCGATGACATCTCGGTCCAGGAGAGAATTTTGCGGCGCGAGGCTGCGGCGGGAGCGGAACACGGCGAACGCCTGGAGCAGTTGGCTAAAGAGAGAGCGGAACTGGAAGCAGCGCTTGCCGAACTGCGTGAGCAATGGGAAAAGACCCGCGGAGTGATCGAGCAAATCCGAGGCGTGCGGGAAAAGCTGGAAGCATCGGCTGCCGCCGAGCAACCCATCCCCGATCTGGCGGAGGTCCGCGAAGAATTGAACAAGCTCACGGCCGAGCTGTCCGAGTTGCAAGGCGAGACCCCCTTGATGCGCGTTTGCGTCGACAGCCATCTGGTCGGCGAGGTGATCTCGGGATGGACCGGCATCCCGGTGGGCAAGATGGTGCGCGACGAGATCGCCATGGTGCTCGACCTGGAATCGCACCTGGGGCAAAGGGTGATCGGGCAAGCCGGCGCTTTAAAGGAAATTGCGCAGCGGATTTCAACCTCGCGCGCCAATTTGGACGATCCCGGCAAACCCGTCGGCGTATTCCTGCTACTTGGACCCAGCGGCGTCGGAAAAACGGAAACCGCGCTCGCACTCTCCGATTTGCTCTATGGCGGTGAGCGCAACCTGATTACCATTAACATGTCCGAATTCCAGGAGGCGCACACGGTCTCGACGCTCAAGGGATCACCGCCCGGATATGTGGGCTATGGCGAAGGCGGCGTGTTGACGGAAGCGGTCCGGCGCCGTCCCTATTCGGTGGTGTTACTGGATGAAGTGGAGAAGGCCCATCCCGACGTTTTGGAATTGTTTTATCAGGTCTTTGACAAAGGCGTCATGGAAGACGGCGAAGGCCGGCAGATCGATTTCAAGAATTCCATTATTCTTCTCACCAGCAACGCCTGCACGGATCAGATGATGTTGCTCTGCGAAGATCCCGAAAATCTCCCGCAGCCGGCTGAGTTGATTGCGGCGCTGAAGCCGGAGCTCAACAAGATTTTCAAACCGGCCTTCCTCGGTCGCATGGTCATCGCTCCCTATCACCCCATTCGCGACGAATCGCTCAAGCGGATTATCCGGCTCAAGCTCGACAAGATCAAGCGCCGTATCCTCGAGAACCACAACCTGGAACTCGGCTACGACGAGGCTCTGGTGGACGCTGTGGCCGCTCGCTGCACGGAAGTGGAGAGTGGGGCCAGGAACGTGGACAATATTCTGACCAATACTCTGCTGCCCGATATTTCTCGCAAGCTTCTGTCCAGCATGGTGGACGGCGGCAAGTTAAGCGCGATTCAAATTGGCGTCGATCCGGCGGGTGCGTTCGTTTATTCGTAACGGCCGCGGGCTTATTCGTCCACTCCGAAGTCGTACCCTCGGCCCAGCAGGCCCTTCTTTTCGTCCCCGCTTCCGAGGATAAAAAAGATGTACTCATCATCGTCCAAAGCCGGTACGGAGATGCGGTACAGGTTGCCGGGTCCCACTTCTTTCGATTCGAACTGATGCACGGACTTGGGAGGAAACACGGGCGTCCCGGGTTTAGATCCGAAATCCAGATCCCGGCGTTTCTTCGAAGACTGAAAATTCAGGAGCACCAGGTCGTCGATCATGATCTTGGCTCCTAAGCGGGCATAGAACACCAGTGGAACTTCCGGCGCCCGGACCTTAGCCTCCGGGGTCGCGGCCGATCCAATGATGTGTCCCCCCATCATTTTCGAGAGCTTGCCGGGTTCCTTCTGCGGCACAATCGGCTTCAGATCCAGGGCTACATAATCTTTCTTGGCCGTGTAGTAGTACAGCCCAATTTCCATCGGGACCTTTTCCGCTATCGCATCGTAAGGGAACTTGCTGGCCGGTTCAGGGGCGCCCGCCGCACCGGCGCTGGGAGGGGCCGGCGGAGAATAAGGCAGGCTGGGATCGACCAAATACTTGATTACTGTTTCACTTACCCCGGCCTTCTTCAAAGCCACGATTTCGTCGCTGTTCAGGTCGAAGGCCTTGGCGTTTTTCTTCACGTTGGCGACGATCAGTTCATCCGCAACGCCGGCCGTGGAAAGGCGCACAACTTCCTCGATGGTTAAGGACCCCGGCGCAATGGCCAGTGGCTCTTGCGCGGAGACCAGTATGACTGCCGCGAACATCAACCCTGCCAGGTAAGCGCGTACCATTTTCACCGAAAAACAGAAACGATTATCTCACGGCTGGCACAACTAGGAGATATGGCTCTTGCACTGTCATGGCGAAGAGTATAGGCTGGGAAATTACCTGTGGAGCGGCACAAATGCAACCCGACGCGCCTCCCATCTCGTCACGGTCTGACACGCTCGCGCTAGTCTACCAAAACGTTCTGACGGGAATCGTGCGAATTCAGGCTGGCCGTCAGCCCCTCACCGACGTGGAGACCTTTCGACGCCGGATGAAGGCGGCTCTTCAGGAATGTGAGCGCGAAGCGGGTATTGCCGGCTACTCGTCCTCCGACATCCGCGATGCCGCCTTTGCGTCGGTTGCGTTTCTGGACGAGACCATCCTTTCTTCCAAAGATCCCAAGGCCGACGAGTGGCGGAAAAAGCCCTTGAACATAGACTTGTTCGGGCAAGCAGTGGCCGGCGACGTCTTCTTCGATAAGCTGCTCGACATCGAACGAAGGCGCGATTCCCCGGAGCTCGCCGATCTCCTGGAAGTCTATTTGCTTTGCTTGCTGCTGGGGTTTGAGGGGCGCTTCGCACCGCCCTTGCGGGGAGAGGCGTCGCGCATTGCAGAGCGCTTGCGGCGCAGAATCGAATCCATCCGAGGCTTGGATTATAAGCTTTCCCCCGTCATCCAGTTCATCCAGGAACCGGCCAAGCCAGCGGCGGACTCAGGACATTGGCGCTGGTGGATCTTGGGGAGTCTGGCTGCCGCGATCTTGCTTTTCTTTTTGTACCGCTGGAATCTGTCGTTCCGGATGGACGAATTGCAATCGGTGGTGAGTGCCAGGTGAACGGTAGTCCGTCATGATTCGAAGACTGCTATTCATACTGTTTCTCTACACGCTTCTGGTGTGGATCGCTGCCGCCTATTTACACACCGGCGATGTCCACACGCTGGTAAACCAGGGCCTGCTCTGGACCGGAATCGGCGTTGCGCTGCTCCTGCTCTGGCTCATCTTTGAGCGGGTCTTCCGCTGGTGGCAGGTTCGTCGGGCCACAAGAGCGGCCAAACCGGTGCAAGCGGTTGCAGCCGGTCCTCAGGCGCATCCGGACGATCTCGCGTTCCTCGCTCTTCTGCGCGAAGCCGAGCAACGGCTGGCTCAAGCTCCAGTAGCGCCCGGTGCGCGGCCTCCGCGCCTGTTCGACCTTCCCATCTATTTGGTACTGGGGCCAGAACGTGGCGGCAAGACTAGCATCCTCCAGAACAGCGGTATCGAGCCGGCGCTTTTGGCCGGCCAGGTGGTGAGCGGCGGCTCGGCCATCATGAGCACCCGGCTCGCGAATTTGTGGATTGCCCAGCAGTCGCTCTTCATCGAGATCGGAGGGAAGATCTTTGGCGGCGAGGCTCGCCGTTTTGCCGAGTTCCTCACCAACCTGACGCCGCACGTCAAACAGCCCTTATGGCGCCGCTTGCTCAAGCCCACACCGGCTCCTGATTTGCGCGGCGTGATCTTGGTTTTCGACGCGCAGAAATTCACGGGCACTCCGGAGCCTTCCGAACTCGATCGATACGCGCAGCAGATCCGGGAGCGGCTATTTTCGGCTGCGGCAGTCTTCGGTCCTGACCTGCCGGTTTACACCGTCTTCACCCGAGTGGACGCGTTGCGATACTTCCCGGAATTCTTCGGAAGGCTGGCGGACGCGGAGGCTGGTCAGGTATTCGGCGTCTTGAGGACTGGCGCCACAAAGGATCCGGCGCAGGATCGGATCTGGGCTGAGGCCGAAACAAAGCGCTTGAACCAGCAGTTTTCGTCCCTGTTCCTCCGCCTGAGCGACCGGCGTCTTCTGGCGCTGGCGCAGGAAACCAAGCACGAAGCGCGCTCGGCTATATACGAATTCCCTCGGGAGTTCAAGCGCATTCGCACCCACCTGGTGCAGTTCCTGATCGACGTATTCAAGCCTGATCCCTTGGTGCCAGGTCCTCAGCTGCGCGGCTTCTTCTTCAGCGGAACACGCAAGTCGGAGCGGGTGGCGCCTCCACCGGCCGATGCATCCAGCGTCTATCTCGGCATGCGTGGTCCAGGGCCAGCCGCGGATGCCACTCAGATTTTTTCGCCTGAGATGAAAACCACCTACGGCAAATCCGCTCCCGAACAAGGTTCTGGGCGCCAAGTGGACCAATGGATGTTTGTCACCGAGTTCTTCGGAAGAATCCTGAGGTCGGATCGGCCGGTCGTGGCCCGCCCGGTAACACCGCTGGATCGTTACCGAACCGTGGCTGTGGGAGTGGCCGCCGGTGTGGCTCTGCTGATCTCGTTGGTGTGGACCGTCTCCTGGCTTGGAAATTACTCTTTGATCAGCCAATTCCAGAGTTCGATTGGAGCCGTGCGCCGCGGGAACGACCTGAGTACCGCTAATCTGCGCGCTCTCGATGAACTGCGCCGGCAAATCGTCGATCTGGAGAAACGCGCTCCCATCAGGCTGCACTGGGGGCTGTACACCGGCGACGTTTTGATGGACCGGGCCCGGCGCGCGTATTTTGCTCAACTGCGCCGGCTGAGCTTGGTGGATATCGATGAGCAACTTGTTTCCGAGCTTCAGCACGCGAGCGCAATCAGCGGGGGCGCCGGCACAGCGCTCACCTACGATCGTTTGAAGACGCACCGTACCATTACGGCTTTAGCGTGCCCGGTGGACGATCGTCTGGTGTCGAGAGTGCTGAAGACGTCGGCAACCGAGGCGTTTCCGGCGCTGACGGACGAGCAAAAACTTCTGTTAAATACCCAGCTTGATTACTACGCCTCTGAACTTGGCAAAACAAACAAGCCCCCCGTCAGTCTGACGGAAGACAAGGATGCGGAGACGGCGGCGCGCTCCTTCCTCAGGCAATCGGGTGGTTTGGATCAGCAGCTGAATGGTCTGCTCGCCACGGTAGACCGTCAGGTGAAAACGCTGGCGGTGGCCGACTATGCCGACAACTACCAGGCCGTTCTCACTGGACAAGCGGAAATCCGCGGCGCTTTTTCAAAGCAGGGCCTTTCCCTTTTTGAGGATCTGGTCAACAAAGGAAACTTCGGATCCGGCGCCGAAGGCTGTGTCATGGGCGAGATGGCCGCTCTGGGAGCGGGCGTCCAAAGCGCTGAGGTGAAGCGCCAGTTATTGTCCATGTACTATCAGCAATACGCCGCTGCCTGGCGCACCTTCCTGGTTTCGTACAAGGTAATTCGCTATGCCGGTCCCGACGATGCGGCCCGCAGGTTGCGCATTCTGGCTGGTCCCACGTCGCCTCTGCTCGCGGTGGTGCGGATGGTGGCCACCAATACGAATTTCCAACTGCCGAAGCCCGGAGAGCCCAGTTGGTGGGACAAGGGATTACAGAAAGCTGGGCTTGGGAGCGTTGTAGACAACAAGAATAAGGCCGCCAAGGCAGCGGACCAGGTGGAGCAGGTCATCGGCGTTAATACGCCCGGGCTAACCACGGCAGATCTGGCGCGTTTGTTTCAGCCTGTAGCCTTCACCACTCCTCCCGCTGCCGACCGTCTC
>JBEKLB010000366.1:0-7020 GCA_050010415.1 Bryobacteraceae bacterium | reverse complement strand
CGAAGAAAAAAGCGCCGTCGAGTTTCTGATTGAGCACCACTTGGATCTATCCGCGGTGATGAGTTCGCGGGATCTTTATGATCCTGCCACTGCGCGGCTGCTGGCGGCTCGCATTGGTACGCTCGAACGGCTAAAGCTGCTGACGCTACTGACTTACGCCGACATCTCCGCCGTTAATCCCGCGGCCATGACTCCCTGGCGGCTGGAACAGCTCTGGGAGACTTACCGCGTCACCCATCAACAATTGCTCAAGGAACTCGAGACCGAGCGCATCGCCGACCTTCCCGCCGATCTGAAGAAAGGCATGTTGGAATCTCCCGATTTTATTCGCGGCTTTCCATCGCGCTATCTGCGGACGCACACTCTTGAGGACATCCAGGCACACGCCCAGCTTTACGAATTGAGTAAGTCGAGCGGTGTGGCCGTCCAGATCGATCCTCAGGCCGGTGTTTATCGCGCCACCATCGTCGCGCGCGACCGCCCTGCGCTATTTGCATCTCTCACCGGCGCCATATCGAGTTTCGGCATGGATATTCTGAAAGCCGAAGCATTCTCCAACCAGCATGACCTGGTCCTGGACACTTTCATATTTTCCGACCCAAAGCGCACGCTGGAGCTGAATCCCACCGAAAACGATCGTTTGCGCCAGACGCTCGAAGACGTTACGCTCGGCCGGTTGGACACTGGGCAACTTCTGCGCGGCCGCACGGCGCACAATCATCTGAAGAAGCGCACTGTTCAACCGCGTGTGAACTTCGATTCGAACGCCTGCGACAGCGCGACATTAATTGAAATCATTGCGGAAGACCGTCCCGGCCTGCTCTACGATTTGTCTTCGGCCATCTCTACAGCGGGTTGTAACATTGATATAGTGCTGATTGACACCGAAGGGAATAAAGCAATTGACGTTTTTTATGTTGCATCCAATGGCGCGAAGCTTTCATCCAATTTGCGTGATGGTCTAAGTAACACATTAGTAAACCTTTGCTAAGTTTTAATCTGCCCGGAGTAACCTTTCGTCTCTGTCCGACGTAACTACTAATGTGGCCTGTATGCAAGAGGCAACCACACTCCTCGTAGAGCTGTACCACACGCATTCAATCTAAAGGAGCCAAACTGTATGAAAATGAGCAAATTGCTGCTAGGAGCTTGTGTTTTTGCGCTCGGAATCGCCACCGCTGCGTCCACCTACCATGTGAAGATCGCTGATCCCACGTGGGTTGGCGGCACCCAACTGAAGCCTGGCGAGTATGACGTCAAGGTGGATGGTGACAAAATCACGTTCAAGCAAGGAAAGAACGTAGTTGCCGTGGCCGCGAAGGTTGAAACCAACGCGACGAAATATTCCGATACCCAGATGGATATCAAGACCGAGAATGGTCAGGCTAAGCTCAAGGAGCTTGACTTAGGCGGTACTAAGTCCAAGATCATGTTGACCGATGCTTCCGCTGTTGAAGCCGGCGGCACCCGCTAACTAAGTCGTTTCACTTATTCGCCGGGCGGAAGCCCTTAGTACCTGGATTTGCCATCGCCTGCTATGGCAGCGCAAATACCACCAGGGCTTCTGCTCCCGGCGTTGCATCATCCAATGTTCCGTTCCCACCGGCCACGATCGCCACATATTGCTTCCCGTCCCTGCCCGCAAACGTAGCTGGCACTGCGTGCGCGCTCGCGTCCAATTTTGCCGACCACAGTTCCCTTCCCGTCTTCGAATCAAATGCTCGAAAGCGGCGATCATTCGTTGCGCCGATAAACACCAGCCCTCCCGCCGTTGCGATTGGTCCGCCCAGGTTCAGCCGTCCGGTGCTCCTTTTGGCTCGCGGCAACTCGTCGGTGACGCCCAAAGGCACCTGCCAGGCGAACTCACCGGTGTGCGCATCCACCGCCACTAAGCGGCCCCAGGGTGGTTTCTGGCAGGGCCAGGCATGCTCGCCCGCGTGGGGAATATTCCCGACGCGCGGATCGCCCTCGCTCCACTGGAAGCGCGACATCGGCCCTACCACGCTATTGCGATCGAACAACACCGGCGATCCATCCGGCTTCTTCTCGATCCAGCCGATGCTGGCCTCGTCGCTGGAGTTTATGAAGAAATACCCCAAGCCGGCGTCGGCCGCGGCGCCTCCCCAATTGGTGCCGCCGATCGCGCCTGGAAAAATAATCGACGAATACGGCTTCGCGCCCGGCGCACGATACACGTAAGGCGTGAACGGTCCATCGTTGTAAAATCCTCCGCTCCTGGCCTGCAGATCGAAACAAAATTTCGCGTGCTCCGCGTTGGTGTCCTCGGCGGTCACAATCTCTTCCGGTCCATAACTCATGCGTGACAAGGGCGGAGGCTTCAACGGTATGGGCTGCGTAGGCGAACTCCGCTCTCCCGGCGCCTTGCTCGGAGTTACCGGCTTCTCCTCAATACCGAATACTGGCTTGCCTGTCACACGATCCAGAACGTACAGGTAACCGGTCTTCGCCGTCTGCGCGAGAATGGGGATTTTTTTTCCATTCACCGTCACGTCCATCAGCGTGGGTGGCGCGGGAAGGTCGAAATCCCACAGGTCATGGTGCACCACCTGGAAATACCATTTCATTTTCCCAGTCTCGGCATCGATTGCTACCAGGGAGTTGGCGAAAAGATCGTCGCCTTTGCGATCGCCGCCCCAAAAATTCGTGTTGGGTCCTCCAAACACGGTATAGACGATGCCGCGCTCCGCATCCACCGTCAGAGAAAATCCCCAGTTGTTCACGCCCGACCGATTCTTAGCGCTATCCTCCGCCCAGGTCTGGTGGCCGAATTCATCCGGCCGCGGTACGGAATGAAAATCCCATAGCTTCTTGCCGGTGCGCGCGTCATAGGCACGAGTATCGCCTGCGGGACCTTTTGCAGGAGTCTCCGGTGTGTTCGCTCCGACGATCAGAATATTCTTGTAAACTACCGGCGCCGAGTTGTACGGAACCGTCATCTCCACCGCGCCTTCATTGCCAAAGCCTGGATCCACCTTCCCAGTGTCCGCGTTTAACGCCATCATCTTGCTGCCTGTGGTGAAGATCAGCCGCGCTGGACTACTGCCGTCGCCAGGCCAATAGGCAACACCGCGTTTGGATGGCGTTCCTTCTTTGAGCTCATACCGCCAGAGTTCCTTGCCCGAATCGGCTTCGAGCGCAGTGACGTAATGAAACGCCGACAGATACAGCACGCCTTTTACGACGATCGGAGTAAATTCGGAGCCCGCTTCATTCCCGTTCGGTTTGCCAAGGTTATAGGACCAAGCCTGCTTCAACGTGCCGGCATTCGACGCGTTGATCTGGCGCAGCGGTGAGAACCGCGTGCCTCCGAGATCGCGATTGTACATCGGCCAGTCAGCCGCATCCGGCTCCGTTTGCAGCGGCTGGGCCCGCAGGATCGGCAACCCGATCACCGTGAGGCAAAAGCACGCGGATACACGAAAACCAGCTAAGATCAGCCTTGCCATGCGATTGTAACCTCTAGCCTTAGGAGCAACGTCGTTCAATTGCATATCATAATAACTCGTAGACCCTGGGAGGGGTTTCAGGTAGATGTCCATCTTGAGCATGTGCCAGTGGTTGCAGGACACCAATATCGGCACATCGATTCGCGAGTCAATATGGGTGTTCCCCATCATTGAAACTATCCATGTTCTGGCCCTCTCCATCTCCGTCGGATTGCTGTTGGTTTCCGATCTGCGCCTGATGGGTTACATCATGAAGCGTCGGCCGGTCTCGGAAGTTTACGAACAAATCAAGCCTTGGATGTTCATTGGCTTTGCGATCATGGTCATTACCGGAATTTTCCTGTTTTGGTGCCAGGCGGTGAAAGCCTACAACAGCATTTTCTTCAAGACCAAGGTGGTTCTCCTGGTTGTCGCGGCCATCAACGCGATCGCGTTCGAACGCGGCATTTATCGCAGAGTGGACAAATGGGACAACGCGCTTGTTCCGCCCATGGAAGCTCGCGTCGCCGGTTGGGCTTCCTTGATCCTGTGGGCAGCGATTATCACTTGCGGCCGCACCATGGCGTACACCTTCTAATCATGCCCGCTATCGTTCCGTTCTTTCAGTGGTGTGACGACACGATGATCTCGCAGGCCATTCGTAACTCGCGAATCGCGTTTCCAGTCATCGAGAACTTTCATCTCTTCGCCCTTACCGTGCTGCTTGGCTCGCTGGTGGTCCTGGTGTTGCGCCAGTTCGGACTGCTTTACAAACATCAGCCCATTTCCGAAGTTGCCGCCGCGCTCCGTCCCTGGAACCGCTGGAGCTTGGCGGTGATGCTGACGTCTGGCCTTCTGCTCTTCTTGTCTGAAGCGATGAAGTGTTACGGCAACACTTCTTTCCGCATAAAAATGCTCTTCCTCTTCTTCGCCCTGCTGTTCCAGTTCACCATCTACAACCGCGTGGTGAAGAACGAAGGCACATCCGCTCCCGTCGGCGGAAAAATTGCCGCTGGCGTTGCGCTTTGCCTGTGGTTCGGCGTCGGGCTGGCCGGCCGCGCCATCGGCTTTCTCGGCTAGCCTGGGTGTATAATTCTCGACGGCTATTATGAATCGCCGTTCTTTTCTCACTAACAGTCTCGGCGCAGGTTTCCTCATGCGAGCCGCGCCCGTTCTCGCGGCCCCCGCCAGGACAGACTCCTCCGGTCCCATGGTCGAAACCACGGCGGGCAAAATTCGTGGAACCATTGAGGATAAAGTGAGCGCGTTTCGCGGCGTCCCGTATGGCGCATCCACCGCGGGCGCCAGCCGCTTCATGCCTCCAGAAAAGCCCCAGCCGTGGACCGGCGTGAAGGACGCCATCGAGCTCGGCCATCGCTCGCCACAGGGACCATCCGGTCTGATCCCGGAAGTGGCCGCGGTGGATGCTGACGAACCCGCCGGCGAAGACTGCCTGGTCCTGAACGTTTGGACTCCCGGCGCAAGCTCAGGACACAAACGCCCGGTTATGGTTTGGCTGCATGGCGGAGGATTCACGTCCGGTTCCGGCGGCTTTAAGATTTATGACGGCGTGAATCTCGCTGGCAGGCACGACGTGGTGGTGGTCACCGTGAATCACCGGCTCAACGCTTTCGGTTATCTGTATCTGGCCGACCTCGGCGGCGCGAAGTACGCCAACTCCAGCAATGTCGGGATGCTCGACATCGTCGCCGCGCTCGAATGGGTGCGCGACAACATCTCCAATTTTGGCGGCGAGCCCGGCAATGTCACGATCTTCGGACAATCCGGCGGCGGCGCGAAGGTTTCTACGCTGCTCGCCATGCCTTCGGCTAAGGGCCTGTTTCACCGTGCCGTCATCGAGAGCGGTGTTTCGCTGCGCGGAATCCCGCGAGATGCAGCCAACAAATCCACGGAAGCATTTCTCGCCAAACTTGGTTTGAAGCCGAATCAAATCGACGAGCTGCAGAGTATTCCAGTCGATCGCCTGACCAAAGCGTTGGCCGGCGGCCGGTTCGGCGCAGTGGTCGATGGGAAAACGCTTCCGTCCAATCCGTTCGATCCCTCCGCTCCCGAGATCTCCGCCAACGTTCCCTTGCTGGTCGGAACTGTCCAGACTGAAGTGACCTTCTTCCCGGGCCAGCAGCTCGATCCGATCGATGATGCCGCGCTGCGTGAGCGCGTGAAAGGAACCTTCCATTCGAGCGACGCCGATACCGACAAGATCATCGCCGTTTATAAGGCAGTGGATCCCAGCATCAGCAACATCGATGTCGCTCTCGAATCGGCTTCCGATTCCTTCGCCTGGACCAACGCGATCACCGCGGCGGAACGCAAAGGCGCCCTGGGGAAGGCGCCGGCCTACATGTACTATTTCAAATGGCGCTCGCCCGTCCGCGATGGCAAACTGAAAGCCATGCATTGCATGGAAATCCCGTTTGTTTTCGACAATCCGGACGCCGGCAAACCGATGACCGGTTCGGGCCAGGATCGTTATGCTCTCGCGGCCAAGATCAGCGCCGCTTGGGTGGCTTTCGCGCGCACCGGCAATCCCAGCCAGAAGGGGTTGGCGTGGCCCGCTTACAACACAGTCCAGCGTGCCACCATGATCCTGGATGACAAATGCGAAGTGGTCGACGATCCGCGTAAAAATGTGCGCCTGACGCTGGCATCATTGCAATCGTCGCAATCGGCGCCTGCATGACCACTACTGCTCTGCGTGAATTCTATCCGCGCCTGGCCGGGCTCCACGCGGCTCCGCTGTGGGAGGTCTTGAGTGAAATCGTCGGTGCGCAGCCTCATCCGGCCGCCGTTCCCGCGCTTTGGCAATATGCTGAGTTGCGGCCGTTCTTGATGGAAGCCGGCGATTTGATCACCGCCCGCGAAGCCGAACGCCGCGTCCTGATGCTCGAAAATCCCGGCTTTCCGGGTGGCTCGCGAATCGCGCAAAGCGTTTACGCCGGCTTGCAGCTGGTGCTGCCCGGCGAATTTACCAGCAGCCATCGCCACGCGGCGTGCGCGTTGCGTTTCATCATCGAAGGCCAAGGCGCTTATACGGCGGTGGACGGCGAGCGGGTAACCATGCACCCGGGCGATCTGATTCTCACGCCTTCCTGGACTTTTCACGACCATGGCAATCCAGGAGAATCGCCCGTGGTCTGGCTCGACGGGCTGGATATTCCGATCGTCAATTTCTACGACAGCAGTTTTGCCGAACATCTGCCCGACGAAGCGACGCAGGAATCTGTCTACGTGGCCGCTCCGTCTTTTGCGTTCCCTTATGCTGCCGCTCGCGCGTCGTTAAATCAAAACAAATTGCTGCATCCTTGTCACGGAGCAAAGATGGAGTATCTGAACGCCGCAGGCACATCGGTCACCAGGACTCTCGGCGCGTTCCTGCAATCGCTGCCCGCCGGATTCATAGGCGCGCCGTATCGTTCCACCGATTCCACCGTCTATTGCGTGGTCCAAGGGCACGGAACCAGCCGCATCGGAGAGCGCTCGTTCGAATGGGCAGCGCACGATATCTTCGTCGCACCGTCCTGGTATTCCGTTTCGCACCAGGCAACCGAAGACT
>JBEKLB010000365.1:0-7047 GCA_050010415.1 Bryobacteraceae bacterium | reverse complement strand
GAGAAAATGTTCGGTAGCGGCGCTCCACAACAAATCAAAAGCGGCATCACTACCGTCTATGATCTGCTCGACAATGACGCTACCATAGGAATCGTTGTTCGGCCCTGGACCGGCCGGTTTTACCCAGGCCGCCCATGTGAATTGCTGGTTCGCCAGATCCGCCGCGGGCGCGATTTCGATATAGCCGTCGGTGCCGAACGTAAAGCCGTCCTTGACCTCGGCCGGCACGAGCGTAACCGCGTTGACGGCTTCCGGGTTGTTGCCACCAACGATATCGTTTTCGTTGGTGTCGCCCGTCCACCAGCTCACCAAGCCGGATGGGGCAACCGTGCAGGATTGCGGCCATGCGGGTAGACAGCAGGCGAGTACTATCAGTACCAGAAGCGGAATGCAGTTTAAGCGGCGGAGAACGATTTGCATTCGTAGATCATATATCACTTGTCCGCGAATTCGCCGCCGAATTTCACGGACGAATCCACGCTATAAACCTTGACGCCGGTTGCCAGCGGGCGGAGCATTTGCAAAACAATTGCGTCGCCCATGGTCTTGATGCCGAAGTGCGTGCTACCGTCGCGCTCGACGGGGAATTGGCGGGCGGCGTAAGGCGGGATCAGAACGTCGAACGACTTGGAGCAGACCAGCGTCAGCTCCGGCGTGGGATGGGCGGCCGTCGGGAATGAATAGAGATTACCTTCCGAGTAGCACAGCGACGCTTGCGCGGCGCGCTCGGAAGTGTTCACCACCGAAATCATGCTTCCTTTCATCTCTTCCACGTCGCCGGAGAACCAGGGGTTGCGCGTGGGATAGGAAAGCTCGCGCGGAGTGCTGCGCAACTGATTGGCAACGGTACATTCGCTGAGACCAGACACGGCGATTACGGGCGAGAGCTTGGGGGAGGGAATCCGCTCGCGAACCTTGAGCCAGCCTACGCCCGACTCGTCGCTGACTTCCAGGCGGTGTGAGACGCGCTCGCCGGGATTCAAGTGCAGCACCATTTCGTTCAGTCCGGTTAGACCCGTCAACCCGCCGCCCGCGCGATGCGCTTCGATTTCGACGGTAACAACCCGGTCGCCGAGATTGGTGAGCGTCACGCTGGACCAGCAAGACGAGCCGTAGTCGAGCGAAGGAAGAATGCTGGTGACCACTCGCTCCGGGTCGGCGGAGTTGGCCATGGCCGCTACGAGAATGAGGAGCAACAGGCGGAACATCCACTTACTTTTCGGCTGTTTCTTTCAGAAACTCCAGGATCGCGGCCTGGGCCTGGCGCATAGATTCCTCGCTCGGATGCGCCTGGCGGGGCCAGAAGAAGCCACGCAGTCCGTCCTTTTTGCGGCGCGGCACGATGTGCACATGCAAATGCGGAACGCTTTGGCTGACGCGATTGTTGATGGCGATGAACGATCCTTCGGCCGACATAGCGTGCTCGACGGCGCGAGCGAGCAACTGGACGTTGGCAAAGAAAGGAGCGAGCAGCTCTTTTGGCAGGTCGGCCAGCGTCTCAAAGTGCGGCTTGGGGATCAGTATGGTGTGGCCGATGAAGAGCGGCTTATAATCCAGGAACGCGATCGACAGATCGTCTTCAAACACCACATAATTGGCGTGCGACGCGATCTGGCAGAATCGGCAACTGGCGGCAGTCGGCAACGATTTCGCCATTAGTTTTCGATGGGACCTTCGCCGTGGCTCAACGCACCGATGATCTGCTCGCGGCGTTCGATTGCGGCTTTCAATGCGGACTGCATGGAGAAAAAGTACATGAGCACGCCGACCACCGCGGCGAAGAAAAGCACGGCGAAAAACGCCCACTCGGTATTGAACGCATAGCGCGCCAGGTAAGCCAGAGCCACCGGTGCAAGTGTAACGGGAAAGGCCAGCATCAACAGGGCCTGCGATCGGCCTTGCGCGGCGGTCTTCATGGCTTTCACAGGATTCACGGCGCGCGGATTATAGAGCGAGCTCAAGTTCCCCACGGCGAGGATGAACAGGGTAACGACGCAGGTGACGCCGAAGGCTTCCAGGATCTGGAGCCCGCTGAGCGGCAGACGGAGCAAGGCGCAGACCAGGGCGATGGCAACGATCTCCATGAGCACCAGAAACGCGGCCGCGAGATTCTTTCCGGCAAGAACGGTCGACATTTTAACGGGCACCAGAAAATAAACCTGCGCGGCGCTGCGATCAAACCCGAAGCAGTTCCAGAACAGCGCGTCGCTCAACAACAGTAGCGCGTAAATGCTGACCATCGTTAAATAGTTGTCCGTGATGAAGCTGCGCTCGGTGCTCAGGCGGCCGAAGGCGATGGGCGTCCAGATGAGCAAGCCGAAGGAGAATCCCATGAGGAAGACTAAACGGAAGCGCGGCGCGCGGCTCAGGAATCGCAACTCTTTTTCGATCAAGGCAGCCAGCGGGTCGCGCAGCACGCGATTGGGCAATTCATACCACCACTCCAGGCGGCTCACCCGGCGTTTTGATGACGAGCCACTGGCGGCAGCTTCCGCGGCGTCGAATCGAAGGCTACGCTCAAACTGGGTGCGTCCGAAAGCGTAGGCGGCTAGCGTCCAAGCGAGGATAACGGCCAGGTTCATCCATGAGAATTGGCCGAGCGCCAGGCGCGCCGCCGCGGTCCAAGGAAAGATGGCGGAAGGTTCGCTTCCGAAAAACTGCCGGACCCGGCTTCCGGAGCCACGGAACAGCATCAACTGCGGGAGGGCCGCGGAGAGCACCACCAGGAACACCACTATCTCCCGCACTCGTTTGTGCGCCAGCAGCCGGACGAGAAGATCGCGGATTCCGGTGGAACAGAACAGGTTGAACACGACGAACAGCGCAAGCGAGAAGGGCGCCCACAGGGGAACGTCGCGATTCAAGAGCAGGCCGATGGCGGCGCCGGTGAGGATCAGCAGCATCTCCACGCCGGTGGAGACGCGCAGGATCACTTCAATGATGAAAAGAGCTTGTTTCGGGATGGGATAGACCAACAGCTTGCGCAGGTCGAGCGAGGCGCCCATGGATGTCAGGAGCACGGGGATGACTTGCCAATAGAGAAAGGCGAGCAGCAGCGCGGCCGGAAGGATTTTGTGAAAGCTAGCCAGTTCGCCAGGTTGGGACAGCAGGATTCCGGCGAGCACCGCCAGGTAGGCGAAGCCTCCATACCAGACGGTGGTCAAAAGGCCGGTGAAGACCGTTCCGCCGAGATTGGCGCGGGGAAAGCGATTGCGTGTGCTGCGCCATTGGGCCCAAACGATGGCGCTGGCTTGGTTCCACATCCTTCTACAGCTTAACTGGCGAGCGGGCAGGTGGCGTTTGGGGATTAGGGATTGGGGATTGGCGGGCCAGGCACGCGGTGGGTGAGCGGGCTGGTAGATATGACGCCGGGGTGGGGGCTCGCAATCGGTCGCGGGAGAAGAGGACGCCGCGCTAGGCGGGATCGAGATGAGCGAGAAAGAGGAGGAAATCGATGCTGCAGAAAGGTCACTGAACGGCGCTTGAAAGCTTCGGCCTCTAGCGTTGAATGACGTTCAGGCCTGGGATGCGATTGAAATAGCGCGCGTTGGTGGTGCCGATGGCATAGCCAAGTTCCATCGCGCAAGCTCCGATAATGAGATCGGCGAACGGAAGGTTGATTCCCTTGGCGGCCTGCTCGGCACCAACACGGGCGACGATCTCGGCGGTGACCTCCGTCACTGGGTAGATCGGGACTGTGGCCTTCAATTCGTCGAGGAATAGCCGGCGGCGGTCAACCTGCGGCGCTCCGCGGCGATCAGGACGCTGGAATCTAGAACTACTCCCAGGACGGCGGATTCCATGGCTCGTGGTGCGCCTCGATGGTTTCCTCGATATCACGGGCAAAATCGTCGTCGATTACTGCACTCGACCCGCGTGCTTTTAGGTCGGCGATCACCTCGGAGATCTTCCGACCCCGGACTGGAGGAGACTTAATCACGGCAACTGGACGGCTGTCCTGCTCGATGACGACTTCCAGTCCTTGCCGGACCTTCTCCAGCACTGTGTGCACGTCGCGGGCGAGTTCGGCTTCCGTGATGGGGACCGTGGCCATCAGTTTGATCATAGCGGGTATTCTTGCTCGTCGCGGTAGAGTCGTCCTGCTTTGATTTGTGCGAGCGGTTTCCTTTTCGTCCGAATCATACTTACACGCGGAAGGTGGGGTGGTCCGCTAAACCGATGCCGGTCGACCAGGAAAATGATACGTCACCCAGCTACGCGCGATCTGCGCAGACCGCCTTGATTGGTCAGCTTGAGGGAGAGCTTCGGCTGGTACGGCGCATCGGCTAACTCTTCGATGCGGCCGAGCTCGCGCTTGTCGTCGAGCGCATCCAAATCCTTGACTGCGCGGGCCGAGAGCTTCTGGGCGTATTTCACATGCCGCGCGTGCGCCTGTATTCCTGGACATCCATCACACGGCCATGTTGGATGTCTTCGAGGCCCTCGCGGATGGCCGCCAGCGCTTCGTTGGTGAGCGCCTCCTCACCACGCAGTTCCTCGATGTACTGCCGCACGGCGGTTCTTGGCGTACCTGGCGGTGAATCCGGGCATACCGTGCGGCTCGGTCCGTGCCTTCGGATGACGAACCTGTCAGCGACACACGGAATGATCTTCATACGCGGGACTGCGCGCACCGAACTCTTATAGCCAGTCCAACGTCTCGGCTGGATGGTCCGCGCCGACTACGCGGACAAAGACGTCTTCGAGCGTCTCGGAGCCGGTACGCAGCTCGGCCATGGTGCCTTGCGTCACCAGTTTGCCGTCGTGGATGATGGCCACCCGGTCGCAAAGGCGCTCCACCACTTCCAGAACGTGCGAGGTCAGGAACATGGTTGCGCCACGGCGAACCTGGTCGAGAAGGATCTCCTTCATCAGGCGCGCGCCCACCGCGTCCACGCCCTCGAATGGTTCGTCGAGCAGAAACAGCTCCGGCCGATGGATGAGGGCGGCGGCCATGGCCACGCGTTTCCGCATCCCTTTGGAATAATCGCCGATCAGCTTGCCGGGCTCGCTGTCGAGTTCGAAGAGCGCGAGCAACTCGCGGGATCGCTCGCGGGCCACAGTCCGATCCAGGCCGTACAACCTTCCGACGAACTCAGTGAACTCGAGGCCGGTGAGGTGGTCGAAGAGGAGGGTTTCGTCGGGAACCAGCCCGATCCGGCCTTTTACCTCCAGGGCGTGTTCGGGCATGGGAAGGCCCAAGAGCTGGATGGCGCCAGAAGTGGGGGGCGCCAAACCCATGAGCATACGGATGGTCGTGGTTTTGCCAGCGCCATTGGGCCCTAGAAAGCCGAAGAAGCAGCCGCGCGGGACTTCCAGGTCCAGCCCGTCCACAGCCGCCTTGTTTCCATAGACCTTGCGGAGATTGTGGACGGCGATGGCAGGAGAGGAGTCCATTGGTTCCATAGTACAAGCCAGAACTCAAGGATTGGACACTCAAGCTTTTCATGTGAAGTGACGATAATCCTAGGGTGACAGCTTCCGCCAGTACTCCGACGGCCGGGACGCCCACGGTTCGGGAGCGATCCCTCATCGCTTTAGGGCAACTACCGCCGTTTTCTCCGATCCTGAATCGGCTGATCGCCAGCCTGGCAAGCGAGGATGTGTCGTTCGCCAAGATTGCCGATCTCATCGAGAAAGATACGGTACTGGCCGGAAATATCCTGAAATTGGTGAATTCGGCGCTGTATGGCCTGGCCGGGACGGTGAACTCCATCCGGCATGCCGTTGCGCTGCTCGGAATCACCAAGTTGCGCAACGCCGCTTTGAGCATGTCGGTAGCGCGGATGTGGAGCCAGGTGAAGACGCCGCCGGGATGGTCGACGGCCAACTTCAACCAGCACTCGGTGGGGGTGGGCATCCTTTCGGACCTGTTGGCCCAGCGCCTGGACGTGGAGTATGCCGAGGGCGCATTTGCAGCCGGATTATTTCACGATCTGGGTCTGCTGCTGGTGGCGATCGGGATGCACGACGAGTATCGGCAGCTCACACTGCTCTGCCAGCAGAGCAACAAGTGGGAGCCCGAATACGAGATGCAGGTGCTCGGCATGACACACGCTGAACTGTCAGCCGAGGCTCTGGCGAAGTGGAACTTGCCGGAGGAGATCCAGACCGCGGTGCGCTATCACGGGTCGCCCGAAACGGATCCGACGCCGGTGAAACCGGGCCAGATTCCGTTGAGCCGCGTGTTGAATGCCGCGGATCGGTACGTGAAGGGGACTGGTGTGTTCGTTAGCCTTTTCGAAAGTCCCAGTGAAGATCCGCAGGCGGTGCTCGATCAGCTTGGGCTGGGGGAGCGGCTGCCGGTGATTTTGGGCGAGTTTGACAACGAGTTCACGGCGATCAAAGCGTATTTCTAGGTCCGGACTCTCCCCGGAGCGGCCCGGTCAGGCAGAGAAGTAGAATTCGCCGGCACTGATGATTTCAGCGGGGCCGGTCAAATAGACCGATTCATCCCATCGCAGTTGCAACGACTCACCAGCCGGCGTATGGACCGTTACAGGACTCGATGCCACCTTGCGCAGAATCGCCGCGACGGCTGCGCCGGTGGATCCGGTACCTGAGCTGAGCGTCACTCCGGCGCCGCGCTCGTAGAAGCGCGTCTCAATGGTGTGGCCGTCGACCACGCGGACGAACGACACGTTGGTCCGTTTTGGGAAGCGCGGATGGCCCTCGATCTGGGCACCCAGCGCCTCCCAATTCTCGGGAAAACTGTCGACGAACACCACGCACTGTGGATTGCCCACATTCAGGATGGTTACTTCCCGTGGTCCGGACTCAAGGGGGATGTTGCGGCGGATCTCGCGAGCATCGAAGACCGGCGAGCCCATGTTCATTTCGAACAGGAATCGCCGGCCATCGCGGCCGAGCAATCGAAGATGTTTGGGGCCGGCGCCGGTCTGGATGGTCACTTGATCCGCGGCACCCTCGGTGTCAATAACGAGCGCGGCCGCGCAGCGCGTACCGTTGCCCGAGATCTCGGCCTCGCTGCCATCGGCGTTGAAGAGACGGATGGAGTGGTCCTGGATTACGATCCAGCCGTCGGCT
>JBEKLB010000364.1:0-7050 GCA_050010415.1 Bryobacteraceae bacterium | reverse complement strand
AAAATTGGCGGGCAAGTTTATGGCGCCTTCGACGGCGCGCATTTGATTGGATTTTGCATGTCGATTCCCGGCCTCAAGCCCGGCGGCAAGACTTACCTGCACAGCCACATGCTGGGCGTGCTCCCCGAATATCGCAATGCTAAGGTGGGCCGAGCCCTTAAGCTGGCTCAACGTGACGACGCGATCGACCGCGGAATCGATCTGATCGAATGGACCTTCGATCCGCTCGAAATCAAGAATGCATTTTTCAATATGGAGCGGCTGGGCGCTATTGTTCGCCGTTATGTGCCGAATCAATACGGGACAACCAGCAGCCCGCTGCACGGCGGCCTGCCTACCGATCGCTGCATCGCCGAGTGGTGGCTCTCGAGTGATCGCGTGAAGGCGGTGTTAGAGGGCCAACGTTTTGAAGGGAATCCTGTGGAAGAACGGATCGCGATTCCATCGGATATCGCAACCACCCGCGCTAACGAGCCGGCGCGTGCTCGCGACATTCAACAAAAAGCCAACGATCAGTTCCGATCGGCCTTCGATCACGGACTGGCGGTAATCGGCTTTGAGAAATCCGACCAGGCCGGCACTTACTTAATAGGACCATGGGAATCCGCTTAGATAAAATCACGCTGCGCGAAATCCGGATGCCGTTGCTGCATTTCTTTGAGACCAGCTTCGACCGGATCACGGAACGACACATGGTGCTGGTGGAGGTGGAAAGCGGCGGCATTTCGGGCTGGGGCGAAGTCACCGCGGGCGAGAGCCCATTTTACAACGAAGAATGGACGGAATCCTGCTGGTTGATCCTGCGCGACTTTGTTGCACCGCGCGTGCTTCGTCACCACTTCGAGAGCGCGGCAGACGTCGGGGCGCGGAGCGCGCATATCCGCGGACACCTGATGGCTCGTGGCGGGTTGGAGGTCGCGGCGTGGGATCTGGAAGCACGCTCGCTTGGAAAACCGCTCTATCAGCACATTGGCCAGGGTTCCCAAGGAGCCGCGCGCCGCGAGATTCCATGCGGCGTCTCCATCGGCATCCAGGATTCCGTTCCGCAACTGCTGCAGAAAATCGAAACCGAACTCGCCGCGGGCTATCAGCGCATCAAGATGAAGATCAAGCCCGGTTGGGACGTGGAAGTGGTGCGCGAGGTGAGAAAGCGATTTCCCGCCATCCTGCTGATGGCCGACGCGAATTCGGCTTACACGCTGGCCGATGCCGAGCGCCTGAAATGCCTGGACGAATTCAACCTCATGATGATCGAGCAGCCGCTGGCGCACGACGAGATCATCGATCACGCGAAGTTGCAGGCACAACTCAAAACGCCCATCTGTCTCGATGAATGCATCCGGTCGGCACATCAGGCTCAGCAGGCCCTCGCGATGGACGCCGGACGCATCATCAATATCAAGCTCGGCCGCGTGGGTGGATTCGCCGAGGCCAAGCGCGTACACGATGTCGCGCAGGCCGCCGGCATCCCGGTGTGGTGCGGCGGCATGCTGGAATCGGGCATTGGCCGCGCGCATAATATCGCTCTTGCCACGCTTCCCAACTTCACCCTGCCGGGCGATGTTTCCGCCAGCCAGCGTTACTGGGCGCGCGATATTATTCAACCTCCCGTGGAAGTTTCTTCCCGCGGAACCATCGCTGTTCGCGATGAGCCCGGCTTCGGCTATGAACTCGATCGCGAATTTCTCGATTCCATTACCATCCGCAGGGAATCCATAGTGTAAATGTCGGAGTTTCTCCAACTCCTGAAGAGCAACCGGAACTATCGTTACGCCTGGAGCGGGCAAGTGGTCAGCGAGATCGGCGACCATTTCAACAATGTCGCCGTGTTTAGTTTGGCGCTCGCGAACACGGGTTCGGGCCTGGTGGTCACCGGCATCATGCTCTCGCGTGCCATTCCGGCTGTAATGGCTGGGCCCATTGCCGGAGTGATTCTCGACCGGCTGGACCGCAAGCAGATCATGATCGCGAGCGACCTGATCCGCGCCGTGGTCGCGATCGGATTCATTCTGGCGATTCCGCGCTCTGACACGTGGCTGCTTTATTTGCTCAGCGCGCTGCTTATGTTCGCTTCGCCGTTCTTCACCAGCGGGCGTTCAGCCATCCTGCCCACCATCGCGAACAAAACGGAGTTACACACCGCCAACTCGCTTACCCAAACCACGCAGTGGATGACGCTGACCATAGGAGCGTTCCTGGGTGGCACGAGTGTCACGCAGTTTGGGTATAAGTTGGCGTTCGCGTTTAACGCTTTCTCGTTCTTATTTTCGGCGGCGTGTATTTCGCGATTGCGCGTGGAACGCGGCGATTTCCGCGCGGAGCGCACCACGCTGGCTGAAGACAAGGTGGTGCGTCCCTGGCACGAATACACCGAAGGCCTGCGCTACATGCGCGCTTCGCCGTTGATCCTGGGGCTGGCGTTGGTCGGCGTGGGATGGGCGTCAGGAGGCGGCGCGGCGCAGATCTTGTTTAGCCTGTTTGGCGAGCTGGTGTTCAAGCGCGGGCCGGCCGGGATCGGCTACCTCTGGGCCGCGGCAGGCGTTGGATTGCTGGTGGGCGGCACGTTCGCTCACTGGCTCGGGAAGCGAATTTCGTTCGGCGGTTATAAACGTACCATCAGCATCTGCTATGTAATCCATGGCGGCGCATACGTCATCTTCAGCCAGATGCGCGATTTTCAGATGGCTCTTCTGTTCCTTGCGATTTCGCGCGGGGCCATCGCGGTAAGCTCTGTTCTGAACATGTCGCAACTGCTGCGGCACGTATCGGATCAATTTAGGGGCCGCGTGTTTGCGACCATGGAGACCATGCAATGGTCCACGATGATGCTGTCGATGGCGGGGGCGGGAGTGGCGTCCCAGACTTGGAGTCCGCGGACGATCGGCGTCGTTTCAGGACTGCTTAGTTCGAGCACGGCATTCTTTTGGCTGTGGGCCAACTGGACTGGCCGATTGCCGGAGCCGGCCCGAGAGGGCGTGGAGCCGGAAGAAATCGAAGTACACGGCGATCCGGTGGTCTAAATGGAGAAGCGCACAGTACTGGTGACAGGCGCGGCGAGGCGCATCGGACGCTCGATTGCGCTGCGGTTGTATCAAGCCGGATATCAGGTAGCCATCCACTATGGCGGCTCCGAAGAAGACGCGCGGGCGACGGCCGCAGAATGCGGATCCGCGCCGCTGTTCCAGGCCGATCTGGAAAAGGTGGACGAAATCCGGCGCATGTTTCGCGAAGTGGAAGAGCAACTGGGATCGCTGTACGGCCTGGTGAACAACGCCGCGCGCTTCCGGCGCAGGGATCCGCTGGAGGTCACCGAAGCCGACTGGGACTTCATCCATAACGTGAATCTCAAGGCCACCTTTTTCTGCTGCCAGCAAGGTGCGCTATTGATGAAGAAGACCGGCGCGGGACGCATTGTGAACCTAAGCTCGCTGGGCGGTATCCGGCCCTGGGACATGTACGCGCATTATTGCGCCTCCAAGGCCGGTGTCATCATGCTGACCCGGGCGCTGGCGAAGGCGTTTGCGCCCCAGATTACGGTGAACTCAGTGGCGCCGGGTGTGATTCTGGCATCCAGCGAAGATCCTCGCGCGCAGGATTTGATTGCGGCCACACCCGCGCAGCGCTCGGGTACGCCGGAAGAGATTGCCGACGCGGTGCTCTACTTCATGAATGCGTCGAACTTCGTCACCGGCCAGGTGTTGGCGATCGACGGCGGGTTGAGCCAAAGATAGCCGCTCCCTGACGGCGGGTGGTTCAGTCCACCGCGATTTTGGTGCCCTTTGCAGCGTGCTTCGACAAATGGTCGATGCGGGCGTCCAGCATGCTTCGCATCCCCTTCAAAATTTCGACGCGAGCATTGCGAAAATGTTCGCGGGTGTCCTTGGGCCAGACGTGATCCATCAGAGCCTCTATTTGCGGCGCGGCGATGTCGCAAAAGAAGCAGCCCGCATGTTGATGCGTTTGTTGTTCGTCCATAGTCACCCTTCCTTAGTCAGCCTTCCTTCATTTCCACTGTTAACATTTTATTCTGCAACGAGGCCCGCGTGGGCGTGAGCGTGGCCATTGACGTCGGCAGCCCGATATGGCGGCGCAGCGTTCCGATTTCCACCACCAGTTCATCGCCCTTCTTGAACAATCCGATCTCGCCCTTCACCGCGAACGGCAGGCGCAGCCGCACTTCATAGTGCGAGTTGACTTTCTCGAACGTGTACGGAACCTCGGTGCGCACTACCGCCGCGGGATCTTCGCCTGTGCCGTAAAGCACGTCGGCCAGCTCGATCAGCCGCTCGCGTCCCAGCACTTCGTGCGTGAACAGAGGGACCCGCTTCATGGCCACTGGATTGAAATATTCTTCTATTTCATCCAGAATTTTGGCTTGCGAGGCCCGCCATTGGTCGAACCAGGTATCCGTAACAGCTTCCGGCAAGACCCGATTGACGATGATACCGTCGACCGTCAAGCCGTGCAGCGAAAAATAGACGAATGCGCGCTGGGTCTCACGCAGAACCATCTTCTCGGGATTGGTGACCAGCCGTACGCTCGTGATCTTCGGATTCTCAAGCAACTCCGGGATGCCTTCCAATCGGCCGAACAGCTCCTTGATATTCGCGAAGTAGCTGTCGGTGGGCAGCTCCACCGGCGAAATCCGATTTGCCACCGGACGCACGGCTTTGAGGATGCCGCGCTGGAACGGGAAGATGTGCTTCATGTACCATTCGAGCGTAGTCGGCATGCTGACGAAGCGCATGGACTCGGCAGTGGGGGCGCAATCGAGCACGATGACCTGAAAATAGCCTTCGCGCCGGTACTGATTCACATACATCATCGCGCTCAGCTCTTCCATGCCCGGCAGGATGGCCAACTCTTCGGCCTCCACGTCGCTGATGCCGGTGGTCCGCAGTACCGAGATCACGTAGGTGGAAATCTCGCGCCAGTGCCGCTTGATTTCCTTCTGGATGTTGACTTCCTGGATGGAGAGGCGGTCGTCGATGGGAAGTGGATCGTTGGTTCGCTCCTGGAACAGGCTGGTTTCCAGATCGAAAGCGTCTGCCAGGCTGTGTGCCGGATCGACGCTCATGACCAGCGTCCGATAGCCGAGGCGCGAAAGTTGCAGACCGGTGGCCGCGGCAATACTGGTCTTGCCCACGCCTCCTTTGCCGCTAAAGAGCAGGATGCGCATGACTCTATAGTAGACAGAATCCAGAAGCCAGAATTCAGAATCCAGAAGCCAGAATTCAGAATGAGGGTGGTACTAAGGCCCGAAATAGGTTCAAACCCCGGCTTTTCGCCTCGATAAGAGAATTGTGAGCCGATTCGTAGACAACGCGATGCAGATCCTGGATGCTGCTGAAAGCGCTGTCCAAGCCGGCCATACTCCCACGGACATGACCATTCTTATCACCGCCGAGGGAGGGATTCACATGGTGGCCGATTCGGATTGGCCGCTGGATTCTCTCCAATTGCAGCATGGGGCGAAAATGGCCTACCGGGTGAGCCAGAGCGCGTCCGTTGTACGCGTAGAAGGACGGGCAGATTCTCGCACTTGTCTGTTCGAAACCGTAAAGCCTGAACGGGCCGCCCGCCTTCTTCTCAACAGCTCCCCCAGCTACTGGAACGGCCCACTGCTCCTATCAGCGGCGCAGAGCTAAAACATTCCGAAAGTGCGTGACCTCCCGAGGAGTGGAAAACACCACGTTCACTACATCGAGCCGTACCTTGTCCCACGGAACTTCGGCGTGACGCGCGTATTCCCGTGCGGCGCGGATCAAACTGGATTGCTTTTCGGGCCCGATCGCCCGGTCCGGCGCACCGTACTCGTCAGTTCTTCTCGACTTCACTTCGATGAAGACCAACGTGTCGCCTTCCCAGCCGATCAGATCCACCTCGCCCGCGCCCGACGCCATGCGGTAATTGCGATCCACGATGATAAACCCAGCCCGCTGTAAGAAGCGGTGCGCGACATCTTCCCCACGGCGGCCGAGAGCATGATCTTCGGTGAGGCGCCGCTTCCGGCCGTGATGGCGGAGAAGGTCGGCGAATCTGTAGAGCCTGCCGAGCATGCCCACAGCAGAGTGGGTGCAGGGTGCCGAGGATCTCCTGTGAAGTTTCCGCCCTCAGGGTCGAGCGGAGAGGCTTTTTGGCAGATCGAGAACCGGGTTGCCACCCTGGAAGAAGTGGACGGGCCGGATGTAGAAAGAATGCCACATGGTTGGCATGATGGGCCAATCCTCCGCGCGCGTGATGTGGTGGAATCCAAGCGTGTACCATCCAACGATGTCGGTATTCGCAATCGGCCGGTTGGCCTGGGTCCAGGCGCCCAGGCCATCGGTTCCTTTCGAGCTGATGGGGTACGTGCCGGCTGCGTATCGTTCATTTTCGTTGTAGGGTGTGACCCAGAATTGATGCTCGGAGAAAGCACCCACTTTTTGTGGGGGATCGTCGGGTGAGAGTAACGACTTGGCCGTTGCCCCTGGCATCACTTCATAGGCGCTCGGATAATTGAGGGCGCCCTTTACGGATGGATTCATGAACATCCACATGGACGGCTTATCCAGCTGAATGTCGAGGATGGCATCTTTTTCGTTCGCTGCGACGCTCGGTTGGGCCACCCAAATGGATTTCCGCATGGGGTCATTCGCAAGATGCTGCAGCACCATGCGATGCGTCATGAAGCTATTGTTGGGTCCGTCGACATCGAAGTCCAAACGAAATGAGAAGAAGTGGTCGTGGTTCACGCCCATGGTGTGCGGGCCGACGAATTGACCATATTCGGGCCCGCCGTGGTCTTCGTGATCGGGGGCTTTCTCCGCAAGCATGTGCTTCGTCTCGATCACTCCGGTGGCTCCCACGGCGACTTCGAT
Source organism: Bryobacteraceae bacterium (assembly GCA_050010415.1). Lineage (GTDB taxonomy): Bacteria > Acidobacteriota > Terriglobia > Bryobacterales > Bryobacteraceae > Palsa-89. Next base: position 190 of record JBEKLB010000364.1, on the reverse strand, counting down.
ACCACCCACGGGATCGAAGCGCCAGTCCATGATGTAGTCGTAATTGCCGATGGTCGCCGCGGAACGCAGAACCAGCTCGCGCGTGGGCCGGCCGTAGGTCTCGCCATCTTCGGTGTGGCGCCAGGCGGCGGATTCCGGATCGCGCTCAAAGAGGCAGGCCTGGTTCGAATTGAATTTCGGCGAGCCGTTT
>JBEKLB010000363.1:0-7058 GCA_050010415.1 Bryobacteraceae bacterium | reverse complement strand
CCGCATAGCGCCAGGTATGTGTCATCACCTCGGGCAGCCGCGCCGCCATGCCGTTCCATCCGCCCGTCTTCATCACCACGAAAATCGCCAACGGCGCAAAACCCAGGACGATCAGAAAAAATTGCAGCACTTCGTTGTAGATCGCGCTGGTAAGTCCGCCGAGAAAGGTGTAAACCAAAACGATGGCGGCGGAAAGCAGCACCGACGCGGTGAAGCTCCAGTGCAGCACCAACTCGAATAGAAGCCCCAGCGCGTACATCGATATGCCGGACGAAAACACGGTCATCACCGCGAATGTCAGCGCGTTCAAAGCCCGCGTCTTTTCATCGAATCGCAGCTTCAAATATTCAGGAACGCTGCGCGCGCGGCTTCCATAATAGAACGGCATCATGAACACGCCGACGAATAACATGGCCGGCACCGCGCCGATCCAATAGAAATGCGCGGTCATGATGCCGTACTTCGCGCCGGAAGCGCACATGCCGATCACTTCCTGCGCGCCCAGATTCGCGGCGATGAACGCAAGGCTCGTAATCCAGACCGGGACCGAGCGCCCGGAGGTGAGAAAATCGGCGCTGGTTGCAACCTTGCGCTTCACGATCCAGCCGATGGAGAGGACGAAAACAAAATACAGCGACAGGATCAGGTAGTCGACAGGGGCAAGCCTCAAACCGCCTAAAGTCTAGCATAGGATCGCGCTGAAATCGCTAACGGTGCGAGCCTCGCGCGGCGTATGCGATGATTGCTCCTTACTACGCAATGCTCGCCTATGCCTGCACTATTTTCTTAAGCGCGTTTCTACTCTTCGCCGTCCAGCCGATGATCGGCAAAATCATCCTACCCTGGTTCGGCGGATCGGCCGCTGTATGGAGCACTTGCCTCCTGTTTTTTCAAGCCGCGTTACTCGCAGGTTACTTCTACGCGGACCGCTCCACGCGCTCTCTCAAACCGAAGCGTCAGGCCACGCTGCACATCGCCTTGATGGCGCTAAGTCTGGCGTTGCTGCCCATCCTGCCGTCTCCCAGCTGGAAGCCAACGCAGGCTGGCGATCCCTCCCTGCGCATTCTGCTGCTGCTCAGCGCAACCATCGGCCTTCCGTACTTGTTGCTTTCCACCACCAGCCCGCTGCTGCAAGCCTGGTACGTGGCGGCCAAACCCGGCGCCGTTCCCTATCGATTGTTTGCGCTATCGAACTTCGGCTCGCTGCTCGCCCTGCTCAGCTATCCGGTTTTGGTGGAACCGATGTTCACCACTCACGGGCAAGCTTATGGATGGTCGGGCGTCTATGCTCTGTTTGTCGTCATCTGCGCGGCAGTTGCTTGGAAAGCGATGCGCGCGGCTCCGCAAGCATCGAGCGATTCCGCTGCGGGAGCTCCGGACGCTCGATCCACGGCGCCCCCACCCACTTGGACCATCCGCATCGTCTGGACCGCGCTCGCCGCCTGCGCTTCCACGCTGCTGCTGGCCATCAGCAACCATCTCAGCTCCAACGTGGCGCCCATTCCGTTTCTGTGGGTGCTCCCGCTCGCCGTTTATCTGCTCAGCTTTATCCTATGCTTCGAGCGCGACAAGGTCTACAATCGCGCCGTATTCCTGCCATTACTGGTCATCGCGCTGGACTGCGCCGCATTCACTATTTACGCCAACGAAGGCAATCCGAACATCGCCTGGGCCATTCCCACGTTTGTCGCCGCGCTCTTCGTTTGCTGTATGGTGTGCCACGGCGAACTTGCGCGGCTCAAGCCTCACCCGCGCCATCTCACCAGCTTTTATATGATGATCTCGCTCGGTGGGACGTTAGGCGGCGTCTTCGTGGCCATCTTCGCGCCGCACGTTTTTCACACCTACTTCGAACTGCCGCTCTCGATGGTGGCATGCAGCCTGCTCGCCGCTATCGTTTTATGGATCTCGCCGCAGAATTGGACGGGCAAGATTCCAGTGGCCGCGGTTCGCATCGCCATGCTGGCCTTCACCGTCGGCCTGGCCATCCATCTGGGCTATGAGAAGCATCGCGCCGACAAGGTGTTCCGTCTATCGGTGCGCAACTTCTACGGCGTCCTGCGTGTTCGCGACATCCCCGCGGACGAAGAAGACACCGCGGTCCGCCGCTTGATCCACGGCACCATCAATCACGGCACTCAGTTGCTCGACGCCGCTCATCGCGACGAGCCCACCAGTTACTACGGCCCTTTTTCGGGGATGGGCCGCGCCATGGGTTACTTGCAGCGTCGCGGCCCTGTCCGCGTGGCGGTTGTCGGACTCGGCGCCGGCGTCACCGCCAGCTTCTGCCGCGCTGGCGACGTGTTCCGTTTTTACGAGATTAATCCGCTCGCGCTCTCCATCGCCAGCACCTGGTTCACCTTCCTCGGCGATTGCAAGGCCGACCATCAGGTGCTATTGGGCGACGCGCGCCTGACGCTCGAAGCGCAGCCCAGCCAGCAATTCGATCTTATGGCCATCGACGCTTTCTCGAGTGACGCCATTCCCGTTCACCTGCTCACGCGCGAGGCGTTCGCGCTCTACTTCCGGCATCTCAAACCCACTGGCGTTCTAGCCGTGCATGTGTCGAATCGTTATCTCGACCTGGTGCCGGTGGTCTCGGGCAGCGCACGCGACTTCGGCAAAGCCGCCATTGACGTCGACGATGAAGACGAAGAGAAGGACTATTTCTCGAATAGCGACTGGGTGCTGGTGTCGAGCGACGCGGCCATCTTCCGCGACGCGGCGTTTAAATCGTCCAGCGTTCAACCCGCGCGCATCCGGCCGAACCTGCGCCCCTGGACCGACGACTACAGCAATCTCTTCCAGATTCTTAAGATTCGCGAAGATTAGCAAGCCGGCCCGCTATAATTCCAGGTATGGTTCTGACTAAAGATGAATTGATTGCCGCGCTCCAAAACGAAGTTCGCATCCTGGTTCATTTGGCGGGGAAAGTGGATCGCTCAAAGCTCGATTACCGGCCCAGCCCCACGCAGCGCACCACGCTCGAACTGCTCCAGTACATGGCGGTCATGGGTCCAACGCAGATTGCCGTAATCCAGACCGGGACTTTCGACCGGCCCACATTGAGCGCGCTCTGGACTCCGGCCGAAGCAGCCGCCAAGAGCATGACGTTCGACCAGGCGGTCGCGGCGATACAAAAGCAATCCGGCCAATACGCCAACCTGTTGGGCACGTGGACCGATGCGGATTTCCGCGCCAGTATGGACATGTTCGGAAGCAAAACCACCCGCGGGGCGCTCATCGTGAATCTCGTGCTAGGCGGCCACGCCGCCTACCGCACTCAGCTCTTCTGCTACCTGAAGGCTTGCGGCCGCGATGAACTCAACACGATGAACCTGTGGGGCGGATCCGACGCAGTCACCCCGGCGGCGTAGGCGCATCTTGTATTGGACAAGACTCTGCGTCAACGGAACCAGGCTCGCGCGATACAATAGTTAGCTCATGTCCCAACTGATGCAGGGCAAAGTCGCCCTTGTCCTCGGAGTCGCCAATAAATGGAGCATCGCCCACGCCATCGCCCAAGCCTTTGTTCGAGAAGGGGCGCAGGTGATCCTCACTTACCAGGGCGAGCGCCAAAAACAAACCGTGGAGGAACTGGCCGCCGGCCTCAAGGTTCAGCAGGTGCTACCCTGCGATGTAACCCAGGACGCCCAACTGGACGCCTTAGCTAATGAGCTGAAGAGCCAGGGCCTGGTGCTGGACACCGTGGTTCACAGTATCGCGTTCGCCAATCGTGAGGACCTGAGCCGCCCGTTTGTTGAAACGTCGCGGGCTGGATTCGCCCTCGCTCAGGATGTCAGCGCCTACTCGCTGGTTGCAGTTGCGCGCGCCACAACGCCTCTCATGGCGAAAACGGGCGATGAGGGAAAGCCCGGCGGTGGTTCCATCATGACGCTTACTTACCTGGGTTCCACCCGCGTGGTGGAACATTACAATGTAATGGGCGTGGCTAAAGCGTCGCTCGAAGCTTCCGTGCGATATCTGGCGGCCGATCTCGGCCCGTGTAACATTCGTGTAAACGCAATCTCGGCGGGAGCCGTCAAAACCACGTCCGCGCGCGGCATTCGTGACTTCACCAAGATGCTCGACGGCTCAACCCGGCTGGCTCCCCTCCGCCGCAATACCGATCCAGCGGAAGTGGCTGATACTGCTGTTTTTCTAGGCAGCGATCTGGGCCGTGGCGTCACCGGCAATATAATTTATGTCGACGCGGGCATCCAAATCATGGGTTTTGCCCTGACGGAATGATATCATCAACGTCTAACCTATCGAGACAACGAGGCGACTTAAGCCAATCCCAAGCTCCTAGCCAAATTGACATTCGCCTCCAGCGATTTTTATCATGTGAAAGCAGCCTGATCGGAGGCCTCCTCGGAGGCGCTTCCGGCCAGTCATCGCAGTTCCTCCGAGACTAACTTATGATTACAGTTCAAGGCCTCACGAAGCGATACGCCCGCACGCTTGCGGTGGATCACATTTCGTTCGAAGTGAAGAAAGGCCAGATTGTTGGCTTTCTGGGACCGAATGGCGCCGGCAAGACCACAACCATGCGCATTCTCACCTGTTTCCTTCCGCCTTCGGAAGGCACTGCCACGGTGGCCGGCTTCGACGTGCTGGAACAGCCGATGGAAGTGAAAAGAAGGATCGGCTATCTTCCGGAAACTCCGCCCGTGTATCACGAAATGGAGGTGCAAGAATACCTCACATTTGTCGGCAAGCTCAAAGGCATGTCCGGCGCTACTCTGGCCGCGCGCGTCACCGAAGTGGCCGAACGCTGCGCCGTGGCCGACGTGCGCGCGAAACTGATCGGCAAACTGTCGAAAGGCTATCGCCAGCGCGTCGGGTTGGCTCAGGCCATCATCCACAATCCGGATGTTCTCATTTTGGACGAGCCCACTGCCGGCTTGGATCCCAAGCAGATCAACGAAACGCGGGATCTGATTAAAAGCCTGGCCGGCGACCACACCATCATCCTGAGCACTCACATCCTGCCGGAAGTGGAACAGACTTGCGAACAGGTGCTGATCATCAATAAGGGGAAGCTGGTGGCGACGGATTCGGTGCACAACCTGCAAGCCCGCGCGCGCGGAGCTGAATCGGTGCTGCTCGAAGTGGAAGGCCGCAACGGCGCTGTCGACTCGCAGATCGTCCAGCATCGCCTGGAAACGGTCAACGGCGTTAGCCGCGTGGTGCTGAAGGACTCGCGAGAAAACCGCTCGGTGTTCGAAGTGGAGAGCTTGAAAGATCGTTTCATTCGTGGCGATCTGGCGCGCGCCATCGTCGAGTCCGGATGGAATCTGAACGAACTCCGTGCCTCGGCTATGAGCCTGGAAGAAGTCTTCCTGCAATTAACCGGCGGAGAAAAAGTCGAGGAGCCCGAACCCGTCGAGGCCGTGGCGCAAGGAGAGAGCCAATGAGGAATATCTGGGTTATCGCCCAAAAAGAGCTAAACAGCTATTTCGTTTCGCCGGTAGCTTACCTGCTGCTGACGATGTTTGCCATCATTTTTGGGTTCTTCTTCTGGAACTCCGTCGGATATTTCAACGCCGCCAGCCTGCAATCGCAAATGGGCGGCCAGCCCATGCCGATGAGCGTGAACGAATATGTTATCCGTCCCTTGCTCTCGAACATCGGCGTGGTGGGTTTGTTTTTTATACCCATGATTTCCATGCGCCTGTTCGCCGAAGAGAAACGCTTGGGCACCATCGAACTGCTTGCTACCTCGCCCATTCGCGACATCGAAGTGATCGTCGGCAAGTGGCTCGCCGCAGTGATGCTTTACGGAGTGTTGCTCCTGTTCAGCGCCATCAACTTCGCGTTCCTGTTCCGCTACGGCAACCCGGATTGGAAGCCGCTGGCCATCGGATACCTGGGCCTTTTATTGCAAGCGGGCGGCCTGCTGGCCATCGGGACTTTCATCTCCTCGCTGACCAAGAATCAAATCATCGCCGGCGCCGCTACATTCGGCGTCTGCCTCTTGCTATGGGTTCTGGAGTGGGTGTCGGGATACGAAACGGCGACCTGGGCAAAGGTGCTCGCCTATTTTTCCGTAATCACGCATTATGACTCCTTCTCCAAAGGCGTCCTGGATACAAAGGACGCGATATTTTACCTTTCCATGATCTTCCTGGGGCTTTTTCTCACCTCTCGATCCATGGAATCCCTGCGGTGGAGGTCGTAAGTGAATAACAGTTGGATGCAGACCAGACAGACTAAGTACGCCGCCTATGCGACGGTTTACATCATCGTGATTCTGGCGGTATTAGTGGTCGCGAATTTTCTCGCCAACCGCTACAACAAGTCCTACGATGCAACCGCGAATAAGCGCTTCACCTTGTCCGATCAAACCAAGAAGGTGGTCGGCGATCTGAAGCAGGATGTCACCATCAGTTACTTCGACCGTGCCAACGGAATGCAGAACGCCAAGGATCTGCTCGATCGCTACCACAATCTTTCGCCTAAGTTGCACATCCAGTATGTCGACCTGTTGAAAAACCCCACTCTGGCGCGCGCCGAAAACGTCACGCGCGAAGGCGAAGCGGTGGTGACTGTGGGAGCGCGGCGCGAAGACGCTAAGACGTTCGACGAAGAAGGCGTCACCGGCGCGTTGATCCGCGCTCTCAAGGGCGGCGAACGTGAAGTCTGCGTGGTCTCTGGCCACGGCGAACACCGGCTGGACGATTCTTCCCAGGACAGCGGCTTTTCCGGCTTCCAAGCCATCGTTACCAAAGATAACTACAAAGTTCAAAGCGTCAATCTGCTGCAGAAAGCCGAAGTGCCAGCCGATTGCACCTTGCTGGTGATCGCCGGTCCAACCGGCGATTACATTCAGCCTGAAGTGGACGCCATCAAGAAATACGTCGAAGGCGGCGGGAGAGCGCTGTTTATGCTTGATCCTCCGCTGCAAATTGGACATAAACCGATCGCGGATAACGCCGCGCTCACCGGATTGCTGGAAAGCTGGGGCGTCACCGCCGACAAGGATCTACTCCTGGATGAAAGCGCCGCATCGCAGTTGCTGGGCGGCGGCCCCACGGCGCCGGTGATCCTGCAAT
>JBEKLB010000362.1:0-7059 GCA_050010415.1 Bryobacteraceae bacterium | reverse complement strand
AGTTGGTGGCCCATGCTACCAAGAACGCCGACCACTTTGCCGTCCAGCGTCAGTTTATAGATTCGTCCCGGATAAGCGTCGGCGCTGTAAAGATACTGCGTCGGACCAGGAGTGATACAAATAGCCCAAGGCGATCCGCTCTGCATGGTGCCGTTCGGCGGCGCGGTTCCGACCGTGGATGCGGGTGGAGCGGCGGTTGGAGGATTCCCCATCCACATGTGGACGACCGGGGGAACCGGGACATCGATAGTGATTTGGCGCAGCACGGTTCCGTCGGGATCGAACACCTGGATGCGCCGATTCCCTCGATCGGCGACATAGATGTTTCCTTGCGCATCGGAAGCGATGCTGTGCGGAGTGTTGAGCTCGCCGGGGCCGCTGCCGGGAGTACCCCATTGCTTCACCCAATCGCCATTTTTGTCGAATTTAGCGACGCGCGAATTGATGTAGCCATCGCTGATGAAGATGTTGCCCTGCGTGTCCCAAGTGACGTCGGTGGGCTGGCGGAACTGGCCGTTAGTGGCGGGTAGTGGCGGCCTGGGATGCTTCCAAGCCTCCGCACCTTCGTCGGAGGCTTCTTTCTTGCGGCCGAACACCATCTCCACGCGGCCCTCGGGATTGAACTTGATCACCATGTCTGAACCTTTGTCGACAGCCCAGAGGTTGTCGTCTTTGTCGAAGCGGATGGCGTGCGCGAAGGACCAGGCGTAGAGGTTGTGGCCAATTTCGCGGATGTACTTTCCGTCCGGTCCGAACTCGAGGATCTGCGCGGCGGCGGCCGCATAGGCGGGCCCGGTGGTGTTGCCGCGCGAAAAGACGAAGATATGACGCTTCGAGTTCACGGCTACGCCCGATGCCTCACCCAGGTACAGGTCGGGTGGAAGTTTGAGGAAATTGGGAACCGACTCAAAGGGAATTTCGGGAACCTGTGCTCCGCCCAGATCGTCACCAAACGCGACCGAAACGGCAGTGAAGCAAGCTAGCGCAAGGATCGAAGAACGTGCCAAGACAACCTCCTAAGTACCGCAGAGCTACAATATCAAATCCGTGAGCGCTCCGAACCGCATAACCGCTGAACTCGCCGCTATCGGAGTGATCGCGGCGATCGCGTTGGGATTCGGCATCAACGGTGCGGGTCTGGCGAGCGGCTATGTCGATCCGCTGCTGCACGCCGGCGCGCAGGACGAGGCGGTCTATGGGCACGCCGCGGCGCGCATGGTTCGAACCGGCGATTGGATGACGCCCATATTCCTGGACCGGTTCATGCTCAACAAACCGCCCCTGTTGATGTGGGCCGGGGCGGCGAGTATGCGCGTGGCGGTGATCCATCCGCTGGCGCTGCGGTTGCCGGTTCTCGCGGCGGGCGTCCTGTGCTGCGTGTTGGTCTATGGGTGGGTGAGGCGATCGCAGCCGGCCTTGGCTGCCCTGGCGGGAGTAATGCTGCTGCTAGGGACGTCCATATTCCCGTCCATGTCCCGAAAATTCATGACCGATGCGCTGCTGACGTTGTTCGTCGTGGCGGCGATGTTTGTGATGGTGTTGGATCCGCATTGGGAACGGCGCCGTACGGTGGTCTTGTTCGGGGTGTTGTCCGGCGCCGCGGTCATGACCAAGAGCGCGGCGGGATTGCTGCCGCTGTTGATCGTCGCGGTCTACTGGATTTTCGCGGGATCGAAGGAGCGTCCGCCGTGGAGAAAGGTTTTGGTGGCGTTCGCCGTGGCGGCGATAGTAGCCGCGCCTTGGCACGTCTATCAGTTTGTGGTTCACCGGGACTGGTTCGTTGCCGAATACGTCCGATTTCAATTGCTCGGCTCTGGCCTGACCGCGCCATCGCGATATACCGGGGACACCAACCTTTGGTTTTACTTCCGAACGCTGCTCGGAACCGACCCCATCCTCCTGGCGCTGTGGGCGACCAGCGTTCCGTGGATCGTGATGGGGTGGAAGCGGAGGGAGACGCGTTTGCTCGCGGCGTGGTTCTTGACTGCGGCGGCATGTCTGCTGGTGTTCGGAACGCGCGCAGCTTATTATCTAATGCCGCTATTGCCTGTGCTGGTGTTGATGACCATCGAGTTTTCTCCGCTGTTGCGCGGCAAGCTCGCATGGCTCGGGTTCGCGGTAGTAATCGCGGGATTCGGAATCGCGGCAACCGATGAAATAGGGGGGCTCCGCGATGGCCCCCGGGCCGCTCCCTCCGCCGATGCGCTCGACAGCTACAGCCATTTGCGCCGAACCAATGAGTTGCTGATCGTCTCGCCAGAAGATGAGTTTTATGCGTCCGTGGTGGACCTGCCGAAGATCCGTTATGTATATCTCACGCCTCTGGACGCGACAAAAACGTCCGAGTTCTTTTATCGCCTGGGCATGATCGTGAGCGGCGACGAGCTCTGCTCGCTTCCGCGATTGCTGCCTGTCTATGAGCAGCGGCTTCGAGCCTGGAAGTTGCCCGATAGTTTGCATCCGGAAGCGACGCTCATCGATAGCGGAGCAGCTTCGGACCTGGCCGCTTTGATCCGCTGCAGCCCGGAACGCGATTTCATGATTCCAGAGGCGCTGCGCGGCATTGCGGAGGGTTCAGATGGCGGCACGCACACTGCTACCGTGAGCCAGGCTGGGCGTTTCTTTCTTTTGTCGCGAAATTCGAGCCGCCGCTCGGAGGGTTCTATTGCGCCGGGGACGCTGGGCCGAGACTGACCGCAGTGACCACGATCCCTAGATCGCGTCCGTCACCATTGAGCCCGACGGTGGATTTGTCCAGTCGAAAATCGACAGCGACTAAGCCCGAGCGCAAGGCCTCGGCGGGTACGCGAGCCGAATAGGTGTAGACTTCCGGTTTCGCGAAGGTTTGCGCGGGCAGGCTGTGGCCACCGATTTCAGCGCTCACGGTCATAGCGCCAGACTTCTGAACCTGCGCCTCGGAAAGATAGAATTTGAGCGACAGTTGGGCTCCAGTTCGGTCTGAGCCGGAGGGCGCCATGAGCAGGACCGAAAAATTCCTCGCGGTCCAACGCCATTGCCCGCCTTCAATGCCGTAGAAACCGTCCATCAATTGAGCAGCTTTGGAAAGATCGTTCGTATTCACGCTGCTAGCCGCGTGGGGACGAGAGACCTGGCGATACAGATCGAAAGCCTCGGATTCAAACACGCCAGTTTGCCAGAAGGTGTTGCCATCGAAGTGCCGCGTGAGCCGGTAGCCTAAGAGTGCGAGAAGATCGGCCCAATGCTGTTTCTCGAATCCGTTCTTATAGCCCACCAGAACCTGCTCACGCCGATCCGACGCGAAGAGCGCGACGGGATCATTGGCGGTGTTCCGTTTGGACCAGTCCCAGTAAGCCGGGCGATCTCCCTGGTGAAAGTCGGAGAATATGTTTCGAGAGAAATAAGGCTGAATCGCCGTGGATGAATAACCTTCGGCGTAGAGTCCGCCGGGCGCCTGGCCGCTGGGGCCAAGATCCTGCTTCAAATACTTGGATGCGGCGAGACTCCCCGAGTATGCGTGACTCCAATCGTAGCGGATGGCGGAGGCAGTCCAATAGAATTGAAATCCGATGACGCCCAGCAGAGCGAAAAGAGTGAGCCCGGTCACCCGGGTCTTATAAGCCGAGATCCAGATCGCAAACAGCCAGGCCAAAAACAGAATGCCGAAGTGCCACAACTGAGCGTAGACGATGGTTCCGAAAAGGATGAAAGCGGCGCTTGCCAACGCAAAGAAGAACAGCCCGCCGCCGCGCCACAAAAACGGCACTGAGAGGGCAATCAAGAAGAGTGACACCATCCACTGGCCGGTGAAGGCTCCCGCGATAGTGGCCTTGGCGACATCGGGAAACAAATGCAGATTGCCCAAGCCCCGGTGCTCGGCGAACGCCACGTCCTTGGCCGGCCACGCGCAAAGTATGAAAAACGCCAGGACGGACCAGTATGCGATGCCGGCAGTCACAAGCTTCAGGCGCTCAGGAGCGTGCACGCGGTCCCAGCTCAAGACAAATGGCGCATACAGGGCCGCCCACAGGCTCGCTGAAAGCAGGAAGCCGTGGGTGCTTATGGCCGCTAGCAGGCACAGGAGCGCAGTAATCAAGCTGAGCTTGCGCGGAGCTTGTCTATAAATAAGAGCGATTGCAAATAGTAAAGGTGCAATTAAAGCATAGCTGCGGGCAACGACCGCATATTGGTAACACAAATAGTAAGTGAAGGGCAGCAAGATCCGAATAAAAAGCGGTAAGGGCGCGTATCGAAGCAAAAGAAACACGGCGGCCAGCGCTAAGATGGCTGAAACAAAATTGTAAGCGGAATAGCTCACGCCCAGCCGAATCAGGGCGTGGATCAAGGTTTGCCATAGCCCGGGTGAGCCTTCGTAATGCAGCAGGTTGCGCCAAAGATCAGCCAGGCTGGCATCGCGGGCGAGCAACCAGGCTTGTGCTTCGTCGGCCCAGGGCTCATGAAAATGGATGGTCACCGCCACCAGCAGGGCATAGGCGGCCACGGCCCCATAGACGAGCGCGTAATGACGAGCGTTCGCAGGCGTGGAAATCTCGCGCGCTTCTACTGAGGCCTCACTTTGTGTAACTGTGGCTGAGTCCATCCGGCTGATTTGTACTTAGACGAAGAATTGTCGGGACCTGTTACCAAGATATCTCGAAACTTTTGCACCAAGGAACGCTTCTATGGTTAGATTGAGGGAAGCCGAAGTTTGCCCGCGAAGCCAATACGCCCGCTGAAAATTTGTCGATGATAGAGACCCCTGGAGGAACGGCAGTCATAATTGGCGCGGGACCTGCCGGTTTGACCGCTGCGCTGGAGTTGCTGCGGCGAACCCGCGTGAAGCCACTGGTACTGGAGAAGAGCGCCTATATGGGCGGCATCTCGCGCACCGTGGCATACAACGGCAATCGCATCGATATCGGCGGGCACCGGTTTTTCTCCAAGTCCGATCGCGTGATGGATTGGTGGACTTCGATGCTGCCGGTGGAGCAGACCAGCGAAGACAACCATCGTCTGGTCTATCAAAGCCAGGAGCGCGCATTTGCCGCACAGGCGGCCGTGAATGGGCCGGCGCCGGACCCCGAGTTCGACGATCTGGTGATGCTGGTGCGGCCGCGTAAGTCACGCATCTTTTACCTGAGAAAGCTTTTCGACTATCCGCTCAAGCTGGATGCGACCACGCTGCGAAATCTGGGCGCGCTCCGCGCCTTCAAGGCGGGCATCAGCTATATGGTCAGCGCCATGCGGCCTATCCGTCCGGAGAAGACACTTGAGGATTTTCTCATTAACCGTTTCGGCCGGCATCTGTATCGAACTTTCTTCAAGAGCTACACCGAAAAAGTGTGGGGCGTGCCATGCGAACAGATCAGCGCGGAATGGGGCGCACAGCGCATCAAGGGCCTTTCTCTGCGCAAGGCGCTGCTGCATCATTTCAAAAAGCTCATCGGCGGGCGTTCCAACGGAATCGGCCAAAAAGACACCGAGACCTCGCTTATCGAAAAGTTCCTCTACCCGAAACTGGGCCCCGGCCAACTGTGGGAAGAAGTTGCCGGCCGTGTGCGCGCCGGTGGCGGCGAGATTCTTACCGGATGGACGGTGTGCGGCATTCACACCTCGGGAGACCGCGTGACTGGCGTTACCGCGCGCAGCGATAGCGGCGAACAGCACTTTTTTCCCGCGCAGTATGTGTTCTCCACCATGCCGGTGAAGGAGTTGGTGCAAGCCTTTGATACCGCGCCTCCCGCTGAAGTGTCGGAGGTGAGCGACGGCCTGATGTATCGCGACTTTATCACGGTGGGGCTATTGCTCAAACGGCTCAACATCAAAGATCCTGAACGGAGCGAGCCAGGCGAACGGCTGTTGAAGGACAACTGGATTTACATCCAGGAACCCGATGTGCTGGTAGGCCGCATGCAGATCTTCAACAACTGGAGCCCCTACATGGTGGGCGATCCGGAGAGAGTGTGGATCGGCCTGGAGTACTTCTGCAACGACACCGACGAACTGTGGAGCAAGTCCGATGAGGACATGATCGCGCTGGCGCTCGGTGAAGTGGAGAAGATGGGGATTGCCGCTCGCGAGGACTATGTGGACGGCACCGTCATTCACATGGAAAAGACGTACCCGGCGTACTTCGGGACCTATGACCGCTTTCCTATCGTTCGCGAGTTCGTGGATCGCTACCACAATCTGTTTTTGGTCGGCCGCAATGGCATGCACAAGTACAACAATCAGGACCATTCCATGCTGACGGCCATGACGGCGGTGGACAACATCATCGCAGGCCGACGCGATAAGACGAATATCTGGGCTGTCAACACGGAGATGGATTACCACGAATCCCGTGGCGAGCCGTCCGCCGACGCAGGCCAGGAGCGCGCCGCTACGGCGGTTTCCTGAGCGTCCGTCAGACTGAGCTTCCGGACCGAGGGGGCGCGCCTCAATGAGCTTTCCAATTGCGTCGGATGGTGTAATAGCAGTTGATGGAGTATCTCGTAATCTACGAAAAAGGGCCTGCGTCCTGGGGTGCTTATGTGCCCGATCTGCCAGGCTGTGTCGCAGCAGGCGAATCCCAGGAAGAAGTCCGTGAACTTATCGAGGGCGCAATCGATCTCCACCTTCGTGGAATGCTCGAAGATGGTGAGCCTATTCCGGAACCTACAGCAATTGCAGCTGGCTTTGTGGACACTGCGCGGGGCCCTGGTAGAACGGCGTGAAGTCTTCCCGCGCCAGCATCTGAACGAGACGCGCCATCTCACGCGGGCTTCTGCGAGAATGGAGTCGGGCCTGTCGTACGGGTGGTCGCTCGCGGATCGGGAAACTGGTTGGCGGGAGGAAAGTCCGGTCTCCACAGGGCAGCATGCCGGCTAACGGCCGGGGGGGTTCGCTCAAAGCGGATTTCACGGAAAGTGCCACAGAAAATATACCGCCGGAGATGGGGCGCAAGCCCGGTTTTCGGTAAGGGTGAAAAGGTGCGGTAAGAGCGCACCGCGGATGGAGCGATCCGTCTGGCAGGGCAAACCCCATGCGGAGCAAGACCAAATAGGGGAGGAGGAGCGGCCCGCTCCGTTCGACTTCCGG
>JBEKLB010000361.1:0-7064 GCA_050010415.1 Bryobacteraceae bacterium | reverse complement strand
CGCATGGGGGGTCTAGAGGTGCGAGTGGGCGGCACCAGGCATCTGGCTTGCACTAGCGGCAAGCCTTCTCCATTCAGCTCTCCCCATTCCCGGCGCCACACCAGGCGCGAAACAAAGTCCCGGTTGGTGCAAGTAACCTGAACGGTCACTAATTCCGTCGCGGGGATGGCCGGCTTGAAATCGAGATCCACCAGGGAAAGAAACACGTCGGTTCCTTCGTCATCCTTGCGCGGCGAAGGACGCCGGTGGGCGTACCAGAAGCAGCGTGCTTCCTGACCCTGGTAGGCGTGCCGAAATGAATAAAACGGTTCGTATATTTGGGCTTCGGCGGCGTGGGGAACGGTGGAAGTGACTCGATCGACGGAGTACACCTCCATGGACTTCAGGCGATGGCGATCGGGAATTACCTGATATTCCGTCAAAGCCTGCGAGACTCGAATGGTCTCCGCCGAGCGATCGAAGAGGTTCACAATCGGAGTGCAGCCGAGCTGAAACGTGTCCGCGCTCACCGCCTGCATAATGGACGGCAATTCCTCGCGCAACTCCGAATCGCGGAAGAAAATCAAAATCTCGAAGGAACTGCCCAGTGGCTGGAGCGGAACGGTATCCAATCCAACCAGGTCAAAGAAGAAGAATTTTTGCGGGAAATGAAAATACTCCTGGAGCAAACGGTAGCCGAGAAAGCTGCGGTCCGAGTAGGGCAGGAGTCCCTGGCCGGCCTCAAATCCCACGGGACGAATGCTGTTGGTCCCGAGCACAATTGGCTCGGCTTTGGCCCCGCTAGGCCGGGCCCGCAGCTGCACTTTCACGGCATGCACAAACAACAGCTCGTACAACAGATGATGCTGCGTACTATCGCCGTTCAAAAAGAATCTCAAGTACGGAATCTTGAATGCCGACAAGGGCAAGCTTCCGAGCGTATCCAACTGTATCCGCAATACGCAGGAGGCATCCGCCGGAGCTCCGATGGCTTGCGACGCAGCGACCGAAACCAGCGAAGCGCCGGTGAGGCGAAGGGGCCACAGCGTGACGGGATATACGGTCCGAAAGCTGCCTTCCTGACCGTTGACCGGTTTGGAGTGGAGCATGGACCCAGACGGAACCGGCGCCGGCTCAGTGGGACTGGTTTGCTGCGGCTCGTATTGAAACTGCGCAATCGCAACCGGCGGAACAGGCCGCAGGAAGTGCGGATACAGCATGTTCAGCAGCGACTCGACAACTTCCGGGAATTCGTCGTCGATTTTGCGGCGAACACGCGCCGTCAGCAAAGCGAAGGATTCGATGAGGCGCTCGACATGCGGATCCGCGCTCTCCTTGCCCGGATCGAGCAGCAGGCGGGAAGCGACTTTCGGATATTTCTCGGCGAACTCGCCAGCCATCTGGCGAAAGAAAGTCAGCTCCTGCTCGTAATACCGATAGGTTTCATCGGTCATCGACCCGGCAGGACGCGAAAGCGCCGCGACTCCTTTGGCAGATCCGCATCATAGACCACCGATTCCACGCCGGGGTCCATGCGCAGCAATCCCGTGATTCGAAATGAAAGGTTAAAGTCGCCGCCCTCCACCAAGCTGACCTGCACGCGGCTCAAACGCGGCTCGAAGATCCGCACCGAGCGTTCGATGGCGCGCCGGATAGCCTCGCGGTCCATGGGAGCAGTGGTAAAATCCTGGACACCATACGCCACCACGCACTCCCGGGTGGCTTGAAAGTCGTCTGGGATATCGTTCTCGTTGCGGCGCGTGTTGAGCAGGTTGGTCAGATCCCTGGCCACGCTGTTCTTGAATTCACGAAGTTGCTCCCATTCGGGAGGTTGCACTTCACGCGAATTGCGCGGCTCCAAATCCGTAAGACGGTCGAGCAGTGATCCGATAATCGCCATGAATCAGATTAGTCCTCACAGTCCACGTAAGCCTGCCATGGATCCAGACGGCAGAGTTGATTGTATAGCGTGGAAGCTTGCTCCAGCTCGGAATTCATTTCACTCTTCTTGTAGAGCCGATACAATCTGGACCATACAGCGCCCACCAGCGCCGAGCTTTCCCACTGGATCAGTTTGAATTCGGTAATTTGCTGGTTTAGTTCTTCAAGAACCGTCCTGGCAAGGCGCTCCCGTCCGGCATTGGTGCAAACATCAACCAGCATCAGCTTGCGCATGAATCTGGCACGCCCGGAGGTCTCGTGAGCGGCCAGAAGCGCCATCCGCTGCAGGCCCTGGTCTATTTTTCCCGACCGCACCAGCGCCTCGGCTTCCTGCCATGATCCAGATTGATCCGACGGCATGCCGGCCGTCCAGAACCCGGCCATCGCCGTCGGAGCTTGGGCAGCCCCATCGGCCGCGCCGTCGCCAGGTGCTGTGTCCGGCTCTTCCTCTCGCTTCTTCTTGAGGATCGGAGCCAGCAGCCGTTTCAGTTCCTCGAAAGCTTCCTTGCCGGAAGTCAGTGCCGGCGCCGCTTGCGCGAATTTTTCGTCTACGATTGCTTCGAGAGACTTGAAGTATTCGTAAGCTTGCTCGAATGGAAGGTAAAGGGCCTCGAAAGCGCTTCGCTTGGTCCCCCGAATGGCTGACTCGAAGGCGTCCATCGTGATCCAGCCTTGCTGCCGAAGGCCGGCGATGGTCTCCCGAAGGTCAGCCGAGGCGCGTTGAGCTGAGTCCTCCGTGCCGATCCGGCGCGCCTGGAGATACCTGGCATAGCTGTAGTTCTCATCCTTGCCATCCCTGGCGGTAATCGGGATGAGATGCATCACCTCCGGCATCCGATCGTTCAGCCAGGTAAGCGAACTCGCCCGGTAATCGAGATCCCCGTCTTCCACCAAAGGAAAGAGTCCAAGGTCCCAGTAGCGATAGAGCAGCTCCTTAATCAGCCGGAGACAATCGCTCAAGCCCTCAAAGCCATCCAGATGAATGGCCGCCTCCGTCAGAAAACAAGCTAACCGCAGATCCTTGGTGTTTTCCCTCAGCGCGCCGAGCGCGAGATCCGCCACACGGTCCCATTCGGCGACCTTGCGGCCTTCTTCTTTCTCCCACGCCCCTACGCCCAGACGATCATCCGCCCGGCGCGCCTCTAGAATCTGGCTGAAAACCGATTCATAACGCAGATCCCGTCCAGCGGGACTCTCAGCCGAAATCGGCTGGAGCAGTTCTTCGCTGAAATAAACTCGGTCCGCCATGGATCAGGCCGGCAGAGCTCTATGACGATCCCTTGCCGGTCGTCAAATCGTGATTCGCCGTCACGTTGCCACCACCCGATCCGTCAGCTCGTTTCTGTTGGGTATAAACCCAAGTGATCTTGCCGTAGTTCAGATGAACTGTTTCGGTCGGCAACATGTCGGTCTGAACCGCGGGTAGATTCTCGTTTGCGCCATTGGAGCCTTCGGAACCATTGGTACCGTGGGCGTGGATATGCACTTTGGAAATCATTACTTGCTCCATTGTGATTTCCATGAACTTGACCTGGCTGCCCCCAGCGCGACAAACATCCAGCGTCACCTTGCTCAGATGTTTACCGTTGGAAAGCGCCTCGTAGAGTTTGGGAGAAGACTTATCCCAGTGCTTCGTGATCCTGAAATCACCGTGCATGGCCCGGCCACCGCCCGACGCGCCGCCGGCGGAACTTCGGGTTCCAGAAACCGGCTGTAGCATTTCATGACCAAACGACAAGACTTCTATCCAGTTACTGTGCTTGTCGTCTGTGGATTCACCAGGAATGCCATCAACATTCAAAAAACTATCAAACATCGTCTTATCCTCCTAAAAAAGAGATCGGACTAGCGTGCGGCAAAGGCCAAGCAGCGCTAATACGCTCGCACAGCCAGTGCTTACATCCGGAGAGCGCGCGGACCGCACAGCCGTGCGCGCTCCATCGAAACCTTATCCCTTCGGCTGCGGCAGCCGAGCCACCAAACGCAGCGACACTGTCAGTTCATCCAACTGGAAGTGCGGGCGCAAGAAGGCTACCGCGGTATATACGCCCGGCTTGGCCGGATCTTCGGAAACTTCGATTTGCGCGTCGCGCAACGGAAACTTGGATTTGGCGTCCTGGCTGGCAAAATCGTCCAGCAACACGTAGTTCTTGATCCACTCGTTCAGGAACTTTTGGCACTGCTCCCGGCTCATGAAGCTGCCGATCTTGTCGCGCATCATGCCCTTCAAAAAGTGAGCGAAGCGCGAGACGGCAAAGATATATTGCAATTGCGACGAGAGGCGCGCATTGGCGTTGGCATCCGCGTTCAAATATTGGGTCGCCTGGTTGGCCGATTGCGTCGCCATGAAGACCGCGTTGGTAGTCCCCTTGTAGTAGCAGAGCGGAATGAAACCCAGCTTGGAAAGCTCGGCTTCACGCCGGTCTGTAATCGCGATTTCGGTCGGGCACTTAACGGTTTGATCGCCATCGTCGGTCTGGAACGTATGGGCGGGAAGGCCCTCCACCAAACCGCCGCCTTCCACGCCTCGGATGGCTGCACACCATTCATGCATGGCGAAGGCGTTGGTGATGCGAGCACCCAGCGCGAAGGCTGCGTTACCCCACAAATACTTCTTGTGATCCCGTCCGTCGACCTTCTCTTCGTAGTCAAACTCTTCCACCGGCGACGTGTCCTTGCCGTAGGGCAGCCGCATGAGAATGTGCGGCATGCAGAGACCTACATACTTCGAGTCGTCGCTCTTGCGAAAATCCTTCCATGCCACGTAAGCGTCGTTATCGAAAATCTTCGCCACATCGCGCGGGCCGCCCAGTTCGGTAAAGCTCTCCCAGTTGAACAAGGATGGGCTGGCAGCCGCCAGGAACGGTGCATGCGCGGCGGCGCCTACGTTCGCCATATTGGTCAGGAGCTGAATGTCTTCGGGATGGCGCGTGATTTCGTAGTCGCCGATCAGACAGCCATAGGGCTGGCCGCCGAGCGTTCCGTACTCTTCCTCATAGATCTTCCGGAAGATCGCCGCCTGCTCCCAGTCATTCTGCTTGGTGAAGTCCTTGAGGATGTCTTTCTTGCTGATGTTGAATACTTTGATCTTCAACATCGTGGAAGTTTCCGTGTTGGTGGTCAGGTATTGCAGGCCACGCCAGGAACCTTCCAGCTTCTGGAATTCAGGAGCATGCATGACCTCGTTCAATTGAACAGAGATCAGCTCATCCAGCTCCTTGATCCGGCTGCCGAGCATCTCGTCGGTGTCTTTGGCGACACGAATCTGCCCCGCCAGGACCTGGTCCACCAGTTCCTTGACCCACCCTTTGCCTTTAGTCTTCTCTTCGGTGGTTTGGCCCAGGCGGCCATTATTAACAATGGTGTCCAGCAGACTTCCTTCGGTCTGGGTTTGCAGGACGGACGCCGGCGCGTTGGATTTGGATTCAGTAGCCATGGTTATTCCGCCTTACCCGAGTCTGCGACGGATCCGCTACCCGCCTCTGCCCCAATGCGCTGTAAGGTCTCCTGGTTGGTTAAGACCTCCTGTAGCAATAAATCCAATTTGTCGTTCCCAATCAAGCTGGTCCTGAGATTGTGAAGTGCATTACGGAGTTCGAGGAGCTTTCGCAGAGCCGGGACTTGCTTGGCGACCGCAGCCGGCTCAAAGTCCGCCATGGATTGAAAACGGAGCTCGACGCCCAGCCGGGTGTCATCCTCACTGAGACGGTTGTCCACTTTAAAGGCTAGCCGGGGGTTGACTTGCGATAACACTCGGTCGAAGTTGTCTTTGTCGATCTCGACAAACTTCCGCTCCTTGATGGCTGGGAGAGGCTTTTCCGGTTGGCCTGACAAGTCGGAGAGAACTCCCACCACAAACGGAATCTCTCTCTTTTCAATCGCTCCGCCGGTTTCCACGTCATAGGTAATGTGAACTCGAGGCGGACGCACTCGACTCAGTTTCTTCTGGAGGCTCTCTTTAGCCATAGATTCCTTCCTGCCCGCTTCCCAGTAAACCAGCCCTTCATCTCTAAGTGAGCAAAAGGGCCTGGACGTTGCAGCCGGTCAGCAGATTAGCGTCAATATATCACAGATCTAATGAGATGGAGTTCCCAAATTCTAGTTAACGGTAACGGCCTTCCTAGGGCACTGGAGGGACTCAAAGAAGATGGGATTGAACAGATCCTTACCGCCGGGGAATTCGACAAACTCCACCTTGACCGGCGGGTTTAAAGGCTGAGCAACCACTGACTTGCCGAGACCGCGGATCTCGCTCCACTGAACGGTTTTGGCGCCGAAGGTTCGATCATCCGCGTTTTGGAATAGTCTAAATACGCCCCAAAGTCCTTCGAAACGTCCGAAGCCGGTGGTGAAGGTACCAGCTTGCACAGTACCCTCCGCTCCGGCGGTGCTCCCCGCAGGTGCGGGCCAATAGAAAGTCTTCTGCAAAGGATCCTGGGAGCTGAGCTCTTTGCCATCCAAAAGCAGCTTGACGACGATATTCTGGCCGGGTGCATTCTGCCCTGCAACCGGGCGGAGAACGTAGCGTAGCTTGGGCTGCATCATCCCTCCCTCCGCGAACAGAACGTCGGTCAGTTCCTGCGCGCGGTTCAGGAACAAGAGCAACTCGGGCGCGACCTTCATGCCCTGCAAGGCGGGATTGGGCTGAAACTCGGGCCCTTTGCGAACGACGAGGTCCGCGCCGGATTGTTGAACGTACTTGGTGACGTAACCGTCGGTGGGCGAAAAGGCTTTGGCAATGTCGATCAACGTAGCATCCGACTGGCTGGAAGCGCTGAAGGGGTATTTCGACAGAATGGGAGCCATCTCCTTGCAGAATTGAGCCAGATCGCGATTCTTCCCTTCCGCGGTGGAACGGCCGGAGTTAGCAGGAATCCAGATGGCCGCCAGGTCGATGGGCTGAACGAGAAGGTCCCCCAGTTGCTTATTCAGCCCCTGATTGCCCACGTCGAAGAACTTGTCGGCCAGCGCGGCCTCGGAGCCTTTGGCTTGCGTAAGAGCCGCCAGAGCCTGGGGAATCGCGGTAGCCCGATCCGCCGCCGAAGCTCGTCCCAAGGCATCCAGGCTGTCGTCCAGGCCTCTCAGTCCCTTGACGTAGTCGGCGTTGTTGTCGCTGACGAGACGGTCGGCAGCGGGAGGAGTGG
>JBEKLB010000360.1:0-7064 GCA_050010415.1 Bryobacteraceae bacterium | reverse complement strand
ACCAGCGTCGGCTTCACACCGTCAACGCCCGTTCGGGCCAGACATGATCTTGAGAAAAGTATTTAACGCGAGCAACGGGAACGAATGCCGGTAAAGGTGATAGCACAGATAGAAGACCTGCGGGAATCCCGTTCCGGTGGCTAGTTCTTCGTCCCACGTTCCATCGTCCTTCTGCGTCCGAAGCAAATATTCGATACCGTCGTGCAAGCTCCTGCTGGTGGTGTCGCCACCCGCCAAAAGAGCCAGCACAGCCCAAGCCGTCTGCGATGGAGTGCTGGCGGCGGCCACGAAACTCTTTTGTTGATAACTTTCGCAACTCTCACCCCAACCGCCGTCAAAATTTTGGATCGAGCGGACCCATTCCAGTCCACGCTGGACGTACGCTTCACGATCACTTACGCCGGCCGCAGCCAGTCCACGGAGGGCCAGGAAAGTGCCGTATACATAGTCGACACCCCAGCGTCCGTACCAGCTTCCATCTTCTTCCTGGGTGCGAATCAGGTACTGCACGCCTCTTTCGATGGCGGGATTGGCGCGATCGTACCCGTAGGCGCATAACGCCTCGAGAACACGCCCCGTGATGTCGGGACAGGTGGGATCGAGCATCGCGTTGTGATCGGCAAAAGGAACAAAACTGAGCGGACGCCAGTCATTATCCACGTCGAACGCAGCCCAGCCGCCATCCTTCGATTGCATGTCGAACAGCCATTGAATGGCGCGGTGCTCGCAGGCTTGCTGCTCTTCCGAATGCGACGCATTGGAGCGGTTCAGCGCCAGCAACACCATCGCGGTGTCGTCGATGTCGGGATAAAACTCATTGGCGAATTCGAAATACCAGCCGGAAGGCTCGGTTTTCGGGCGCTTCACGGACCAGTCACCTTTGCGGCGGACTTCCTTGGTCAACAACCAATCAGCCGATCGGCGCAGAGCGTCGTGCGGCGGTTCCACGGCTTCGCCGAGGGCGAAGGCCGCGATGCCTGTGTCCCACACCACCGAGAAGCAGGGCTGGAAGAAGAAGCGCCGATCGCCATCTGCGCCATCGTCCACCATGAGATTGTCGAACTGGCTTTGCGCTTCCACGCGCTCCGGACTGTCCGGCGCATATCCCAACAGATCCAGGGCCATGATGACGTACATCATGGGCGGATAAATCGCGGCTACTCCGTCGGTGTGCCGGGTGTGCTCCAGCATCCACCGTTCAGCCTTGCGAATGGCGCGCTGCCGCAACGCCCGGGAGCCGTATTTTTCCCAGACCTTCAGAACTTTGTCGAGATGCAGAAAAACATTGCGCCAGGTGAAACTTGTCCGGTCGAAGCGGAACTCCAGTTGTTGTCCATCCACGACGAAAAGCTCTTCGAGGTTGAATCCAGCGGGCACCGGGCGGCGCGGATTCATGGCATGCACGATCGAGAGTGGAATCACGATGGCGCGCGTCCAGGACGACATCTCGTAAATGAAATTCCCCGCCAGCACCATCTCGGGTGGAATGGACGGCGCATGATCCCGAGGGAAAAGATCGAACAGGCTTAGATTGATCTTGACGTAGCTGTTGGCGGCCTGGATGCCTCCCAACGCGAGGATGCGTTCGCGCGCCCGCGTCAGCCGCAGGTCGTTGTAGTCCAACCCGGCGAGCTTAAGCGCGAAATAGGCTTTCACCGTCGCGCTCAGGTCGGTTGGCCCCTGGGGATAAATGTTGAACCCGCCGTCGGACAACTGGCGCGAGAGAATGGATTGAGCGGCCTTGTCGATGAAGGCTCGGGTGGGCGGATCCCAGGCGCCATTCACTGGCGGATGCAGCCAGAGTTGCAGCAGGATGTAATCGGATTCGAGCGTGGTGTCGGCGGTAAGCTCCGCCCACCAATAACCTTGCTCAGACTGGATGCCGGTGAGAAAATCGGTGGCGCGCCGCGCGGCTTGCGTAGCCCCTTCCACCAAAGTGCCTGCGACTTGCAGCTTCGGGCTCATACGCGAGCGATGGTAGTTAGCTTAAGCGCCGATCGCTCCAAATCCGCGGGCAGATGGAAACGCACGTCTTCTTCCTTGAGCTCCATCTCTTCCATGTAGTCAAACCCGAACTTCGTTTCGAGCGATTGGATTAGTTCCTGCACCAGGTTTTCCGGCGCCGATGCACCTGCCGTTACGGCCACCGTATGCGTACCGTCCAGCCACGCTGGATTTACTTCGGTGCTATCGTCCACCAGATATGCGGGCACGCCTTCGTTTTCGCAAACCTCCACCAGGCGGCGCGAATTCGAACTGTTTTGAGAACCTACCACCAGTAGCACGTCGGTCAGCGGCACCACAGCTTTGACGCCCAACTGCCGGTTTTCGGTTGCATAGCAAATGTCTTGAGTTTTGGGACCCTTGATGGCCGGAAAGCGCTCCTTCAGGCGTTCGACAATATCTTTCGTCTCATCCAGGCTGAGTGTGGTTTGGGTGAGAAAAGAGATTCTGGAAGGATCTTTCACTTCCAGCTTGTCGACGTCTTCGACAGAAGAGACGAGAACCGTGGATTGCGGCGCCTCACCCAGGGTTCCGATCACCTCGTCGTGACCGGCGTGGCCGATGAGCACAATGGTGTAGTCTTGGCGCGCAAAGCGCACGGCTTCCAGATGCACCTTCGTTACCAGCGGACAAGTAGCGTCGATCACCTCAAGCTTGCGTTCCTTGGCTTCCTGCCGCACCGCCGGTGAGACGCCGTGCGCACTGAAGATCACGCGCGCGCCCTCAGGCACTTCACTTAGCTCTTCTACGAAAATCGCTCCTGCCTGACGTAGCTCGTCCACGACGTGGCGATTATGAACGATCTCCTTACGGACATATACCGGCGCGCCGTAAAGGTTGAGAACAATCTTAACCACGTCGATGGCACGTACTACGCCTGCGCAAAAACCCCGCGGGCGGAGAAGGATGATCTTTTTCATGGGACTACCGTTGCGAAACTCGCCCATGGGCCTTATTATACCAGCCAAGTACCGAGTTACAGTTATGGTTACCGTTTGTTAATCAAACAGTAATAGACCCGACAGAACTGAACCACGAAGGCGCGCTACAAAAGCGCAAGCGCTTCTAAACGACCGAGCACGGTGCTGATTCGGCACCATGATTTCATTCTTATGTTCACCGATGCGGCCAGCTACGCACCGCGCGTGGCGCCGTTAAGGTTCTTCGTTGAGTTTGGCGGCCGCGTTGCGAACGTTTACCTACTTGGGAGAAGACAGCAGAATCTTCGGGTCACGTAGAGACGCGTCCGCATTGAAGTACCGGTCAAATCTATGAATCGCGTCCAGAAATTTCCGTATAGCGCGAAGCCTCTTGGCACTCAGGCGGCCGGCGTAAGCCTTCAGACATCGTTCCGACTCGAGTTGAACGAATATCTCAGCGTGGAGTTCCACATAGTCCTCGATCTTTGGCATTGATCGTTTCTTTTCGATCCAAGCTTGATGCAAAGAAGGCTCGTCCGATATCAGCCGCGCCAGCGCTGCGATTCCATCGGACCACTCCTCAAAGCCCATCTCGGGCGCGCGCTCGAACAATCTGACTGGCCGGGTGATTTGCGATATCGCCGACCCTTGACCGGTGCGGAACCGAGCAATGCCAGGGAGAATATTGGCCATAAGAAACGCCGAATCTAGCGCGTTGACCGTAGCACTCAGCAGTGCAAAGGAAGGAAGGAGGAGAGCGAATAATTGCGGAACAAAGAGTGGCCAGAACTGAAAATTGGCGAAAGCCAAAGTCAGCCCGGCGCGCGCCGCCGTGATCCTCCCTGGCGTGGGTTGAAAGAGCGGCTCCCATTCCGATCTCCGCGACACGTTCAGACCGACGACCGGCGCTATATAGATCGCAAAGCAACGGCGGCCAGCCACCCGTCTTTCTGCTGGATCGCAAACCCACCGTTCAGGGATCCCCATACCAGCCATATTGCGGCCCCGACAGCCGTGGCGCATTCGTACATGAACATGCCGCGCTGGACCGAATGCCGTCCTCGGCTACTACAGAGTGCATTCATAAGCTTGGATCGCGCAAGAAACCACAGCCACCGACGCCGCCTTCCCGACGCTATTCGCAATGTTGGCCCGTCGGGCGGTCGAGATAGTTGTGACTTCTTAGTCGGACAGGCCTGTTGCACGCCCTTGCCGCCGCGCAGACCGCGATTTATTCGCGATTCGCGAATCGCGAACTCCAGCACCGGCGGCGCTCGCGGCTGGGCTCTGCGATTGGCGCGTCCGGAGTTGTTTCCCATGGCTCGCCAGGCCTTTGCTGTGTTGTCCAGCAACCGGCGCCGCGTGTCCCGGCCGCGTGTCCCGATGGATGGGGAAGCTCAGCGAAGCCGAGTTGAGCGCCCGATTGAAAGCCACCTCGGTTCCAAGGTGTTCCGTGCCTGCTGCGAAAACCTGAACGAATGCCGCTGGGCGAACGTCAAAGGTTTTTTGAAGCCTCATGCGGTCCCTGGCCATAATCCCTTTACTTTTATTTACTCACTCGTTAGCGGAAGCACAATCGGTGATCGATCTGGTAACAGATGCCGCCAGCTACGCACCGCGAGTTGCGCCGGGTGAGCTGGCTACCATTTTCGGGACCAACCTGGCCGATTCCACCCAGGGAGCCAGCAGCTTTCCGCTGCCGCGCAGCATGGCCGGTGCGACGGTTTACCTCAACCAGACGTCGGTGCCGCTGCTGTACGTCAGCGCAACCCAGATCAACTTTCAAGTCCCGAGCGACCTGGCAGCCGGAACGGCGAATCTGTACATCTCGCGCGATGGCGGTCAAAGCGCCATTTACACTGTCACGGTAGTCAGCAGCTCACCGGGGATTTTCCAGGACACCAGCAATCATGCAGTGGCTCAGAACGCCGTGGATAATTCCACAAATTCCGCGAGCGACCCGGTGGTGGCCGGTGCCATCCTGGTGGTGTATCTGACGGGACAAGGCGCACTGAACAATCCCGTGGCCGATGGAACGGCTACGCCCGATTCGCCGCTTTCGAGCGCCACGGGAACGGCCACGGCCACTATCGGCGGCGTCAGCGCCACCGTCCAGTTCCTGGGGTTGACGCCTGGATTCACGGGCCTCGCACAGGCCAACATCACGGTGCCCTCAACGCTCGGCACGGCGGATTATCCGCTGGTGATCACGGTAGGCGGATATGTTAGCGCTTCGGCGGAGGTGTCGGTTTCGGGATCGGGAACGGCGCCTCCCACCTACCTCACTCTGGTTGGCCAGCTGGTCTTTGCAAGCGGCGTTTCGAGCAGCATCGTCATCTATCCCAATACTCCTTACACCTACATCTGCGGCCCGAATCGCATTTACATCCTCGACACCGACAGCGCCAGCGCACCCACTTACGTTGGTGAATTCGGCGATACCCAACTGGCGGGCAACGGCAGTAAGTGCGCCATCAACACCGCCACTTCGGAGCCTCTACTGGTGGACATCGTGGGCCCCGGCAGCGCGCCCACTTTCGCGGTGTACAGCCTCTCCAATCCGGAGAGCCCTGTGCTTTTGTCGCAGCTACCTACCACGCCGTACACCTTTCTCAACGACATCAGCTTCCTCGGAACAGAGGGTTATGTCAGCACCAGCTGGTTCACGACCAGCGGAACCTCCATCAGCGCGCAGGATGGGAACTTTGCCGTCTACGAGTTTAGTTCCTTGTTTCCCGAGCTGCTTTCCGTGCTATCGAGTGGGCCGGGATCTAGCGGCACCAGCGTGATGCCAAATTCATTGGCGTTAGTGGCATCAACGAACGACAGCTACCCGAACACCGCGTACATCGCCAGCACGACGGCCAGCGGAGCCAGCACCAGCGGAAACGCGGCGCTGGACGTAGTGAATATCAGCACTCCCAGTAGCATGCAGGGAGTGGAGCAAGTCACGGTTGCGGACGCCAGCATCTTTCTTGGCCTGGGTTACGATAACTCTCTTCTGCTGGTGGCGGGCAATACCACTAGCTTTCGTAATCCGGGCGTCCCTGACTTCAGCATCACGGGCAACCTGACGCTTTCCACCATGAACATTAACAATGTGGACGGCCCGCTAGGAATCGCGAACGTGACAACCAACATCGCGACCACGGGAACTTACGTGGTACAACCCCTGGAGCTGGGCTCAGGCATTTTCGCCATCGTCAACAATCCTCCGTCCACGGATCCGACCGGACCGAGCAGCCTGATGATTGTCGACGCCAGCACGCCCAGTTCTCCAGTCTTGTATCCCTTCATGACGCAATTCGGCATGGGCGATGTCGCCGCCGTCAACGGGTATCTCTTAGTTCCGAATGTGAACGGGCTGATGATTTATTCCATTTCGACGCCTTAGCGATCAACTCGAGCAACTGGTCCTCTTTTTCGAGGTGAACGCCAATCTTGAGCCAATACACCTCGATGCCTGCGTGATCCAGAATCGAGACGGTACTGTCGGGCAAATTCATCGCGTCTTTTTCGGTTGTCAGCAGCACATTCGATCCGTGCATCTTGGCTTGGGCCGCCAGGCGCTCCACTTGCGCGCAACTGTAATGATGATGATCGTCGAAAGCCCAATGAAACACCGGCGGAAGCTGGAGGGATCGCAATGTTCCCCAGAAACTCGCCGGATTCGCCAAACCGCAGAATGCCGCCACTGGCGCATCCAGTAGAGCGCCCAGGGAATGACGCGGCTGGCGCGTGCGATAGTCCACCCAATGGCGATACTCCAGACGCGCGCGAAAGATGGGCGCACGCGGATTGAGCGCCCTGAGTTGCCGCAGAATGCCGGCGTAATCCCGCTCAGGCGCAGCGCGCATGATCACAAAAGCGCCCGCTCGCGAAAGGGCGCTGAGAGGCTCACGCAAATTTCCCATCGGAAAAACTGCCCCGCCGCCGAACGGATTCAGGGCATCCAGCACCACTAGATCCAGATCGCGCCGAAGGCGCGTGTGCTGAAAACCATCGTCCAGCAGGAATAGATCCGGCCGGTATCTTTCTTCGAGCAAACGTCCGGTGACAAAACGGTCGGCGCCAATACCGGAGTGCGCGTAACCCGATTGAACGAAGATTTGCGCCTCATCTCCGGTGAAGCTGACCGGC
>JBEKLB010000359.1:0-8696 GCA_050010415.1 Bryobacteraceae bacterium | reverse complement strand
CGGCGTCGCTGCATCAGAGTTTCCTCCATTGTGCAAGATTCCCCACTGCTGCCTCCCGTAGGAGTCTGGCCCGTGTTTCAGTGCCAGTGTGGCCGTGTGCCCTCTCAGGCCGGCTACCGATCATTGCCTTGGTAGGCCATTACCCTACCAACTAGCTAATCGGCCGCGGACTCCTCTCTCAGCGCCATTGCTGACTTTCCGTGTTACTCACCCGTACGCCACTTTACTCATGGATTGCTCCACTTTCTCGTGCGACTTGCATGTGTTAAGCGCGCCGCCAGCGTTGATTCTGAGCCGGGATCAAACTCTCGTTTGATCTTGTGAGACTCCCGACCCTCGCCGCCTCGCCTCCTGATGGGAAACGAAACAACTCAGACCGGTTATATCGACTCGGTTTTACTCAAAGTTCTGACGAACATTACTTCTGCGTCCAACCAGATTGTCAAAGATCTGCGTAGCCAGCCAGACGATCTCCGTTTGCACGGAAAAGACCCAACCAACTACCGGCCTCGAAAGCCGTTTGGCCCGAGCGGCATTTTTGACAATGCACTGCCCGAACCGAAATTCGTGGGAACTGAAAGAACTGCCTGACAGGAGATGAGGCGTTACTGCTTCTGCTACCTGCCGAAACTGTATCCGTCGCTTTATACTTCAGCAACGATACTCGCCCGGTGGCCACGCCACTCCGGACTTTCGTCTTGAAAACTCATCAAGACGACCTTGATCAGAATAACAAACCTGGCAAGTCTTGGCAACAGCTAAAAATAAAAATTGTGCACTGCCGTGACTGTTTCTTTCAAACCGAAGAAAATAAACCGCATTCTAGGGCTGCTGCGGGTGATGAAAAGTTCGCAATCTGCCGATAGACACCCAGAAGTCGTTCTCATGTCCTCCACCACAACCAAAGTACTCGTTGCCGACGATCACGGCGTGGTCCGCAAGGGCCTTCAGTTTCTGCTCCAGACCGACCCTTCTATCGAAGTGGTCGGTGAAGCCTGCGATGGCCGCGAAGCCGTTCGCCTGACTGAGCAACTTTCCCCCGACGTCGTTGTCATGGATATTACCATGCCGCAGCTCAACGGAATCGACGCAGCCTCTCAGATCGTCAAGCGCGATCCCAATGTCGGCGTGATCATGCTGAGCATGCATTGCGATGAGACCTTCCTGGTTCGCGCATTAGCGGCCGGCGCGCAGGGTTATCTGCTCAAGGATTGCGCCGAGGCCGATCTGCTGCAGGCCGTCCGCTCGGTGGCCAGCAAGAAGCTGTTCTTCAGCCCATCCATCACCCAAACGCTGCTCGAAGATTACATGCGGCAGATGCAGAGTGAGGGGCTGGAGGATTCCTACGATCTTCTCACCGATCGCGAAAAAGAAGTGCTGCAATTGCTGGCGGAGGGCAAGTCGAATAAGGAAGCCGCCTCACTGCTCAGCGTCAGCCTTTACACCATCGAAACGCATCGCAGCCGTTTGATGCAGAAACTGAATCTGCACTCTACCGCTGACATCGTGCTTTACGCCGTGCGTAAGCGAATCATTCAGTAACTCGCTAACCGAAGGTAACAATCCGCGCCCGTTCGAATCACAATAGTGCGTGCGCTGGTTCACCCTTTTCTCCATTCTGCTCCTCTCGCTGCCGGCACCGGCACCAGCGTATTCGGTTCTCACCCACGAAGCCATCGTCGATGCGTGCTGGCCGAAAACCCTGCGTCCGCTGCTTCTGAAACGCTTCCCCAGCGCTACCGACGATCAGTTGCGGGAGGCCCACGCCTATGCCTATGGCGGCGCCATTATCCAGGACATGGGCTATTATCCCTTCGGCAGCAAGTTCTTCAGCGATCTGGTCCATTACACACGCAGCGGCGACTTTGTCCTGGCGTTGCTCAAAGATGCTCAGGACGAAGACGCTCAGCAATCGCAGGCTCTGGACGATTACGCTTTCGCGCTCGGGGCCTTGGCACATTATGCCGCCGATAACCTCGGTCATCCAGTGGCGGTGAATCGCACGGTGCCGATGGTGTATCCCAAGCTTCGAGACAAGTTCGGTCCTGAGATTACTTATGAAGACAACCCGTCGGCTCATCTGAAAACGGAGTTCGGCTTCGATGTCATCGAGGTAGCTCGCGGACAGTATGCCAACGACGCCTATCACGACTTCATCGGTTTCAAGGTAGCCAAGCCCCTGTTGGAGCGCGCCTTCGAGGAGACGTATTGCGTTCCTCTCAAGGGTCTGTTTAAGAGTTTGGATCTCGCTCTAGGCACTTATCGCTTCTCAGTGAGCCAGGCTATTCCTGAAATGACCAAGGCCGCCTGGTCGGCCAAAAAGAAAGACATTCAAGCTCTGCAGGCCGGCATGACCCGCGGCCGCTATGTTTATCACGTCACCGTGGCCGGGTATCAGAAGGACTGGGACAGCCAATATACGCGACCCGGGCCAGGCGCCCGATTCATCGCGTTTCTCTTTCGTCTCATTCCGAAAGTCGGTCCGTTCAAAGCCTTCGCGTTCCGAGTGCCGCCGCCCGCCGCCGAGAAAATGTTCCTCGCCAGCCTGGACGATTCTGTTCGCCGCTATGAACAACTTCTTCAGCGGGCCAGCGGGAATGACCTTGAGCTACCGAATGAGAACTTCGACACTGGACGCCCTACGCGTCTCGGAGATTATCACCTCGCCGATGACACTTACGTCAAACTACTCGAACATTTCGATGGTCACCTCGACACGGTTTCGGGTGCCATGCGATCGAACATTGTAATGTTTTACGGCTCGGCGGGACGTCCTGCCTCCGACAAAGCTGTGGCCGTACTCGCGGCGTTGCGCCAATTGCCGCGCATCAACTCCGCTTCTACAAACTAGAAAGTGGCGACGAACTAGACTGCGGTCTCGGTCGCGACCTTTTCGCTCGCCACTCCGTTGAGCGGAAGCACCACCGCAATCCGCGTCCCCTTACCCGGTTCAGATTGGATGGACAATTGGCCGCAAAGCTCGCGCACCCGTTCGGTGATCCCGAGCAATCCCAGGCCGAACGATACTCCGCTATGCTGGTCGAACCCCACGCCGTCGTCCTCCACCAGCACCGTGAGCTTGCCGCTCGAATCCTCCAATTTCACGTGGATGTTCTTGGCTTGCGCATGCCGCGCGCAGTTGGTGAGCCCTTCCTGCACGATGCGATAAAGATAAGTCCGGTGAGGATCGGGAACGTCGCGCAGGTCCCCATCCACTTCCAATCGAATCGGCGTGTTATAGCGCCTGGAATACTCTCGCGCTTGCCATTCGAGAGCGGGCCCCAGCCCGAGAATATCCAACATCGCCGGCCGCAATCCCATCGCGATGTCGCGGGTGGTCCGCAGCGTGGTTTCCGCCAGTTTCTTGGCCTGATCCAAGTGCGGATCGGTTTCGCCGCCAACTGCTCCGCGCCCCCGCTCCAGATTCCCCAGCTCCATGCGCAGCGCCGTCAGCAACTGTCCGATCTCATCGTGCAACTCACGTGACAGCGCCTTGCGCTCCTGCTCTTGCGAGGAGACCAGCTGTTGTGAGAGATGCCGCAGCCGTTCCTCGGCTACCTGACTTACTTTTTGATGGGCAGCGGATTCCTTCTCGAGCGACGAGATCCGGAATACGCTGGCCCCGGCGATAATGGCGCCCAGCACCAGCGCGGTGAGCAACGTTTCCCAGATGTCATTCTGGAGATTCACGACGGATTGGCTCAGGTCCCGGCGGCGCGATTCGAAATTTTCCTCGTTCAGCTTCCCCAACTCTTCGGCGATGGCGAAAATCGGCATTTTCTCCCAACCGAATCCATCGTCCAGGAATTCGGCCTCGGCCTCCTCCGGGGGCTTTTGAAACTCCTTGCCAACGGTATCCAGGTAATCCCGTAAAGCAACTTCCAGCCGATCCACAGCCCGGCTGCTGTGCTGAGGCCGCAGGGACTTTAATTGCGCCAGGTTGTCTTCTGTCTTCGCTCGCAACGTAGCCAATTGCGCGTGGTAGGCGCTCGCCGGAATCTCCCGCTCCAGCAGCCTGTCACGGCGCAGCACCGCCACCCGTGAGGTATCTGAACGAATGCCTTCCACCACGTTCTCGATGTGCCGGTAGGTATCCTCCACCGACAGGATCTGCTGGTGAATGCGGCGCGTCTCCTGGATGCTCGCCACCCCAGATAAGCCCATGATAATTAAGAGGAAACCAAGGCCGAACACGGATACCGGCCAGATGCTTTGCGGGACGGTTTTCACTGAATTGCGAGCCTCAAGAAACAGTACCCTTGGAACGCCCAGTACTGGGCCCCACTGTACTATCGACGGGATTGCCGGGCTCCGTTAGGCAGACGAAAATCAATCCACGTTACATAAGAACAGCACAGCGTGAAACGGCAAACATTCTGAAGGAGGATCTGGAAAATGATCGGTACAAAAGCTTTGATTTCTCTGATGCAGGTATGGCGGGATCGCCGAGGCCAGGACCTTATCGAATACGCCCTCATGGCCGGCTTCGTCGCGGTTGCGGCTGGCGCTATTATGCCCGCAGTCTCCAGCAGCGTTAGCACCATATTTAGCCAGATTGCGTCCGTGATGACGTTGGCAGCCAGCTAGCCGAGCCATATTTCCGAACTTTGTGTAAGGTTGCTCGTATCATGAGTTGATGAGCAGCCTTCTTTCGGACCTGCGCCACGCCCTCAGGGTGCTGACTTCGAATCCCGGGTTCACCACCGTTGCCGTCGCGGCCCTTGCGCTCGGCATGGGAGCTAACACGGCAATCTTCTCCGTGGTGAACGCCGTATTGCTGGCGCCGCTCCCCTATCCACAGTCCGATCGCATCATGCGCGTCCAGCGCGGCTTTAAAGGTAATGACGGCGGGGGTTCGGTTTCCGTCCCCAAATTTATGGCGTGGAAGAAGGCCAACAACACCTTCCAGGCTATGGCCCTCTACGATTTCTCTGGTCCAGGATTGAACCTCGGCTCGGGCGATCGACCTCAGCAAGTCAAGGGAATCCACGTCTCCGCCGAGTATTTCCAGGTCTTCGGTGTGTCGCCCGCGGTGGGCCGTACGTTCCTGCCGCAAGAGGATCAACCCAACGGAGCGAAGGCGGCCGTGCTCAGCAATGATCTCTGGCGAAACCGGTTTGGGAGCGACCCGTCACTGGTAGGCAAGCCCATCCTGCTCGGCGGCGATCCCTACACAGTGGTTGGGATTCTGCCAGCTTCGTTCCATTCCGATCCCCCCGCCGATGTTTTTCTTCCCATGCAGGCCGATCCGGACAGCACCAACCAAGGACACTACCTGCTGGCCGCAGCGCTGTTGAAACCCGGAGCAACTTTAGATTCCGCCAAAGCCAACATGATGGTCGCCGGCGAGCAGTTTCGCGCCGCCAATCCTAAATGGATGGACAAGAGCGAAACCGTCAGCGTAATCCCACTGCGCGATGCTTTGGTTGGCGATGTGCGCCTCTCTCTTCTCATCCTGGTGGGAGCCGTCGGCTTCGTACTGCTCATCGCGTGCGCCAACGTAGCCAATCTCTTGCTGGCCCGAGCCGCCGGACGTCAGCGCGAAATCGCCATCCGCACCGCCATAGGCGCCAGCCGCGGCCATCTGATTCGCCAGTTACTCACCGAAAGCGTTCTACTCTCCTCCATTGGCGGGATCCTGGGGCTGCTCATCGGAACCTGGGCCGTGCCCCTGCTGTTGGCCGTCAGCCCGGGCGATCTTCCCCGCATCAACGCCGAGGATCACATCGCCTCCGCTATCTCGATGTTCGACTGGCGCGTGCTAGCGTTTACCTTTGCCATCGCGGTGCTTACCGGTGTACTTTTCGGTTTACTGCCGGCTTTGCGCATCTCCAAGCTGGATGTGAACTCAGTGCTCAAGGAAGCGAGCGGACGCTCGGGCACTGGCTTGCGCCACAACCGCGTGCGCAGTGTTCTGGTGGCTGCCGAGATGGCCCTGGCCGTTATCTTAGTCGCCGGCGCCGCGCTGATGATTCGCACCTTCGTGGGCTTGCGATCGGTCCAGCCGGGCTTCGATCCAAACCACGTCATCACCATGCAAACTTCGTTGAGTGGTGGCCGTTACGACAGCACCGCCAAGGTGGCCAACATGATTCGCCAGGCGGTGGATCACATAGAGGCGCTGCCTGGAGTGCGCGCGGCTGCAGCCACTGTCACGGTGCCCGTCGACAGCATCGGTCTCGACCTGCCTATTAACATTGAAGGCCGTCCGCCCGCCAAGGGTGACTTGTACAACGGCGACGAGTTCTGGCGATTTGGCAGTCCCCATTATTTCAGTGCGCTGGGTGTGCCGCTGTTAAAGGGGCGCGTTTTCGACCAGCGCGATACTGGAAACTCAGCCCGCGTGATCATCGTTAACCAGGCGTTCGCGGCCAAGTATTGGCCCAAAGGCGACCCCATCGGCCAGCGTATCACCATCGGCAAAGGGCTCGGCCCGCAGTTCGAAGAGCCCGCGCGCGAGATCGTCGGGATCATAGGGAACATCCGTGAAAATGGCCTCAAGAACGGCGATCAACCGGTAATGTACGTTCCGCAAAGCCAGATCACGGATGGTCTCACCCAACTTGCCAATAGCGTCATCCCGTTAAGCTGGATCGTTCAAACCGCCGCCGACCCGTCTTCACTCAGCGCCGCCATCCAGCACGAAATTCAATCCGTGGACAGCCAACTGGCTGCTTCCAAAATCCGCACCATGGACCAAGTGATATCCGAATCCACGGCGCGCCAGAACTTCAACATGCTGCTGCTCACCATCTTCGCCGGTCTCGCTCTGCTGCTGGCCGCCATCGGTATCTATGGCTTGATGTCTTATACGGTGGAACAACGCACGCAGGAACTAGGCATCCGAATGGCGCTGGGCGCGAGCCGTGGCGACATGCTTAAGCTGGTGGTGCGTCAGGGTATGCTGCTCACTGGTATCGGGCTGGCGATTGGTCTCTCCGCTTCGCTCGGACTGAACCGGCTCCTAGCCAATTTGCTATTCGGCGTCAAGACCACCGACCCAGTCACCTACGCTGCGGTGGCGATCATTTTGATTTCGGTCGCACTTCTGGCCACGTACATTCCCGCCCGCCGGGCCACGAAGATCGACCCCGTTGTCGCCCTGCGCTACGAGTGACTTCTGGCGGGAGCAATGTGGGCCTTGAGTTGGCGTCCCCAAGGGGATTCGAACCCCTGTTATCGCCGTGAAAGAGGGTTCGAGTCCTTTTTTCGCATTTTGGATCGGCGTACTTTGGTGCTGTTTAGCCTCGGGTTCGTCACCATAGCGTCACCGCTTAGTTGCTCGAAGAAACTTTAACACAGCACAGGGTTAGCGCGGAAGCAAGATCTCCAACGCTGTTCAGCGACTCACCAGCTCTGTACCACCCGGAGTCGGCACCGAAGTCAAAGGATTTGTTCGCGGCGCGCGCGTCATTGATGGTAATCTCCATATTAATGTCACGATGGCTGACCTTGGTGCTTCTCATGCCCTTGGGTGCCCAGGAGCAGAAGACACCAACTTCGGCGGCCGAACACCTGACAAGAGGCGAGCGTCATACGCTCAACCTATTCCCCGTAATGGGAGATCCCTTCACCGCCCAAGTGGTGGAGGTGCGGAGCCTTTCACGGGCGGAACGAGTGGGGTTTGGGAGAAAGCTGAAGCTGTATTACGTGTCCGCATCTGGTCCGCAGACCACCTACTCCGTGTACTGTGTAAACGCTGCACCTGATGTCGGGAAGACCTATACTGCGGAAATCGACTACGTCGATGGCAGTTTGTCTTGGTTGCACCTGTGGCCAGAAGAAAGAAAGAATCTGCATCTTCCCGCAAGTCTGAGCACTCACGGGATGGCCTATAAAGTGCTAATTTTCCGGGACATTGCGTCTTCTTCAAAGTCCGATCTTGCTTGCGATGTTAAGGGTGAGACGGCTCGCCTTCCCTGAGAACACAGCCCCCACTCCCGCTCTGACGACCGCCTGAGCCACAGCCCGGAATGTCAGGTTTTATGAGGTTTTGGTGGCGGAGCGCCGTTCCCATGCTTTTCCGGGGTTCATGCGGTGGCTAACCACCTAATATAGCTATGTGTTACGCGGAAACCCCACCTTCACTCGGTTGCACTCTCGGCAGCCTCCGCGTGGGCAAAAGCCCCCGAACTGTGCCGACCCTAGGGCAACCCAGTTTTGCTGTGGTTAAGTCCTAATACAACTAAGACTTACAGGACTCAAATCCTAATGGCCGGAGGCCATGGTATCCGCGCACCGAACCGCTATCGTGTTCGTTTCATCGTCAGGTTTGTCTTTGCCCAAAACGCTGGTGAATCGCCACTCGACTATGGTGTCGGCGGCTTCGCCAGTATGCTCAACCGCCTTACGCTTCGGGTAGATGTATTGCGCGAGTTCGCACAGCACCTTCGCGCGGATCGCCACAGGCGTCTTTGGATTCTTTGCGATCTTGGAGAGAGCGTCGATGGGATCGCAATCTAACGCGGCGAGCCGTGCCTTAACTCGGCTGTTGTCTTGTTGGGCGTTCCTGCTGCGCGTCCGCCGGTTTTGCGTTTGATGGCCATCTATTTCAATCTACTTTAGATTGCCTTCCACATCACGAACCGCGCCGTCAAACCGTCGTTTCCAATCGTGTATCTCGGCCACCACAGAGGGGTCATTCACCCCGATGATTCGCCGGACTTCCGCGGCCGTGTAGATCTCACCGCGCAGCG
>JBEKLB010000358.1:0-7079 GCA_050010415.1 Bryobacteraceae bacterium | reverse complement strand
AACTTTCCTTCGTTGAAGATGCTTCGCTCAAAATGGCTGCTATCGATCTGCTTCCACGCGATCGTATTCGTCGATCCATCGATTGCGTAAGGCTTCGTTCCGAACTTGACGGACTGCACCAGTGGCTTCACTTCCGGTCCACGGAGTTCCTCCAGGCCATCACCGCTCTGCCGGAATCGCAATTTACCAAATGAATCCCCGATCTTGAGCTTGGATTGATCTTCCACCCACACGCCGACGAACTTCTGTAGCACAGGCGTTGGGCTCGATTGACCCAGGATCATTAGGCACGGCAAAAACGTCAGCGCGATTACTCTGCCGTTAACGAGAGAGCGGGTCTGTTTCATCGGCTTTCTCCTAACTAAGGTTCTAAGTCTCAGATAAATCGGCACAGTATACATCCAGTGATCCCTTGCCGCAAGATTTTTCGTTACGAAGACTGGCTAGTCTTCTTGGATCCCCTGGCTATGACATTTTCCGACCCGGACCATTCGGCGGAGGAACTACGCGAGATCACGATCGGTCATACTAGGGATGGACGGATTGTCTTCGTGTCGCATTGTTTGCGACATGACAGGATTCGGATCATTGGCCTGCGTTCGGCAACTCGTTCCGAGCGTAGACAGTATGAACAAGCGATCAGCGAAGACAATTGACCGTGACATGAGACCAGAGTACGATCTCAAGGTCCTCAAGGGTGGCGTACGAGGCAAGTACCATCGCCAGACCACCGTCGGCAGCAACGTGGTATTGATCGACGCCGATCTTGTGTCCTTGTTCCCCGACAGCGCATCGGTCAATCGGGCGCTAAGACTACTTGCCGACACCGCTCGTGCAACCGCCGGCCCGAAACGCCGCAAATAGCCGGACGAACTGGAATTAACGCCGCTGGAATTAACGCCGCCCCCTCCGTCCGTGGGACAATGGGATTATGGACAATGTGACATTTGAAACGCAGGACCTGCGCGTGCGCATCCAAGATAAAATCGCACGCATCGATCAGCGCAAACTCAGTGGGGAAACTTGGAAGGAAATTGACCAGAGCACGTTGCCGATTCCGGAACAGTGGTTTAGCAGTCCCATTCGTACCTCTCCGCTGAAAGTTGCTCTGCTGGCGTTTGAGCGCGAAAATCCCGGCAACATGACCCTGCGGGTCGCTCTCAAGTCCTAAGATCCGGCGTTATCCCTCCGGAGCGCACAGCGCGGGACGCGCTCAAATAAGGAAATCACATCGCGGCTCGCTGCGTTGTGCGCGATTTGAAATGCAGAGAGGCCGCGCAATCGCGCAGCCCCTCGGCCTTCTTTTATTTGTTTTCTACTACCAGCGCTTCTCACCACGTCCACGTCCGCCACCACCACCCCCGCCGCCAAAGCTGCGTTCGGTCTTGGGACGCGCTTCATTGACATTCAACGCACGGCCGTCCAGCTCTCGTCCATTCAATTCAGCGATCGCACGATCCGCTTCCGAGTTGGCACTCATTTCAACAAACCCGAACCCGCGCGGCTGCCCGGTATCGCGGTCTGTAATGATGTTTACGCGCTCGACGCTTCCATACGCCTCGAACAGAGATCGGACCGCAGCTTCGGTAGCCCCGAAGTTGAGGTTTCCTACGAAAATATTCTTCATGCTTTTTCCTTTAACTTGCGAAATTGGTTAATCGGGCAGGATCGGACTCGGGCGGTTGGACCGGACTAATGCGAAGATGCCAAAATAGTTGACGTTCCAACTGTAGCACGTTCGCGCCGTGGCTATTGAAATGTCACCGGCCCGATTAGGTAGCCGTCGGCAAACGATGTCGTTCCCTCGTCGATTCCCGCTGCGGTAAACTGTGGGCCGTTGTAGACCTGGTAAACATTCAACCCTCCCTGCGGGTCGCCGCCGGCCGAAAACGTGGCAGGCATCGCGGACAATATAGACGCCGGCACGGTAAACGTACCGGCGGTCGCGTCGGCCCAGCACGTAAACGCAGCCCCGACGCCCAGCGACGCTGACGACTGTGCGTTGATGGTCAGCAGGGCTCCAGGGAACCCGTTCGTCCATTTGACAGTAAGCGGCTGGCTTCGACTAATGGTTGCAGGCACGTTCGGGTGGTTGGTCCACTGCAGCGCCGCTGGAAGCGTAATCGAGGTGCTAAATGCGCTCGTGATGTCGTGGCCCGCGGCTACGTCGAACGTGTAGCTGCCAGGCTCCAGCACCGTGCCGTTATTGACGATTCCCGGCGTGCTTGGGCTGCTCGGCGAGAAGACGATTTCGTAATCGCCGGGCTGCGGTTCCACCAGAGTGTACATCCCGATGGGCCCGGTCATGGTGACGCCACCGGCCTGGAGCGCCGTCGGAAGGGCCCCAGCCGCGCCGAGGGAGACAGGGAATTGGCTCACGTAACAGGCGTTCGCCACAGGCAGTTGGAAGCCTGGCGGATTCAGGTCGGCGAGGGGAACCTTCGAGAATGCAACTCCCGCGCTATCACCTTCGTAGTTCACTGTTCCGGCATAATTGTGGAACCGGCTCAGAGCCGCTGCGCCCGTTCGCAACCCCCCGTTCGCTTGCGCAGCCTGAAGTTGGCCGGGTGTTAAGGCACTCGGATTGGTGCAAGTGGAACTCGTCTGAGCAATCGACATCGAGACGAAATTGCTGACCACACCTCCCACCACCAGGTAAACCGGAACTGTGCAGCCCGTAATTCCCGCTGGAACCACGATCTCAATCTGATCGAGGCCAGTGCAGCAGCCCGACCGGCCGGCGTAGTTCACTTGCGCCTGCTGACCGCCGACAAACACCTGCAGCGGGAGATTCGGAATATTTCCAGGTAAAGGCCCGTCCGCCTCATTGCCGGCTACCGGTCCCAGGCCGGTGCCCCAAATGTCGACCAATTCTCCCGCATTCGCGGCCGCAGCCGACGAATTAACCACATTTGTGATGGCGTTGGTGAGCACGCCCGGTCCGCTTCCTCCCTCATTCACCGCAAAGATGCCGAAATCATGCGCGACCACGGTGATGTTGAGCGGGGCGCTGTTGGCGCCGTTATAAGTCAGAACCATCGTGCCATCCCCCACCGGCGTGCTCGAAGGCAACACCGCGGCCACCTGCGTGGCGGAAGTATAAAGCATGATGCACTTCACCGTGGTCCCTCCCACCGTGGCGCTGACGGATGTTCCCGCAAGCGTAGTCGGCAGCGGGAAACCGCCGATTTCGGCCAGTTTGGCCGGTCCCATTCCCGTCCCGAACGCAACAAAAACGCCGCCTTCGGTCAGGTTTCCGTTGGGAAGGATCGGATTCAAGTAGCTGGCCGCGTTCACCGCCGCGTTCAGCGTCGTCTGGGCCTGCAGGCCCGAGGCCGCACTCAATAGCAGCGCCGCCAACGGCAGGTACATCCACTTCATGATTCGCCTCCAACCTTCACCCCGACACTTCACCCAACCCCGGGGGGTCCAAGTGGAGAGTGAGGCTGGCGCGCGCTTTCTTTCAGAAATGTTGCGGTTTATCGCCGGATACCTTGCGGCGTAGCGCGTATCGCCCGCTCGAAGGCCCAGCCGCGAATTTGGTTGATCTGTTCCTTCATGGTCCTGGATAACGGCACCTGCTTCACCGCCACGCTGATGAGATCCTGCTCGGTAAGATCGCGGTCCGCCAGGCGCGCCTTGGTGATGGCCGATACCACGCATTGCTCGATTTCGGCGCCCGTCCAGCCCACCGTGAACTCGATCAGTTGCTCGATGTTGAATCGGGCCTCATCGATACCACGCCGTTTCAGGTGAATCTTGAAGATCGCGGTCTGTTCGTCCTCGTTCGGCAGGTCGACGAAAAACACCTCATCGAAGCGTCCCTTGCGGATCATTTCCGCGGGCAGCAGTTCGATTCTGTTGGCTGTAGCAGCTACAAAGAGTCCGCGTGTCTTCTCCTGCATCCAGGTCAGGAAGAACCCGAAAATGCGGCCCTGCTGCCCACCCGACTCATTGGTGGTGAGCCCTCTTTCGATTTCGTCGAACCACAGCACCGCCGGCGCCATGTCCTCCATCATTTTGCACGCCTCGACGAATGCGCCTTCCGGATTGCCGTGGCGGCCGGAGAAGATCTCGGTCATGTCGACACGATACAGCGGTAGCTGAAACTGCGACGCAACGGCTTTCACGCACAGGCTCTTGCCGCAACCGGGAATTCCCATCATGAGCAGCCCTTTGGGTACGATCTCAGCGTCCAGGCTATCGCGCATTTCAAACAGCTTGCTGCGCTCCACCAGCCAGGTTTTTAAACCCTCCAGGCCACCCACGTCGCCCAGATCCGTGGGATCGGCGATGAACTCGATTACCCCGCTGCGATTCACCAGCAGCTTTTTCTCTTCGAGCAGCGCCGGGAACGATTCGGAGCCCAGCCCCCGGCCCGTCGCGAACGCGCGCCGCAATGCGTAGCGCGATTCATCGATGGTCAGCCCGAGCAATGTGCGCGCTACCTGCTGAATGGTTTCTTCGCTGCTATCCGGCGCCTCTTCGCGCAGGAATTCCGCAAGCTCGATCACGTCCGGCGTCCGAAGCTCCAGAAACAGGATGCTGCGTTCCACCTCTTCGGGAACAAAACGCACCGGCGAGGTGATGACCACGAACTTGCGCCGATCGAGACAGCTCTCATACACGTCGCGCAGCCGGCGTCGGATCTCCGAGGAATCGCGCAGCGGCTCGTGAAAATCTTTCAGATGGAAGATGCCCGCGTCCTGGTGGGCAATGATGAAGTCCAGCACGCCGCGAGCATTCGTTCCAGCCGCGTGGGAGACTTGTCCGTCGCGAAGCAATCCCTCCGTCAGGCTCCAGGTCCAAATCGGGAGGGAGCCAAGGGTGCCACTCACTTCCTGGAGCACGCGTGCCACCCGCTGCTCCTCCGATGAGCGAATGTACGTCAGCGGCCGCCCCGATTCGAAGATCTCTCGAATGGCCTTCGACGCCCGGCTCTCCACGCTCTTCCTCCCAGATCCGTTTTTCGTCATCTTTATTAAGACGATACCATCGGGGGAAAAGACTTAAGGCCGCTCGATCACTCGGAGCGGCCCGAAAACATACCGGTCTGATTGGCCCTAGTTGAACTGCAGCGTAATGGTCGCGCTTGCCGTCAGCCCCTTGGAATCGGTTACCGTCAGGATCAACTGGAACGTTCCTGGATTAGGGAGTTGGACCGATGGCGTCGCGGTGTTCCCACCGGGAATCCCGAGCGTTGGGTAACCCGGTGCGGAAGTCCACGAGTAGGCGAGTGCGCCGGGATTGGAGCTGGTGGACTGGGACGCATTCAAAGTTACGATGCCCGACCCAGTCTGAAAGGTGTTCGTCGCCGACGTTGCGCCGCCTGGGCCGGTGATCACGATGGTGACTCCGGTGGGAGGCGGAGGCGTAGTTCCGCTGCCGCTGGGAGCCGACGGAAGAGCACCGGCGCTGAATGGAGCAGTCAGCCACGGCGCCACGGCCACCGTGCCGGTTGAACTGGCGCAGGCCGGTGATCCCGGGCCGCCCGCGCAGCCCCACCAATTTTGCACTGCATTGATGCTGCCGCCGCCACCGTTCAAGATCCCGCTAACGGCCGTGAAATTATTCAGTGAGGCCGTAATCTCTCCGCTGGGTGCCGTGAAGGCCAAAGCGATGCTTTCCTGGCTGATCGTGTTCTCCGCCACCACGGTTCCGTTAATGGCGGCAATGCTGTGGATATTGATCCCGGTTGGTCCGGAAGTGGCCGTGTCGAAAACATCCGCGCCATTTTGAGAGATGATGTTGCCGATAATCTTGTTGTTGTTGAAGACCACCGCTGGCGCGCCGGCTGGGGCAGCGTGGTTATGCATCGCCACGCCGGGCAGTCCGTTGCCCATGATGGTGTTGTTGATCACCACGTTGCTATAGGTTTGTGCTCCCGGCCCGGCGGCATAAATGCCCACCCCGGCGCCTTCCCCAGGAATCAGCAAACCATTCCGTAACGATTGATTCCCAATCACCGTGTTTTGAAAAACGCCCATGCCGCTGTGGGATGCCATGGTGATGCCGCAAGCGCGGCCATTGTCGCTCACCAGGTTGTTTGAGATCACGTTGTCGCTGGTTGCGCCCGTGTCGTCGCTGATGAGGATACCGCCCGAGTTCTGCTGAACGACATTATTGGAAACCACCGAATGATCGGCTCCCGTGAGATTGATTCCTTCACCGCAATCCATCGCTTCGCCGGAAGCGAGCGCAGCCGGCAGACCCGGACAGCTGGGCGACGCGCCGGATGTAACCAGGGCTTGGTTGTTGTTGAGCACCTGGTTGCTCGATACCGTTACGTACGAGGCGTTCTGGACGATGATGCCCTGGAAGTTGGCATTTTCCACCGTGAATCCCGACACAACAACTCCACTGACGCCAGACATGGGAGCCGCGGCCGATCCATCGACGTTGATGCCGTTCGCCAGGCCCGTGGCGTCGATGATGGTGGTTGCACTCCCCGCTCCGATCAACGCGAGCGTCTTTGAGACGTCGACATCCTCTTTGTATGTCCCGGCAGCTACCTGGATCGTGTCGCCGGCCGAAGCCGCGGCGACAGCAGCGCCAATAGTGGTCTGGCATCCCGACGCGCCCGTCGGATTTACACAGAGCGTTGCGGCTGCCGCGGGTAGGCATGCGACGGCCACCCCCAGCACACAGAGCGCGAATCTACCGATACGAGAGACGTTCCCGTT
The DNA here is from genome assembly GCA_050010415.1 of Bryobacteraceae bacterium. Classification (GTDB taxonomy): domain Bacteria; phylum Acidobacteriota; class Terriglobia; order Bryobacterales; family Bryobacteraceae; genus Palsa-89. The sequence goes on along the minus strand of JBEKLB010000358.1, from coordinate 396 downwards.
CGAAACTCGAAACATGGTTTCTTTCTCCTCTTACCGCCGGATCTTAGTTCAAGCCGTCGGCAACCCGAGTATACATACAATTGAAACAATTAGGCCCACGCGATCTGGTCGAAGATCGCACGCAGTCGCTGGCCCTTGGTGGGATTGATGGACTCTACCCATCCGATCCGCCCATCCAGGTGCGCTCGAAAGTGGGGATGGTCGGTTCGGTTTTGAGTCTCCGCGCCAAGTCGAACGCAGTTGTGGAGCGTAGCCTTGAGTTGGTCGAAATTCGGACGAGGCACGTTCATACGTTGGTTCGTCACCAGCCCCGCAACGCGTTGCCTTACGCCTCGCCGCATGATCCGCGTCTTCCGATGGTTGACATTGAATCCCTCTTCGGCAAGAATCGCGGCG
>JBEKLB010000357.1:0-7115 GCA_050010415.1 Bryobacteraceae bacterium | reverse complement strand
TGATTACGCCGGTGGCCATGGACAAGGGATTGCGGTTTGCGATCCGCGAAGGTGGCCGGACGGTGGGCGCGGGAACGGTGACGGAGATTATTGAATAAAGGCGGAATACGAGGGAGACAAGGCAAGGAATACGAGGAGACAGGGAATACAGGGAATGGTCTAGATTCCTCGTCTTCCTGGTGTTCCCTGTATTCCGCCTTCGCGACTAAACAGGAGCTATGATGCGCGAAATCATTACAATGCAATGCACCGAGTGCAAACGCAAGAACTATAGCAAAACGAAGAACAAGAAGACCAAGACCGAGCGGCTGGAGTTGAAGAAGTTCTGCGCCTTTTGCCGTTGCCATCGGGCACATAGGGAAATTAAGTAGACTGGAGTAGACGCGGGCCGAGTAGGGGCATAGGCTAACGGTAAACCAGCGGTCTCCAAAACCGCCTTTGGGGGTTCAAATCCCTCTGCCCCTGCCATCTCAGTCAGAGCGAGGAAATCTTAAGAACATGGCTACCGCACAAATTCAGGATGGCGACGAGGGGAATTTCATCCAGCGGGCGTCCAGTTGGCCCATCGGGGTGAAGAACTACTTCGAAGAACTGCAGACCGAGATGAAGCGTGTGACCTGGCCCTCCTGGAAGCAGGTTCGCGCCACCACACTGGTGGTGATTATCGCCGTGTTCGCGTTCGCGGCGTATTTCGCTGTGATTGACCAGATCTTTCTGAGTCTCATCAACAAGCTGTTTAACGCGTTCACCAAGTAAGTGAGAGAGACCATGCCGGACGAAGAAATTAACAATCCTGAAGAGAACGGACACGCTGCCGAGAGTCCCGATCCGGCCGAAGCGGCTCCCGCAGCAGCCGCCGTTGCCGACAGCAAGAACTGGTACATCATCCACACCTATTCGGGGTTTGAGCAAAAGGTGGCGGATTCTTTGCGAAGCCGCGCTCAGGCCTTCGGCTTTGACCACCAGATCGGCGAACTGCTGATTCCGACCGAAGAAGTGGTCGAACTGCGCGGAGGCAAAAAGGTCACCAGCAAACGTTTGCTCTATCCCGGATACGTGATGGTGCAAATGGAAATGAACGATCAACTGTGGCACGAGGTGAAGAACACGCCGCGCGTCACCGGATTCGTCGGCGGGGGTAATAGCCCGGTGCCGCTGACGGCCGACGAAGTAAATTCGATTCTGTTCCGGCAGCAGACTTCGGCCGAGCGCCCGCGTCCGAAAATGAACTTCGAGAAGAACGAGATGGTGCGCATCAACGATGGTCCGTTCGCCAACTTCTCGGGCAAGGTGGACGAAATCAATCCGGAGCGCAATACCCTGCGTGTGCTGGTGACCATTTTTGGCCGCGCCACGCCGGTGGAGCTGGATTTCCTGCAAGTCGAGAAATTATAGAAAAGCGCACAGAGCAGGGTGCGCTCGAAAAGGAAGGAAACAATCGCGCCCTGCTGCGTTGTGCGCGGTGCTTAGAGAAGAGACAACATGGCAAAGAAAATTACCGATTACGTGAAGCTGCAGATCCCGGCCGGGAAGGCCACGCCGGCGCCGCCCGTCGGCACCGCGCTCGGTCCCAAGGGCGTGAACATCATGGAGTTCTGCAAGGGCTTCAACGCAAAGACCTCAGCCAAGGATCAGGAAGGCCTGATCATTCCGGTGGTCATCACTATTTATAGCGACCGGAGCTTCACCTTCATCACCAAGACGCCGCCGGTGCCGGTGCTGATTAAGCGCGCGGTGAATCTGGCCAAAGGGTCGGCTGAACCGAACAAAAACAAGGTGGGCAAGATCACCGAGGCGCAGGTGGAAGAGATCGCCAAGATCAAGATGCCCGATCTGAACTGCTTCGACGTCGCGGCGGCGGTGCGCAGCGTCAAAGGAACGGCGCGCAGCATGGGCGTGGACGTAGTCTAAGTCCAGCCGCCGATAAGCGCGGATCAAGAACTAGAGCTCGCGGAGCCGCGCCAGCCCACGCAAAATGTCGGGCTGTTCTTTCAACTCTGCCAGAGGCCGGAGTTGCTCGTCGATGTAATGCCAATCGAGTGTGCCGCGGTTTCGTATCGTGATGCCCTCCACGTCCCGGATATCGCCTGGACGAAACGCAAAAAGCTTCATTACGATCAAGTCTTCGGCCGAGCATGTGCGTAGTTCGACACCGCTGTCGTACCGAAACGCGGACGCACGCTGGATGACCAACTCCTCAAACGGGAGCGCCGCCAGCGAAACGTCGATGCCTATCGCGTTGGCTGTGTTTAGGAGTAGCACACGGTTTCGCTGAGCGAACTCTCGCGCACCGGGAAGCCGTGGCGCGAATCTCGCGAGCAAAGCATCGATGACTTCGTCCTCGCCGCCGAATCCGGTGAGGACATTCAGGTCCACATCAAGAGTGACGCGAGTTTCGCCCCAGCGAAGGACGGCAACTCCCCCGATGAAGCAGAAGCGCCAACCTTTTTGACCGCAGAAGTCCTGTACGTCTCTTGCCGCTTCGAGTAGTTCAATCATCGGCGGAGCTTCGCAAACCAACTTTGCATTTCGATGAGCCCGGAGGTTTCGCGAGGCGGAAGCGTCCGCGTCGCATGGTTGAAAGCGCCTTCCAACGCGGCCAAGTGTTTGTGGACGTCGATCTTTTCGATCTCTTTTCGCCGGATGGCCTCCAGCTCGGGACCAGCTCGTTTCCAGGTCTCAACCCAGCGGCGCATCGCCTCGCGTTCGTCCATAATTCTATTATCAGGTCTCATCGTTTCATCAATGGCGATGCCCGGGCTGCGGACCCTATTGGCATCGCAGAGCAGTGTCAAGGCTCGAAGCGAGGCATCAACAAATCGTGATAAAATTCTCAGCCGATCAGCAACTCAGGACATAACATCGAAATGATCCAGCGAACTTTGGGATCTGTGGCCACGAACGACTAAACTAACAAAGAGGATCATCATGGCTGTTCTACGAAAGATCTTTGGCGCCAGTATCGCGATCGCGGTCGCCCTGACGGTCAGCGAGCCGTTTTCGGCCTTTGCACAAGCAGGAGGCTCTGCCCCTACATCGCCGGCTCAGGGTGCGGGCGCCCCAGGTGGTGATGGACAAGCTGGCGGCCGCCCAGGTCGAGGCGGCGGGCCGCGGTACACCCCTGCAGCCGGTGCGAAAGACCTGAAAGCGGTCCTTTTCAACTGGGCCTGGTACATGGGCATGCTCCGAAGCAGCGAGGAGCGAGACCTGATCATGTCGCTCGAATACCAGGGCAAGGGCACCATCCAAGTGGACGGACAGCCCTGCAATGTAACGAAGTATCGAACCAGTATCAGCTACCAGACGTCAGGCGAGCGGATTCAGTACACGGGCACTCGGCCCAATGGCCAGGCGTGCTCGAATGTCGAAGTCCTTAATGGAGCGTATGCCTGGAACGAAGACATTCCCGGCGCCGAACTCGTCCCCGGTAAAGGCAAGGCGACGCCGATGCCCGCAACTGTGGAGGAACGGATGATTCGCCTGTGGGCAAGTCCGCAGGGTGCGTTCAAGGCCGCGATGGCGGGGATAAGCGATCCACCCGAAATGGCGCCCAGGCCGCAACGGGTACCTGCCGACGTCTCGATGGCCGGGAAAACCTCCGTCGCGTGGGAAGGCAATAAGCCCGTCGTGACGTTCCCGATTCCCGGCGTTCCCAACGCGATCGCGACCGCGACGCTGAACGACAAGTTCATGGCGGAGCGCGTGGTCGTGAAGCAGGGAGCGAAGACTTACGAGTTCACCTACAGCAACTACAAAGACTGGAACAATCCGCTGAATCCGGCGGAGGCGTTCTACGCGGGCAGGATGACCGAGAAACAGAACGGCGCCGTCGTCCGCGACATTACGACGACGCTGACGGAAACGGGACAGATGTATGTCGTGATGCCGGTTCCGGCCAGCGTCAAGGCGGCGATCAAGCCAACGAATCAGCCTGCCAACTGGACCCTCAATGCCGACGCATCGCCGAGGCAGACTGCAGCAGCCGCTGTAACCCCGCGGCTGGCCGACGGACATCCGGATATGACAGGAAGCTGGGATCGTCCCCCTCTTGCAATTACGGGTAGTGGCACCCGTCGATGTGGTCCAACGCAGGTGCCGGGTGGGGGAATCAACGTCGACGTCGGCTGCACAACCGCGCAAGACAATTTCTGGGTGGATTATGAGTGGATCTCACCCTCGCGGTTTGGGCCGAGCCGTCCCATTTACAAACCCGAGTTTTGGGACAAGACTCAGGAACTCGATCAGTGGACCAACAAGTACGATCCAGTCATGACCTGTCAACCGCTGGGACTCCCGCGGCAGGGTACCCCGAACCGCATTATCCAGTCGCCAACTGACATCATCTTCTTCTATGGAGGTAGTAGCGATTACGGCGGCGGAAACTTCGAATACCGCGACATCCCAACCGACGGCCGAGAGCGCCAAAAAACGGTCGAAGACTTTTACTACGGGCTTCCGATGGGTAGATGGGAGGGCGACACGCTGGTGATCGATTCCACCAACTTCGTCGATAGCACCTGGTTCGGACGCGGCGGCCTGCTTCATTCCTCCGACCTGCACATCGTTGAGAAGCTGACTCGGAAGGGCGATGAAATTCTTTACCAGATGACCATTGAGGACCCGGACGTCCTCATCGAGCCATGGGTGATGCCGGACAGAATTCTGCGGGCGCGTTCGGGCGCGCCACAAATCATCCACGAGCGCGCGAATTGCGAGGTCTACGAGACCAAGGACATCAGTACTCAGTTTCGCCACTAACCGTTCTTAGTTACCAGACTCGCAGCCGCAAGCAGTAATGAAAGCCGGCCCCCTCGTCCACGAAGAACTGCGTGTTGCTGCAGTCGGATGAACCGCTGTTCGTACGATGCCGGTTGAGGTGACATGCCTTCGAAGTCTGCTTTTTGGAGTCGAAACAACCTCCAGCCAGCAAATGGATTGCTAAACTAGGTCGGCGTGTCTCGACGCCTCTTCGTTCTTGTCGCCGCGTTCTCCTCAACGATGTTCGCTCAGCAGGCGAATGATCCTCCCACGGCGCCGGCCATCGTTTTAGACAATCTCGCCCACGCGGTGAAACGTCTCGATAAGACCGTGCCGTTTTACCGCGACGTGTTGGGTCTGCCTTTGAGTTACACCCGCGATCCCCTCGCTCAGAAACCACAACCATTGGACGACGGTATGTCGCGGTTCACAGCCACGCAAGGGGCCAGTTTCCGCGCAGCCGTGTTCCGCATTCCTGGAGCGAACTTCGGATGGGAATTGACGGAGTTCACTGGCGTCGCGCGGAAAGCCGGCCGCTTTGAGATTCAAGATCCGGGATCAGCAACACTGGCGCTCATGGTGCGCGATATCGACAAAGTTGTGGCGAGGTTGAAGGCGGCGGGCACAACAATCGTAACGGCAGGCGCCGCTCCGATCAATCCGACCGGAAACCCCACCTCAAAGATGCGCGAGATTGTGTTGCGCGACCCGGACGGCTTCTTTGTCGAACTCCAGCAGCCGGACCCATTGCCAGCCGGTGCGCCGCCTGAAGGGGACGTCTTAGGTGGCAGCATTCAACTGTCCATCGGGGACACTGAGAAGTCGGTTGAATTCTTTCACGCAGCCATTGGTTTCGAGGCGCGGCCGAGCAGCCCGTGGGGCACGAATGACACCGTACTGAAGCTCATCGGATTGCGGGGTGCCCAGTGGCGAATCACGCATGGCGCGATCCCTGGTTTGACTGCGGACCTCGCCCTGATCGAATACAAAGGCGTGCCGCGCCACAAGCGAGTGATGAGTGCTGCCGACCCTGGTTCCCCAGCCTTCACCATGATGGTGTGGGATTTGGATGCTGCTGTTGAGCGATGGAAGGCGGCGGGTGGTACCGTCATCTCCACTGGCGGTGCGCCAGTGAAACTTCCGGGTGAAGCAGGAAATATCCTTGTGCGCGACATCAACGGTTTTGTGTGGGAGCTTTTTACGATCGCGAAGTTGCGGCGGCTATGACAATGGCCATGCAGATGGCAAGCCTCGGCGGATCATCCAAACCGACAAAGACAAGGCCCTCTTATGGGCAATATTCCGACTACGGCGGTGGAAAACACGGAATACCGCGATATCCCGACCGACGGCCGAGAGCGCCAAAAAACGGTCGAAGACTCTTACTACGGGCTTCCGAGCGGTAAATGGCAGGGCGACACGCTGGTGATCGATTCCCACAATTCTGCGGGCGCGTTCGGGCGCACCACAAATCATCCATGAGTGCGCGAATTGCGAGGTCTACGAGACCTAGGACATCAGTACTCAGTTTCGCCACTAACCGTTCTTCAGTTAGCAGACTTGCAGCCCGTTTCGGAGTCCATTCCGGGACGACTGTGAGCAGAGCAGTAGACAAACCCTATTTCAGTCTGGTAACGTTATACAAGCGCTAAAACGCAATACATCTTAAATCTCAGTGGGAGGCAGGGGTCTTTAGGTTTAGTCTCTGCCGTCTGCACCAATGAGGGAGTATGTCGAAACACGGTAAGAAGTTCGAAGCTGCGTCCAAACAAGTAGAGCAACGCCCCTACACCCTCCACGACGCGGTTCCTCTAGTCCAGAAGGTCAAGTTCACAAAATTCGACGAGACGGTTGAGCTGCACATGCGCCTGGGCGTGGATCCCAAGCACGCCGATCAGATGGTGCGCGGCACCGTGGTGCTTCCCAATGGCCTGGGCAAATCGAAAAAAGTTCTGGTAATCGCCTCGGGCGACAAGCTGCGTGAGGCTGAAGCGGCCGGCGCCGACTTGTTCGGCGGCGAGGAGATGGTGGCCAAAATTCAAGGCGAGAGCTGGACCGATTTTGACGCCGTCATTGCAACGCCGGACATGATGCGATCGGTGGGGCGCCTTGGTAAGGTACTCGGTCCGCGCGGCTTGATGCCCAACCCCAAAACCGGGACCGTCACCACCGACATCGCCACTGCGGTGAAGGAAGTGAAGGCCGGAAAAGTGGAATTTCGCGTCGACAAGACCGGCGTCATCCACGTGCCCTGCGGCAAGGTGAGTTTCGAAACCGGTAAGCTGCTGGAAAACGCCGACAGCCTGATCCAGGCCGTCATCAAGGCTAAGCCCGCGGCAGCCAAAGGCAAGTACGTC
>JBEKLB010000356.1:0-7119 GCA_050010415.1 Bryobacteraceae bacterium | reverse complement strand
TTATTGGTTTGGAGTTGATTATCGGCCATGGTGTTGAAAATCTGGTGTTGAGAAGTTCTAGCGGACCGGATCGAATCCGCCCACGTGGAATGGATGGCAGCGCAGCAGACGGCGCAGTCCCATCCCGACGCCCCGCAGGACGCCGTAGCGATCCACTGCCTCCATCATGTACTCCGAACAGGTGGGCGAAAACCGGCAAGCCGAAGGTAAATACGGCGACACGAAACGTTTGTAGAGACGCAAGGTAGCGATTACTGCTTTCTGCATTGCGCCACCAACCGATCCACTTCCCGTCGAAGCTCCTCCACCGGCGCCGCGATTGCGGGACGCCGCGGATTGATCACAATATCCCATTCCGGGGACATTTCGGACAAGCGCACACGCAGCGCTTCCCGCAGCCTGCGCTTCACTCGATTCCGCAGCACAGCTTTTCCAAAAGCTCGGGGCAAGGTGAATCCCAGCCGCGGACCTTCGCCTTCGGCCCGGGCCACACGCAGACAGAACGCCGCGAAGTACCTGCTGGTGTATCGAGTTCCTTGATTGTAGGCACTGCGGAAATCGGCGGCTCTCAGGATCCGAGCAGTTTTGGGATACCCGACGCTAGTCGGCGTACCGAACAGCTCTCTCGTCGCTAACGGTGAGTTTGTGGCGGCCTTTGGCTCGGCGTCGCGCAAGCACGGCGCGGCCATTTTTCGTGGACATGCGTACCCGGAATCCATGTGTCTTTGCCCGTTTGCGATTATTTGGCTGAAAGGTGCGTTTTGGCATCTGATTTCCTCGGCCCGGGCAGAGCACCCGAAACGTAGACTGTTAACTTTCAGTATAAGAGGGGCGAAATGGGGTGTCAAACACGCTTTTCCCACCTTCAACTACGCGGCGCCGCTCGCTTTTGTTCGAATTGCCACGCCGTCGCGACGATGTCCTTGATCTCGGTGAACTTGGGCTTCCATCCCAAGGTCCGCCTGAGTTTGTCGGAATTGGCCACCAGAACGGCCGGATCTCCCTCGCGCCGCGGGCCCATCTGATGCGGCACCTGCCGCCCAGTCACTTGCTCCACCGCCCGCATCACTTCCAGCACGGATTGTCCCGCGCCCGTTCCCACATTGAACGCGTCCGACGCCCCACCTGCCAACAGCTTCTCGATCGCCACCAGGTGCGCCTCCGCCAGGTCGGTCACGTGAATATAGTCGCGAATGCAGGTGCCATCGGGTGTCGCGTAGTCATCGCCGAAGATGATCATAGCCTTTCCAGAGACAACGGCGCGGAGCAATAACGGGATCAGGTGCGTCTCCGGTTCGTGTTCCTCGCCCAGACCCGATTCCGGATCCGCCCCACACGCGTTGAAGTATCGCAGCGCGATGCTGCGCAACCCCGGGCCGCGGTCCATCCACTTCAGCATTTTCTCCACCAGCACTTTGGATTCGCCATAGGGATTCACGGGATCGAACGGCAAATCCTCGGGAATCGGCACCTTCGCCGGTGTCCCGTAAACAGCCGCCGTGGACGAAAATACCAATCGTTTCACATTCGCCTGGATCATCGCGCTGAGCAGCGACGCAGTGCCACCGTCGTTGTTCAGGAAGTAGAGCTCAGGCTTCTGAATCGATTCTCCCACCATCGAATGAGCCGCAAAATGGATCACTGCGTCCACCCTTTCGCGGCTCAGCAGGTCAGCCAGTGCCGCTGTTTCTAACATAGGCAGCTTGTGAAACTGCAGCCCCTGCACGTTATGCAGGTATCCGCGCGACAAATCGTCTACCACCACCACGCTGTATCCGCGGCGTTTCAGAAGATGGGCCGTGACGGATCCGATGTAACCCGCTCCGCCCGTGACCAGAACTTTCGGCATAAGGCTCCAGTGTAAAGCGTTGTATACTCGTTTTTCACCGCTTGGCGGTGACCACGGAGACTATATGCGTGCAATTGACGAACACACAATCACGGAAGCCGCTCTCGATCAGATGGCATCCACACCCAATCCGCGTCTGAAGGAAATTATGGCCGGGCTCACGCGCCACCTGCATGAGTTCGCGCGCGAGGTGGACCTCACGCCGGACGAGTGGCTGGAAGGCATCAAGTTCCTGACCGCCGTCGGCCAAAAGTGCACGGCGTACCGGCAGGAATTCATCCTGCTGTCCGACACCTTGGGCTTGAGCAGCCTGGTAAACGCGCTGCACGATCGGCGCGCAACTGAAGACGGCACCAAGTCGAGCCTGGTCGGGCCCTTCTATCGCCAGGATTCACCGTCTCTGAAGTTGGGCGACACCATCGTCACCAAGCCCACCAACGGCATGGAGGTTTGCCTCTATGGCCGGGTGTACAACGCCGCCGGGCGGAGCGTCCCCCATGCCACGGTCCAAGTCTGGCAGCCGGACGAAACGGGCAACTACGATCTGCAAAAGCATGATCCCTCGGAGATGGATCTGCGCGGCACGTTCAAAACCGACGCCGACGGCCGGTTCTATCTCCGCACCATTGCTCCACTCGGCTACATGATCCCGATGGACGGCCCGGTGGGCGACATGATCCGCGCGCAGAAACGCCACGGTTATCGCCCCGCGCATATCCATTTCATCATCGGCGCGGAGGGCTATCGCGAAGTAGTGACGGCATTGTATTTGCAGGGCGATGAGCACATCGACTCAGACACCGTATTCGGAGTGACCGCGTCTCTGGTCACCGATGTCCGTAAGAACGATCCGGATTCGCCGATTCCAAATCTGCCCACCATCAAGTTCGATTTTCAACTTCCTGCCGCGGCAGCCTATGGTTCGGGACGCGTGGGCGCCGATCCTTCCCAAATCGTGCAGAAGGTTGCCAGCTAGCCGCCCCAATGAATTCCTGGGAGCGGTGGCTGCGGCGTCCAAGGAGCCTTTGGCTGCGCAAGGCCCTCTTCCAGGTTCATCTTTGGACCGGCATCGCGCTGGGCCTTTACGTCTTCGTCATCAGCGTCAGCGGCAGCGCCATCGTTTTTCGCAACGAGCTGTATAACTCGCTATGGCCGGGCCCACGCATCGTCGCAATCGGCAGTCACAGGTTCACGCACGATGAATTGCGCGCCGCCGCGCTCCGCGCTTATCCCCAATACCGCGTGAGTTGGATCTGGGACGCCAGGCGGCCCAACGCCCCCCTCAATGAAGCAGTTGATATTTGGCTGGATCGCAACAGCCATAAGAAGCAGCGGTTCTTTGATCCTTACACCGGCCAGGATCTGGGCGAATCGCGCCCCTATTCGATCCAGGTGATGGCATGGCTGCTCGACCTGCACGTGAATCTGCTGTCCGGCAAGACCGGGCGTCTGATCAACGGCGTGTGCTCTGTATTTGTCCTGGGGCTCGCGATCACCGGCGCCGTGCTCTGGTGGCCAGGCGTCCGGAGCTGGCGCCGGGGACTGGTGGTCCGGTCCAAATCCAATTGGAAGCTTTTCAACTGGCAACTGCACAACGCCATTGGCCTCTGGCTGCTGCCGGTGGTGTTCATGTTTGGATTGGTGGGCGTTTATGCCGGCTTTCCAGCGCCGTTTCAAGCCTTCGTGAATAAGATCGCGCCGCTGGACGTCTATAAGCCCTTGCCGGAAGCCTCGCTCATTCCCCGTATTCCTGGTATTCCAAGTATTCCTCGTATTCCAGATGTTCCCCGTATTCCAGATGCTCCCCGTATTCCCGTCGTTGCAGTAAGCACACCACCCGCCCGCCCGCAGCGCTTTCGTCCGAAATACAGCACCGGCGACAAAATAATACGCTGGTTCAGCTACCTGCACTTCGGCAACTTCGGCGGCTGGTTGAGCAAGGCGATATGGGTGATCATCGGTCTGGCGCCGGCGTTTCTATTTGTCACTGGCGTCCTGATGTGGTGGAACCGTGTTCTCGGTCCATCCGTGCGCCGGTTATATAATTACGGATCATGGTCACGCAAACAGGGGTCACGCAAACTGGCGCAACCAACCAAGGCGCACGGCTCGCCATCGCTGGATTTGCCGCGGTAGCACTCGTATTCGCCGCCGGCCACGTCGATCTCAACAATCCCACTGGCACGCACGGCTTGCTCGTGATCGATAAAATCGGCAGACACGTTCGATTCTTCGACCCTTCGAACTTTCAGGAGATATCCAGCCTGGAAGTCGGCGTTGCCCCGCACGACCTGGCCATCTCGCCCGATCACAAATTCGCCTACATTCCGGTCTACGGCGACGGCGTCTACGGCAGAAATCCGAACCCCGGCCACACCATTGCCATCATCGATCTCGCGTCGCGCCAAGTGGCTGGGACTATCGATGTCTCGCCCTATCAGGCGCCGCACGGTATTCAGATCGATGACGCGGGCCAGATCTACGTCACGTGCGATCTGAGCCGCAAGCTGCTGGTGATTGACCCGAAAGAGCGCAAGATCGAGGCCGCCATCGACACCGAAGGCACCGGCCACTGGGTGGCCGTACTGCCGGATGCGAGCAAGGCTTACGTGGTGAATAAAAACGACCGGCTGTTCGTGAGTGTCATCGATTTGAAGAAGCGCAGAATCGTCGCCCGCATCCCTGCGCCGAATGGCACGGAGGGCATTGCAGCTTCCCCGGACGGTAAGCACGTAGTTGCGGTGGATCACTTGGAGCCGAAGATCCTGGTCATCGATACCTCGAATGACAGAGTCGCCGTAACCATTCCCTTGGAGGGGAACTCGAAGGCTTCTTTCAAGCCGCGCTTCTCGCTCGACGGTTCGAAACTCCTGGTCTGCAATTTGGCGGAGCGATTAGTCAACGTGATCGACCTTGCCGATCCTCACGGCAAACAGCAGGTGCTGACCGTCGGCAAGGATCCCATGGGATTTGCCTTCGCTCCCGACGGCAAAACCGTCCTGGTGGCCAATCACGGCGACGGAACGGTTTCGGTGATTGATCTGTCGCAGAACAAAGTGGTCTCCAGCTTCCAGGGCGGGAGCGGCGTTGAATCGTTGGCGTATTACTGACGACGACCGTGAGGGAGTGCGGCTTCAGCCGTCAGCTTCGCCCGCGCGCCGCGGCCACGTACACGCCCAGGCCAATCATCGCGACCCCGGATGCCGTGCGTTGCCCGCTCCGTAGCCTGGCGTTGCGCTTCATGCTCGATCCCAAAGGTCCCGCGAAGCATGCCACCAGAACGTCGGCGCAGGTGTTCAGCGTCACCGAAATTGCTCCCAGCACAAGAAACTGCAGAGCCACGTGCCCCTGTTGGATGGAAACGAACTGCGGGATGAACGAAAGAAAAAACAGCGCCGTTTTCGGATTCAACACTTCCGTCATCACGCCTTGAACGAACGTGCCGCCCGACGTCCCGGCGGAATCAAGGTCGACGTCTTGATTGCGACTCCGAATCATTCGGTATCCGAGGTAAATCAAATAAGCGGCGCCCGCGTACCTCACCGTTTCAAACGCGATGGCCGATGCCGCGAGTATCGCCGATAATCCGAACGCGGCCGCGGCTACGTGCACCAGGCCGCCCAGGAACGTGCCTGCCGCCGATAATACGCCTTCCTTGCGGCCGCCGCGCAAGCTACGCGCCAGCACGTAGAAGATCCCCGGACCTGGCGTGATCGCCAGTATCACGGCCGCCGTGAGGAAGACCAGGAATCGTGGTGTGAGAAGCATTGTTCAAACGATACAATCAAAGTCGAAGCGCCGCAAGAAGGATGTACAAACTCCACTCACAGCCCGTCTGGCATCAAATTCATCAGCAATTCTTCGCCAGGGGGGACGCCGCGCCCGTGCTGGCTGGGCTCTCCGCGGCCATCGAAGGCATGACGCTGGATGCGTTTCAAGCGACGCTCGGAAACCTGCGCCATCCCGCCGTCGCCATGCTGGCAGTGGGGGGCTTCGGACGCCGCCAGCTGTTTCCCTTCTCCGATGTTGACGTGCTCATCTTGATCGAACGGGAGTCGCAAGCTTCGCTGATCAAGAATGCGCTCTCCGATTTTGTCCGCCTGCTGTGGGACGCGGGTCTGCGCCTGAGCCATTCGGTACGTACGGTTGCCGAATGCGCCGAAATCCATGAGGGCAACGTCGAACTCAGCATCAGCCTGCTGGACCGCCGGATGCTCCTCGGTTCTCTCGATCTGTATGCCAAGCTCGAAAACAAGCTTCCGGCCTTCTTCGAACGGCAGTCCCACGCACTCACCCGTCACTTGTCCCAACTGGCACTCGAGCGGCACGAGAAGTTTCAAGGCACCTTCTATCACCTGGAGCCCAACGTCAAGGAAACGCCGGGCGGGCTGCGGGATTTGCACTTGCTCGATTGGCTGGGTAAGTTGCGCAAACCGGATGAGGAAGTAGCCGGCCGCCTGGGGGAGCCCACCAGGTTCGTGCACTCGCTGCGCTGCTTTCTCCATTACCAGACGCGGCGCGATCAGAACCTGCTGAGCTTCGACGCGCAAGAGGCGCTTACCACCCAGCCTTACGTGCCATTCCGTCAGCCGGCCGATCTGATGCGCGAGTATTTCCGCAACGCGCGCGTCATCTTCAAAGAGGGCCGCCGCGCGCTCGATCAGATCGAGCGAACCGAAAAATCCCTGGCTACCCATTTTCGCGATTGGCGCTCGCGGCTCTCCAACTCGGAGTTCACGGTTTCGAGTGACCGTATCTATCTCAGATCGCCGTCGCAATTGACCAGCGACCCAGCCATCATTCTGCGCCTGCTGGAATTCATCGCGCGACACGGCATCCCGTTGGCTGCCGAAACCGAGCGCCGTGTGGAGCAAGCCTGTGATGCTTTCGGCGTATTTTGCGAGCGCGCGCCAGCCTTGTGGCCGCGGCTGCACAGCGTTCTTGCACTTCCACACGCGGGCCAGGCTCTGCGCGTCATGCACGACACCGGACTCTTGCCGGCCATGTTTCCCGAGTGGCAAAACATCTTTTGCCTGGTTGTTCCGGACTTCTACCATCGCTATACCGTGGACGAGCACACCCTGGTGGCTATCGAAAAACTCGCCGAACTCGCCGCGAACCAGGATCCCACGCACCGCCGCTTGGCCGAAATTCTTTCGGAGGTCGAAGACCTGGCTCTGCTGCGCTTCGCTCTGCTGTTTCATGACTCGGGCAAAGGCGCCGCGAGCGGCGATCATGCGCGCCTGTCGGTTGAGTTAGCCCGCCAGGCC
>JBEKLB010000355.1:0-7121 GCA_050010415.1 Bryobacteraceae bacterium | reverse complement strand
TCGGCGGCAGCGGCGGGACTCCGACCTACCAGTTGCCTTACTCTTGGCCCTCCAACATCGCGCAACCAGGATCGCAAGCCTACTTCCAGGTCACCGCCCTGCACTACAAGGACCCCTACGTTCAGGAATGGAATCTCACCCTGGAGCAGGATCTGGGAGCGGGCTTCGGTTTGCGCGTGTCCTATGACGGAAACCACTCCACGAATCTTGGAACAGGCATGAATATCGATCAGCCCATGGCGAACACGATTGGATTCGCCAATCTGCCTAAATCGGCTATCCCGTTTCCCCTGTGGTCGGAGATCTATTACAACGACAACCAAGGCTTTGGCAACTACAATGCAATGACGGCATCGGTGAAAAAGCGGATGTCAAACGGGTTGCAACTGCAAGCCAGCTATATCTATGCGCGCAACCTTTCCAATCTGGGCGGGAACCCGGGCACCCCGGCGGGCGGTTTCGCCGGAGAATATGGCGGAACCATTTCCAATCCGTACCAGCCAGGTATCGACTACGGGAATGTCAATTTCACACGGCGCAATCGGTTTCTCGCCACGTTTCTTTACGACTTGCCGTTCGGTAAGGGAAAGATGCTGCTGAACAGCGCGAACGGATTTGTCGACCGGATAGTGGGCGGATGGGAACTGGCCGGCGTGCTGCTGTTTCAGAGCGGTCCTTTTATGACCGTCTCTCAGCTTAACGATCCCTGTGGTTGCGGCTTCAACGATTTCAACTCCACCGGGGGCCGGGCGGACACGGTGTCCGGTGTCAGTCCGTACGCCGGGCAATCGCTCGCGCAATGGATCAACCCGGCTGCTTTCACCACCCCGGCTAGCGCCATCGGCCGCTTCGGAGACTCTGAGGCGGGTGGTGTGGTGGGGCCAGGCACTGAGGCGGTATCCATGTCTCTCATTAAGAGCATCCCGATCAAGGAGTCCGTTCGCGCTCAAATAGGAGTGCAAGTCGCCAATCTGTTCAACCATCCCAATTTCGCACCACCAGGAAACTTGACGCTGGGGGTTGCCGCATTTGGGACTCTCACCGCCCTGCAAACGGCCGAAGGAGCCGGGCCGAGGCAAATCCAGTTGACCGGACGCATCACATTCTAGTCAACTCTGATTCCTCGAGTCTTACTCGCTGCAAGCTACGCCTGCGGGCGGGCCGGTGGGAGCGCCCAGCAGGACCGCATCCGATGCGATCTTCTGGAAAGCAAGGTGCTGCACCGCGGGTGGTTGCGTCGGCGACATGCTGAAGAAAACGCCGACCGTCCCTTTTGCGCAGGTCAGGTTGAATTGCCCGCGCAGCCAATTCTCAGCCCGCATTGGACCTGCGACGGTGCATTCGCCGACCTGGCTCTTTAGTTTGTCGATTTCCGCGCGCCGCTGAGCCACGGGTGCGTCCAGGAACAGGTTCATGGAGGCAATCTGCTTCGCCTCCGCGTCGTCCCACGATTTCCAAAGATGGAAAATATGTTCGCGCGCTTGCGCCAGCATGGGCGAGGCCGGTAGCTCTCGTCTCCGCAGGCCGCCGGTCTTCAGCATGACATCCAGCGCCTGGCTGATGGGCTCCGAAGGACCTGAATAGGTCAAATTGGCCATGGCAAACAGTCCCACGCCGTAATCGGGGAGCCACATCATGTAAGAGCCGAATCCGGGCAATCCGCCTCCGTGTCCGACAATGTGCTCGAAGCGGCAATCGGTTGAGATACGCAAACCGTAACCATACCCTGCTTCAACCGCCTGCAATTTGCCTCCGGAAACGCTCGCCGTCAGGTTGGAAGGCGTCCACATGTGGCTCATTTCGCGCACCGAACTGCGGCGCACGGGGCCAGTCTCCGCGTCGTCGCGCGGCGGCCATGCGGACAGATGGAACGCGATGTACTTGCCGAGATCCGCGGCCGTCGTCAGCAGCCCGCCCGCCGAACTGAAAGCGCCCTCCGGCAGAGGCGGCTCCTCGGAATACGTTCCATCCGGCCGAATGCGATATCCGACGGCGCGCTGGCTGGCCGGCAGTTCCGAGAACTGGAAAGCAGAGCTGTCCATGTGAAGCTTCGCCAGGATCTCCGTCTTGACATACTTCTCGTACTGCACACCCGACGCGCGCGCGACAACCCGGCCCAGCAGACCGAAAGCGTAATTCGAGTACTCATAGCGAGTATCTGGCGGCGTGGAGAATGGAATCCCTTTGAGCAGCCACTGTGTGACCTGGTCATCGGTCGAGCTTAATTGCTGATCGCCCCAGGGATTATCCTCCGGCCATCCGGTGCTATGGCTCAGGAGCTGTCGTACCTTGAGCGGCGCGCTGTCGCGCGTTGGCAACTGGATGCGCGCGAACTCGGGTATCCATTTCGACACTGGATCTTCGAGCGATAGCTTGCCCTCATCGCGCAGCTTGAGAATCGCGAGCACGGTGAAACTCTTGGTCATGGACGCGATGCGGAATGCGCTATCGGCCATCACCGGCGCGTTCGAAGCGCGATCCCGCAAACCAGCCGTCCCCACGTGCGCGAGCCGGCCGTCGATGACAACGCCCCACACCATTCCGGAAATCTTTTGCGCCCCCATGTAACCCCGGAAGATCTGGTCGATCCGCGGCATCACGGACTCCAGCTTCCGTACCCGGTCAGGATCGGTAAATCTCGGCGGCGGATAAGAATCGCCGGCATAGACCGCCGATGCGGCAAAGAGAAAACAGACAGCAAAGAATCTCGTGTGCATAGAGTCTCCGATCATTGAGCGGCGGTGGTTTGGCCTTGCGGTCAGGCTAGTTTCATACGCCGCAGCAGGAGATTGAAGCGCGCATCGGAGCGGAGGACTTCATAAGGCGAATCCCACAGCAGGGTCACGTCCAAATCTCTCTGGTCAATTGCTTTGTCGAGCCATTCGAACGCATGATCCTTATCACCCAGGCCGATATAAACCTGAGCGATGGCGAGCGCTGGAAAGCGGCCGCGGTGCGCTTGTTCCAAGAAGTCTCGCAGAATATGCTGCGCGAGCTCCGCCTGTCCGCATCGTCCATACACCCAACCCAGCAGCGCGATGCGGCGCGGACCGGTCATCCACTTGTTCGCCAACTGCAATTGCTCAACGGCGTCTTTACACTTGCCATCGAGAGCGTACGCGACGCCCAAGCCTTGCAGTGCCAAGCCGAAATTCGGCTCCAACGCCAGCGCGCCGCGGAACTGCTCAATCGCTTCCGGGTAATGGCCCGTTACGGAAAAATAACCGCCCACGGCCTGAACGGCATACGGCGAGACCGGATCCAGGCGCGCGGCGATCTGCCGTTGGACGAGCACTTCGTCCCTGCGGTTGACCATCGCGAGAAATTTCGCATACCAAAGATGTCCCACCGCGTTCTCGGGACTTAGCTCCAGGCCTTTCTTAAATTCTTTCTCCGCCGTTTGCCAATCGAACTCAAGTTCTGCGGCGAAAGCCAGATCGAAATGCGGTTCGCCCAACGAGGGCTGCAACTCCAGCGCCTTCGAGGCCGTAGCTTTGATTTCAGGAACGATTTCCAGCGGGGGAATGGTGGCCACTTGAGGCCCCATCACATAGCAATCGGCCAGCGCGGAATAAGCGCGCGCAAAAGAAGGATCCTCGGCGATGGCTTGTTTGAAATACTCCGTCGCGGTGCTGAGACCTTCCGGGGTCAGCCGGTTCCAAAAATACAAGCCCTTTAAGTACGCTTCATGAGCGCCGGGGTTCGGTGAGACCGCGATTCGAATCGCGTCGCCGCCATGCGGCGCCAGCGCCACACCCAGTACGTTGGTGATCGCGCCGGCAATCTCCTGGGGAATTGTTCTAGAGTTGTCCGGGTCGCGATCGTAACTCCCGGACCACAGATGATACTCATTGGCGGCGCTGTTCAGTTGCACCGTTACGCGCAGCCGGTTTTCCGAGGCAAGAACACTTCCCACCAGCACCGTGCCCGCGTGCAGCGCCTGGCCAATCTGCTTGATGTCGGGACTCTTCCCTTTGAACCGAAAGACGGACGTCCGGGCCACCACTTGCAGCCCGGGAACGCGCCGCAGCGAGTCAATAATTTCTTCGGTAAGACCGTCACTGAGGAACTCGTCCTTGTGATCTCCCAGGTTCACCAGCGGCAGCACGGCGATGGAGACGTTATTGGCAGCGAGCACGCTCTCGGGCGACCTGGAGCGATAGAAGAAAAACCCCGCGACAACGGAGAGCGCGAGCGCGGCAATTGCCCCTGCGACAAAAACCGTCCGAAACGGCGGGTGGAACTTCGCGAGGACACGGGAACCCCAAGAGGCCCTTTCAACCGGCACTTCAGGCAGCGTGACCAAGGGATTCGCTGAGCCGTTCGTCAAACTGTCGCCGCGTGTCTGGGGTAGCGCAGGCTCGATTGCCTGGCTCACTTGAGCCGGCTCCGAACCCAGGTCCGGCGCAACTTCGACGACCTCATGGAAGAACGGCACGTAAGAACCCTTGCGGAAGCCGACGCGCAGCCGCTGTTCCCTGCCCTCGGTCTCGTAATATTTGGCCAGCCTGGCGCGGAGCTTTCGCGCTTCTGTTCGAACAATCGAATCGAGCCGCGGGTCGAAGGATGGATCCCGGCCGAAGGCTTCAGTGCCTATGACATATTCCTTGATCAGATTCGCATCTTTGGCGATCACCTTCTCAACCGTGTAGGCCAGAAACTTTCTTTGGCCCTGCGCGGCGCGAAAGGTCCGGCTGGTCAGGATTCTGGCGAGCTCTTCACGCATCGCCTTTTCGGAAAAAGATGGCTCAGGCAAGGACTGCAGTGGCAAAGAGGAATCTGGCGACGGGCGGGGATCTTCAGGTTTAGCCGGCCGAAGGCGCAAAAGTTTCGATGGCTGGCTTCGATCGCGATCCACGGCCCATTACCTCCAAGAACTCGCGCCGCCATGAGAGAAACCGCTTACTGTTCAGTGAGGGTTCGGTCTCGCGCATGCGCAGCACGGCATCGTTACCGACGCAATCAGCGGATGCACGGTCCGACCAGGGAAAACACAGCTGACAAACGAGGCGCTGTGCGTGCGACGAGTTCGCAAATCGACGAACAACTCGGCTGGGCCATCATAGCACTCACGGGTGATCGGCGGCAATCGCTTCCAGTGAAAATCCGTTGAGCCGGTATCGCGATTTGGGCGGGTCGATGCGTACGGACTGGCACCACTCCACTCCCTGAAGCGTGGCGGCTTGTTGTTCCCGCCACCACAGCCCGTCGCCGCCCGAGCGGTAAAACTGCTCGCAAAGCTTGAGATGCCGGTGGAAGCCCGCCACCAGCCGGCTGCTATAGTGCGCCAGGACCGAATCCACATCCGCTCCTTCCACCACGGCCCGAACGGCCGCGCTCGCGAGAATGGCCTCACGAACCGCCTGTCCCGCGCCGTCACCGCACAGCGGATCGAAGCCCAATGCTGCCGTTCCGCAGGCCAGCCAACCCGGCGCGCACAGTGACTCCGCGATCCGGGGATGAGAGGCAAAACCGCCTTGGATTGGATCCGTTTCCTGAAGTTGATCGGCGATCAATCGGCTGCGCGCCAACAGCCACTCAACCGTATTTCCCACCGCCAGCAGCCATGCGCCGTCGGCGACCGGCAAAAGAAAAAGCCATCCATCATCGAGTGACTCAATCCAGCAAGCGGCCCGAGGCGAGCTTGTTTTTACCTTTACCGCTGCCACACCGGCAGACCGCGAACCGAAGTGCCGTTCTTTGGCATCGCCGGGTAAGGGCGGGGCCGCGAAAATGGACCAACCAGCCGGCGCTGAATCGACGTCCAATGCGGGCACGTCCGCCTGACGGATCCGGTTGATAAGCTCCTGCTCCGACGTAACCACCGCCGAATGCGGCAGGGCCACCGGCTTCGGGTCCTTTCCCCATGCCACAATCCTCCGGGTGACACGCGTCAGGCCATCGAACAGGTCACTCCGATCGAAAACATCCTCCAGCAACTTCTGCGTCGTTTCGCTCAAAAGCAGCGCAGGTACTTTTGGCCGCGCCGGTGCTTCGGGAGTTATGTGAAACCCGGCTTGACTGAGCAGGCGGCTGCAGCACAACGCGGCAATGCCATCCCCGCGAACTACAATGTTCCCCGGCATGAAGAACGATTGTAAACCTAGCGCTCCGCTTGCACATAAACCTTCAGGATTTGCTCGCTGGGCCGCGTCGGAACCGCGCCGGCGTTGTATGGCCTTGAGGTCTTGAGGTAGGGAAAAGAATAGGGGAATGCCTGGATGCCTCCGAATATGTAACCGACCAACGTCCGGGTTCCTCGCAATGCGTCCAAGAGGAAAACCGAACCTTCCCGCGGGATTCCAGGGGCGGGGATAAACACGGCATCGGTGCCGAGGTAGCCCGGCAGCGGATTGGTTTGCACCGTTTCGCCGGTCTCCTCTTTTCTCGGGGCCATCGCTTTGCGAATCGTCGAAATCTGATCGCTCCACTGCATCCCATCCAAATACACCTCCTCCGTTTTGCCGCCGATTTTCGGATTGTCCCGAAACTCGCCGACTGACGAATCCCACGAATATCTGCTGATTCCGCCGAAGAAAGTGGTGTACATGGTCTGACCGATCTGGTCGTAGATCGCCAGAGTGGGGCAGGCGTAAGCATTCACTTTTTGCTCGAATTTGTGATCCACTTGCGGGGCTGCACCGCTAAAAAGATAGATCGGTTTGCTGTAACTCAACTGGGTGTCCGGCGTAAACACTCCACCGTACACCGCCAGCCCCAGGCCCGACGGCGATAAAATCTCCGTCACATTCAGATCGCGCCGGTGAAATTCCATGTCATCGCGATAACTATTTTCCAGCCCGACGCTCACATTGCCTTTGCTATCCTGGGAAAGTGTCAGCTTTCGAATTTCGTTGAGATAGGATTGCGATGCATTTCCACCGTCATGGTCGCCTTGGCCTTCGAACGCGGTGTAGCTGCCTTGAAACGAATGCCCCATGACCAGGTAGAAATAGCCATCCGAAAGCTTCCTGAGTTCCCCGCCCGCCGATTGAACTAAGTTCGAACGAGCGAACGTCACCGATGATGGAGCGCGCCCGTGCATGACGCTATCAATCAGTTCGGGCAAATCCACCCGAGAAATTAGCGGGTAGGTGACCCACTTACCGTCGCGATCTTCG
>JBEKLB010000354.1:0-7141 GCA_050010415.1 Bryobacteraceae bacterium | reverse complement strand
TGATCCTCCGCTCGGCCGTGCAGGCTTAACTGAGGAAGAAGTTCGCAAAAGCGGTCGCCGCGCGCTGATTGGCCGTCGGCCGATGACGAAGGTTGGTCGCGCCGTTGAAAAAGGCGAGACGCAGGGGTTTATGAAGATCATGGTGGATGCCCAGACTCACCAAATCCTGGGAGCCGCCATCATTGGAACCGGCGGCGACGAGGCCATTCACTCGATCCTGGACTTGATGTATGCCAAAGCGCCCTACACGGTGATTCAACGGGCCATGCACATTCACCCGACCGTTTCCGAACTTATCCCCACCATGCTCGGCGAACTCCAGCCGCTGTGAGACCAATGAAACCTGCAGGCGAGACAGTTTCTCTGGGCCGTCTTCGGCGTCTTCGTCGCACGGAACTCCCGGTGGATACCGTGGAGCTGGCCCACTACCTGATTGGCAAAGTAGTGGTCCATGATGCAGACGATGATCCGGACGATGATACCGAGGATGGCAGGCTCGCCGGGCGCATCGTCGAGACGGAGGCGTATCCGGTGGGTGATTCCGCCGGTCACGCATTTCGTGGAGGGACGCGGCGAAATGCCTCACTATTTCTTGGACGCGGGCATGCTTATGTCTATTTCACCTACGGGTCATCGTTCATGTTGAATGTGACGAGCGAGGCGGTGGGAGTGGGCGCCGGAGTCCTTTTGCGTGCCTTGGAACCAATCGAGGGAATCGATCGGATGCAACACTTCCGCGGCGCGGCGGGCCTGCTCGATTTGGCCCGGGGGCCAGGCCGGCTAGCCCAGGCGATGCAGATCGATCTCGCGCAGGATGGTCTGGACCTATGCGCCGCCGGTCCGCTCTGGCTCGCGGCAAGCCGGCGGAAAACGGGCGCTATCGGCGAAAGTGTACGCATCGGTTTGACGCGCAACGTGGATCGCAAACTGCGCTTCTACGAGCGAGGCAACCCGTTCGTGAGTGGCCCAAAGAGTTTACGAGGGTAACGCGGGCATGGAAACCAGAATTCAGAAGTCAGAATCCAGAACCGAGATAGCGGCCCTTCAGTCCGCATTCTGAATCCTGAATTCTCAAATTCTGAATTCTCTTAGCAATCACAGATCAATCTCGACCTCGCCAGTTGGTGTCGAGCAGCAGATTAGCAAGTTGCCTGTGGCTGGTGGCTCCAGTGGATCAGGCTCATAGTGGACTGTCCCTCCGATTAATGCGGACTCGCAGGTGTGGCAGACCCCTGAACGGCACGACCACTGAACGGGAACGTCGCATGCCTCTGCAAGTTCCAGCAAACTGGAAAAGCGTGAATCCCACGGAACAATGAGCCCGCTTCGAGTAAATGAAACTTGAGGGCCGGAGCCGGGCTGTCCCGTAGGAGGGTGCACCGGAGGGTGGGACACTGGCGCAATTCCCGGTGTGAACGAAGGTTCCGGCCCAAACACCTCTGCGTGAATTCGTGAGGAATCGACGCCCCAGGTCTTCAAGCCGTCGGTCAGTTGTTTCAGGAATGATGGTGGGCCACACAGGTAGAAATCCGAAGCGCGAGGTACATCGAGCCGATCGAGAAGCTGCGGGTCCACGTGTCCAACCGAGTCGTAATCCACACTGGGCTTATCGTCCGCATCGGGCTTGCTGTAAACAATGTGGCTTCGGCTGTTCACGAGCGTTTCGAGGAGCCCACGCGACTCTTTCGCAAACGGGTGCTCGGCCCGGTTGCGCGCTCCGTAGATCCACCAGATTTCGCGACGCGACGCGGCCGAAGCCAGCGAGTGCAACATGGCGAGCACCGGCGTGGCCCCAATGCCGGCACTGAGCAAAACTACCGGGCCATCGCCGCACCTCAGCGTAAAGCCGCCCCGTGGCGCGCTCACTTGCAAAATATCGCTGGCCTGTACGTGGTCGTGGAGATACGAGCTGACAACGCCGTTCGTCTCTCGTTTGACGCTCACGCGATAAGCTCCGGCGCCGGGCAGGCCCGACATCGAGTAATTCCGGAGCAGCATGGGCCCGTCCGGTGTTGTGCGCAACCGTAACACCAGAAACTGGCCTGGTAGACTCGCGGGCAGAGGCGCCCCATCGGGTTGTTCCAAGGACAACGAGATCACTTTGGTAGATTCTCGTTCCACTCTGGCGACGCGTAATGGCCGAAACCCCGGCCAGGCCGGTGGTGGGCCGCTCGAAGCTTTAAGCCCGGGGTTTCCTCCCCCCGAACTCTTTTGCTCTGCAATCGCCTTGAGAGACGATTTCCATCCCTGGCTGAGTGCCGGAATTCGCAGGGATCGTTCCAGTTGTTCGCGCGCGGGATTTGGTAAATACAGCAGCGCATCAATGTTTGCCACAGTGATGCGTTCGGGGCCATCCGCCACCTTCACGATTTCGTCCCCAGCGCCGACTTCGCCTTCCTCCAGCACGCGAAAGTAGAAGCCGGGCCGGTGATGTGACACGAGCAGAGCAGCCATGGCCGGCTCTGCCATCCTGATGCCCACGCGATAGCATGTGACGCGCGGCTGAGTGACCTCGAAGAGCGCGCTCCCAATGCGGTATCGATCGCCGATGCAAACCTCGTCATCGGGCAGACCGGCCACAGTGAAATTCTCACCAAACTGTCCGAACGAGAAATCGTTGCGGTGGAGCTGTGCTTCCCAGTGGTGGTAAGCGTCCATTTGATACACCATGACGGCGCGGTGTTCGCCTCCGTGTCCGGCAAGATCCCCCTGTCCATCGCCTTCCAGATTCAGACGACGGGCTCGAATCCTACCCCGCACGGGCTGCTTCCAGATCGCGGTGTGGACTGTCTGGCCCTTCCATGCCACGTCACGAGGAAGCCCTACATTGATTGATACAAGTTGTCCCATCAGATAGCGAGTTTCCGTTAGTTCGTTGGCAGGTCTGATGCCAAGCTTCTGCTTCTAGTATCTGAAAGATACGTGGGGACGTAACGGACCTGACGGCAGTCAGTGTCGGGGCTTCGACGGAAGACGCCGCCAGTCTCGGCTTCTATCTTTCGTTTCTATATCTTCGTCGTGGTGCGCGACTTGCGCTCACGGGTACCGAAGGAGAACGAACATGAGAATACTGATGGTGCTAACGTCGCATGATCGATTGGGCGACACTGGCCGCAAGACCGGCTTCTGGTTGGAGGAATTCGCGGCCCCGTACTTTGTCTTCCGGGACGCTGGTGTCGAACTGACGCTGGCTTCGCCCAAAGGAGGACAGCCCCCGATCGATCCAAAGAGCGACTTGCCCGAGAACCAAACTCCGGCAATGACACGGTTTAAACAGGATACGGCAGCACAGAAGGAACTATCTCAGACGGTGAAGCTCTCCGACATGAAATCGGAGGATTTCGACACCATATTTTACGTGGGGGGCCACGGTCCGATGTGGGATTTGGTCGACAACCCTGACTCCATCGCGTTGATCGAGTCTTTCTACAACTCCGGCAAGCCGGTGGCTGCCGTCTGCCACTCGTCGGCCGTGTTCCATCGCGTAATGTATCAGGGCCAGCCCCTTGTCAAAGGCAAACGTGTAACCGGCTTTACCAATGGCGAAGAGGCCGCAGTCAATTTGACCCACGTGGTGCCCTTCCTGGTTGAAGACGAGCTGAAGAGAGTCGGCGGCATCTACGAGAAGGCAGCCGACTGGGCGCCCTTCGCGATAGTCGACGGTCGCTTGGTGACCGGCCAGAATCCGGCTTCCTCCACTGTCGCGGCCCGGGCGCTCATTGAATTGCTTGCAGCTCGGAAGGCTGCTTAGCCGCAAAGGAGCCATTATGACTAGCCTCGCTGACTCCAAGCGAATCATTGCCGCCGCCACCCTGATCGCCGGTTCAGCACTGTTTGGGCAACAAGCTCAGTTTCAAGGCAGCGTTCCGATGGGAGTGGCTTCGCCCACTCCTGTCGCGCTGACGCTTCGTGATGCGATCGATCGCGGCCTCAAGCTGAACCTCGGTCTGCTTGTCAGCGGACAGGTGAGTGAAAGCGCGCGCGGTGAGCGGCTGCGGTCCCTGAGCGCGCTTCTGCCGCAGGTGAACGGGACGGTCAGCGAGAATGTCCAGCAAGTAGACCTGCTAACCAAAGGGATCAACTTCCACATTGGCAACTTTTCGAGTCCGGCGATCGTCGGCCCGTTCCAATATACGGATGCGCGCGCTTATGCCTCCTTCAGCGTCTTTGATTACGGCCTCCGCAAGAGCTATCACGGCGCCAAAGAAGGCGAGCGCGCCGCGCAGCTGTCGTTCAAAGACGCTCGCGATTTAGTAGTGCAGTCCGTGGCCAATGCCTACCTGCTGGTGATTGCCGGTTCTTCGCGGGTGCAAGCCTTACGGGCGCAGGTGGAAACCGACGAGGCCATCTATGACCGCACCGCCGACCAGAAACGCGCCGGGACCACGGCTGCGATAGATGTACTTCGGGCGCATGTCGAGCTACAGCAGGAACAACAGCAACTGATCGCGCAGAACAATCAGGTCGCCAAAGACAAGCTGGCTTTGGGACGGGTGATCGGCCTGCCGCCGGGCCAAGAGCTTATGATCGTCGATACAGAACCCTACTCGCCGCTGGAAGCGATGACTCCGGATCAGGCTGTGCGCGCCGCTTTCGAACAGCGCGCGGATTTCCAAAGCGCCCAAGCCTCCGTGCGCGCCGCGGAGAATTTCGTGAGTGCAGCGCGCGCCGAGCGCTACCCCACCGTGGGCGTTACCGCGGATTACGGGGCTGACGGAACGACGCTCAACAACTCCCACGGAACGTTCACCTTCCAAGCCGCTGCCAAATTCAATATTTTCGACGGGGGCCGAATCAGCGGCGACATCATTCAAGCCCGCGCGACGTTGAAGCAGCGGCAGGATGAGTTGGGGGATCTTGGCGGCCAGATCGATTATCAAGTGAGGGCGGCTTTGCTGGACATGCAGTCGGCCGCCGACCAGGTAGCAGTCGCAAAGAGCAATCTCGACCTCGCGAACCAGACCTTGACGCAAGCCCAAGACCGCTTCGCGTCCGGAGTCACCGACACGATTGAGGTGGTGCAGGCCCAGGGATCGGTTGCCGTGGCCAACGACAACTTGATCTCCGCGTTGTACGCCCACAACCTGTCGAAAGTCGAACTCGCGCGCGCCCTGGGGTCTACCGAACAACGGATTCAGAAATTCATGGAGGTAAAGTAGCCATGCCTGAAGTAACAACAGTAGAAAGCCCATCCGCAGGTACGCGGCCGGCTGATTCCCCTCGACCGGAGGCGCCACCAAGCTCCAACGCACCCAGTAAAGGACGGAAAACGCTGGTTCGCGCGATTGTGTTGCTGATCGTCTTGGCCGCAGTGGCAGCCGGCTCTTACTACGCCTGGGAGTATTTCAGCGCGTACGAAGACACGGATGACGCTCAAGTGGATGGCAACATCAACGCGATCAGCGCGCGGATCAACGGCTACGTCGTAGATGTGCCCATCGACAATGAGCGCTACGTGAAAGCCGGTGACGTGTTGGCCCGCATCGATCCCAAGGACTACACTGTCGCTCTGGAGCAAGCCCAGGCGGATCTGGCCGCGGCCGAGGCCAGCTACCAAGGCTACCGCACCGATGTACCCGTCACCTCCACCACCACCAGCAGCCAGTTGACCTCCACGCGTTCCGGCAAAGTGGACGCGGTAGCGGCGTTGCTGGGCGCCCAGCGCCAATTGAGCGCCGCACGGTCGCGTCTAATTACCGCCCAGGCCAATGTGCGCGAAGCCGAGGCAACACACAAGAGGATTGCCGACGATGTGATTCGGTACAAAATGCTGGTGGACAAGGATGAAATTTCGCGGCAAATCTACGATACGGCGGTTAACAACGCCAACTCCGCGAACGCGACCGTAGACGCACGCCGGTCAGCGGTGGCCGAAGCGGAGGACAATATCCGTGTCGCGCAGAGCGCCGTGGACCAGGCCAATGCCCGCATCGAGCAGGCGGATGCCTCCATCCAAGCCGCGTTAACGGCGCCGCAACAAGTTGCCATCAGCCAGGCTCGCGCCAAAACATCGGAAGCCCAAGTGCGGCAAAAACGCGCTGCTGTTGACCAGGCCCGGCTGAATCTCAGCTACTGCACGATCGTCGCTCCGGTAAGCGGCATCATCGAAAAGAAGAGCGTCGAGGTAGGCAGTAACGTCTCACCGGGTCAGGAGTTGATGGCGGTTGTACCTTTGGATGACATCTGGGTCACGGCCGATTTCAAGGAAGCCCAGTTACGCCATATGAAAGCGGGCCAGCGAGTCACGTTCAGCGTGGATGCATATGACCGTGAATACACGGGTAGAGTCACCGGTATCGGTGGCGCCAGTGGTTCGATACTCAGCCTGCTACCGCCGGAAAATGCCACGGGAAATTTCGTGAAGGTAGTGCAGCGCCTTCCCGTCCGAATCGATATCGATCCCAACCAGAACAATGACCACCGGCTGAGACCCGGCATGTCCGTGGAGCCGAAAGTTTATGTCCGATAGCGCGGACGTACTTACCGCTCCTGAGGTCCCTTGGCGGCCGAAATTTAACCCATGGCTCATAGGCGTGGTGGTCGCGATGGCCGCGTTCATGGAGGTGCTCGACACCAGCATCGCCAATGTGGCTTTGCCATACATGGCGGGAGGCCTCGGTTCGAGCAACGACGAGAGCACTTGGGTACTCACGTCGTATCTGGTGTCTAATGCCATCGTCCTGCCGATCAGCGGCTGGCTGGCCAGCCTGTTCGGGCGAAAGCGTTTCTTCATCGTCTGCATTTTCATTTTTACGGTGGCTTCGGTGCTCTGCGGCAGCGCCACCAGCCTGAGCATGCTGCTCTTGTTTCGCGTGATCCAGGGCGCCGGTGGCGGCGGACTGCAGCCCATGGCGCAGGCCATCCTGGCCGACACGTTCCCGCCGCAGAAGCGAGGCCTCGCGTTTGCGCTTTACGGAATCACAGCGATCATGGCGCCCACCATCGGACCGACACTGGGCGGGTGGATCACCGATAACTATTCGTGGCGCTGGATCTTCTTCATCAACCTGCCGGTAGGAATTCTGGCCGTATTTTTAGTGATGAAGCTGGTTGAAGATCCGCCGTTCCTAACGCGGACGAAGAGGGCCGGCGTGAGCGTCGACTTTATTGGCATCTCGCTGCTCGCCTTGGGCGTGGGCGC
>JBEKLB010000353.1:0-7194 GCA_050010415.1 Bryobacteraceae bacterium | reverse complement strand
CTCCACGCGCTTGCGCGATGCGCTGCTGAAAGGTCTCCTCGCGTCCGGCTGCAACGTCACCGACGTCGGCACCGTCCGCACTCCAGTCCTTTACCTCTCTGCGCACAACTTGAACGCACAGGGCGCCGTCATGATAACCGGCAGCCACAATCCGTCCGAATACAACGGATTCAAGAGCGTCTGCGGAACCGGCACGCTGCACGGCGAAGCCATCCAGGATGTTCGCAAGATCATCGAGCGCGCCGATTTCGAAACCGGCAACGGAACATTGGGGACCACCGATGCCGTCACTCCTTACGTGGACGAAATAGCGGCGCAGTTTCGTCTTCGCCGTCGCATCAAAGTAGTGGCGGATGCGGGCAATGGGACCGCTGGCCCCGTAATCCATCGCATTTTTGAAAAGCTCAACCTCGACGCCACTGAGCTATTCTTCGATATGGACGGCCACTTCCCGAACCATCACCCCGATCCCACAGTTCCGTCCAATCTGGCGCACTTGATCGCGAAAGTCCGCGAAACGGGCGCCGAGCTTGGCCTGGCCTTCGATGGCGATTCGGACCGCATCGGCGCGGTGGATGAAAATGGCGAAGTGATCTACGGCGATCTGCTGCTGCTGATCTACGCGCGCGAAATCCTTGAGCGCAAGCCCGGCGCCACCTTCATCGGCGAAGTGAAATGTTCGCAGGTCATGTACGATCAAATCGCCAAACTGGGCGGCAACGGCATCATGTACAAGACCGGCCACTCGCTGATCAAGGCCAAAATGAAGGAAGAGCATGCCGAGCTGGCGGGCGAAATGTCCGGCCACATGTTCTTTGGCGACCGTTATCGCGGCTATGATGACGCGCTTTACTCCGCCTGCCGCTTGATTGAAATCGTCGCGAACTCCGGCCGGCCGCTGTCGGCGCAACTGGCTGGAATTCCGAAAATGGTTTCCACTCCTGAAATTCGCGTCGATTGCCCCGACGAACTGAAGTTCGAGCTGGTGGAACGCGTGGCCGGGCATTTCAAGAAGAAGTACAAGACCATCGACATCGACGGCGTGCGTGTTATCTTTCCGGAAGGCTGGGGGCTGCTCCGAGCATCCAACACCCAGCCGGTATTGGTGATGCGTTTCGAAGCCGCCAATGAGCAGCTCCTGAAGCGCTATCAATCGGAAGTGGAGCAGGTGCTCGAGGCAGCACGTACGGAAGGAGCAGCGCGTTCGGAAAGGACTCCGGTTTTATGATTCGCCTATTCGCGTTCCTGCTGGCCGCCGCGGCACTTTCGGCGCAGCCGCAATCCCCTATCGTGCTCCACGCGGCGCGCCTGCTGAACATTGAACCCGGGAACGTCACCGCGCCCGGCGAGGTGTTGATCCAGGGCGACCGTATCGCGGCTGTCGGCCAATCGGTCACGCGGCCTGCCGGCGCGCAGATCATCGATCTCGGCGACACCACGCTGCTCCCCGGCCTGATCGACGCGCATGTTCATCTCTTCCTGCATCCCGGCGCTGAGGATTTGCAGACCGTCCAGGAATCGGTCCCGCAGCGCACCATCATCGCCACGCTTGCGGCGCGGGACGACCTGCTGGCCGGCTTCACCGCTGAGCGCGACATGGGAACCGAGGGCGCGGGCGCTGCCGACACCGCCGTGCGCGACGCCATCAATGAAGGCCTCATTCCCGGCCCGCGCCTGCGCATCAGTGGAAACGCAGTCAGCATTCTGGGCGGCCACGAAGACGCCATCGGCTACAATCCCGAGCAGCGCGTGCTGGGCAATGCCACTTACGCGAATAATGCGGACGAACTGGTTAGCGTGATTCGCGACCAATTCAAGCTCGGCGCGGACTTCATCAAGATCTACCAAACCGGCCGCGACCAGATGATCAATGGCGAGTTCATCACTCCCTATCAATACAGCGAAGCGGAGATGACCGCGGCCGTGCGCGAAGCCGCGCGCGTGGGCAAGCACATTGCGGTTCACGCCACCGGTGAGCCCGGCACGCTCTACGCGGCGCGGGCCGGCGTGGTTTCCATCGATCATGGCTACCACCTTTCCGAGGTGACCATGCGGATCATGCATGATAAACAGATCTTCGCCGTGCCCACCTTCACCATCGCCGAATATTTTATGGAGCACGCCGCTACTCCCGAGCAGGCCGCGCGCATGCGCGAGGAACTGGACTTTCACGGCCGCGAATTTCGCAAGCAAATAGCGGCGGGCGTGCCGATCGCGATGGGCTCGGACGTGGGCCCGTTCCCGCATGGCACGCAGGCGCGCGAATTCGCGCTCATGGTGAAGAACGGATTGACACCCCTGGCATCCATTCAGGCGGGAACCGTCAACGCTGCCAAGTTGCTCGGCTGGGAAGGCCAGATTGGCGCACTCAAGACTGGCTACCTGGCCGACATTGTCGCGGTTCCTGGCAACCCATTGACCGACATCAGCGTCCTGCAGAAAGTCGCGTTTGTGATGAAAGGCGGCGTCGTCATTCGAAAGTGAATGCCGCGCAGGTGAACAGATGCAACAAATCTTGAAAGAACTGAAGCATGCCTTGCGGGCGCTGGTTCGCAGCCCTGGGTTCACCATCGCCGCCGTCGCAGCGCTCGCGCTCGGCATCGGGGCCACCACGGCGATCTTCTCCGTGGTCAACACCGTTCTGCTCAAGCCGCTCACCTTCCCCGATACCGATCGCATCGTGCAGTTCTTTGTCTCCACGCCGAACGGTTCCGATTATATCGGCTCGCCCGCGCGCTACAACGTCCTGGCTGCGCAGACTCAAACCTTTCAAGATGTCGCTGCTTACGAATTCAACGGCATCGGCCTAAGTCTCACTGGCGGTCCATATCCGGAATCCGTTCACGCCATGCATGCCACCGCCAATTATTTTCGCCTGTTCGGCGCACCTGTCATCGCGGGCCGCACGTTCACCGCCGATGAGGATCGGCCTAACGGCGGGCATGTGGTTGTTCTGAGCTATGGATTGTGGCAGCGGCGCTTCGGCGGCGACCGTTCCATCGTTGGAAAGAGCATCGCGCTCAGCGGCGTTCCACACACTGTGATCGGCATCGTGGCGCCCAGCTTCAACACCGAACTCGACGCCCCTCCCGACCTCTGGATTCCGTTTCAGATCGATCCGGCGAGCGTCGATAACGGCCGCTACTTCAGCATGGCCGGCCGGCTTCAGCCTGGCATCACCGTCGACATGGCCAACGCGCAACTCGCGCTCGCGACCAAGCAGTTCCACCAGAAATTCCCTAACATCGCGGGCCCTCGCGATCAGTTCATGGCCAAGCCGCTGCGGGACGCCATGGTGGCCGATGTTCGGCCGTCACTGCTGG
Source organism: Bryobacteraceae bacterium (assembly GCA_050010415.1). GTDB lineage: Bacteria > Acidobacteriota > Terriglobia > Bryobacterales > Bryobacteraceae > Palsa-89. Next base: position 3,871 of record JBEKLB010000353.1, on the reverse strand, counting down.
TGCTGGCGGGCGCGGTCTGTCTGGTGCTGCTCATCGCGAGCGCCAATGTGGCTAATCTCCTGCTGGTCCGCGCCACCGGCCGCAAGCGCGAAATCGCGATTCGCTTGGCCATCGGCGCGGGACGTGGCCGCATTGTCCGCCAGCTTCTCACCGAAAGCCTGCTGCTATCGGTGCTGGGCGGCGCACTCGGGCTCGCGCTCGGCATGGCGGGTATTCGTGGTCTTTTAGCGATGAATCCGGGAAATATTCCGCGAATCGGGCCGCACGGCGCTCTGGTGAGCATGGATTGGCACGTGCTAACCTTTACGCTCCTGGTCGCGCTCGCCACCGGATTCCTGTTCGGCCTTTTCCCTGCCCTTCAGGCCTCACGTACCGATCTGAATAGTTCATTGAAAGAGAGCAGCGGCCGATCCGGCACGGGCGCTCATTCCAACAAGACGCGTTCCATGCTGGTTACCGCCGAAGTTGCCCTGGCTCTGATTTTGTTGATCGGCTCGGCGCTGCTGATTCGCACCTTTGTAGCCCTGCGCTCGGTGAATCCGGGCTTGGACCCGCACAATGTCCTTACCATGCGCATGTCTCTCTCGGGCCCGCGTTTCGAGCATTCCTCCCAAGTGAGCGATCTAGTCCGCGATGGCGTGGAACGTCTGGAAGCGTTGCCTGGACTCATGCGCGCTGCCGCCACTTACAGCGTGCCGCTCGAAAGCATGTTCGGAGTGCCGTTCAACATCGTGGGCCGCACGCCCGCCAGTGGCCGTTACGATGGCCGCGGCTGGAACGCAGTGTCGCCTGGATACTTCGATGTCCTGCGAATCCCGCTGCTGCGCGGCCGTGCCTTTAACGATCGCGACGATGCGGCGGGCGCTCGCGTGGCCATCATCGACGAAGCTCTGGCGCGGCAGTTCTGGCCCAAGGGCGATCCAGTGGGCGAGCGCCTGATTCTCGGCCACGGTTATGGCCCCGAGTTTGAAGAACCGGCGCGTCAGATCATCGGCGTAGTCGGCGATATTCACAACCTGGGGCTCAGCACGGATCCGCCGCCCGTGGTCTACGTTCCGCTGGCGCAGGTTACCGACGGGCTTACGGCGCTGGCCGCGCGCGCCTCATCGCTGGTTTGGATCGCCCGCTCCCGCGGAAATCCCAGCCAGCTCAGCTCCGCAATTCAAAACCAGCTCCAGCAGGCCAGCGGAGGCCTGCCTCTGGCGTCCATCCGCACCGAGCAAGAAGTGGCATCGCAATCCACCGCCAGTGAGGATTTCAACGCTCTGCTTATGTCGGTCTTCGGGTCGACGGCACTGCTGCTCGCCGCCATCGGCGTGTATGGCCTGATGGCGTATTCAGTAGCGCAGCGCACTCAGGAAATCGGGATTCGCCTGGCACTCGGCGCCGAAGTATCCGACGTGCGAAACATGGTGATCGCGCAAGGCATGCGATTGGCGGCCATTGGAATCGTCATCGGCATCGCCAGCTCGTTGGGTCTGGCGCGGCTGCTGGCGGATTTCCTGTTTGGGGTGAAGCCGCTCGATCCGCTGGTATTCACGCTCGCTCCAGTCATCCTGGCAGCCGTGGCGCTATGCGCGGTATGGCTGCCGGCGCGCAGAGCTACACGCATCGATCCGATTACCGCACTGCGCTCGGAATAGTGTTAGTTCGCCGTGCTGGTGAGCGCCAGTTGCGCCGCGGGCTTGGCAGGCGCCTCGTTCGAGTCTTGCTCGAAACGAACCGACACCAGCTTCGAAACGCCCGGCTCCTGCATGGTGACACCGTAGAGCGATTGCGCCGCTTCCATGGTCCGTTTGGCGTGAGTGATCACGATGAACTGCGTTTGCGCGGACATGGTCTTGATCAGGCGCGTGAGGCGTTCGATGTTCGGCTCATCGAGCGGCGCGTCCACTTCGTCGAGAATACAGAACGGGCTGGGAGTGTACTGGAAAATCGCCATCAGCAGCGCCATCGCAGTCAGCGACTTCTCGCCGCCGGAGAGTAACAGAACACTCTGCAGCCGCTTGCCGGGAGGCGACGCCACGATGTCGATCCCAGACTCGGCGATGTTGCTCTCGTCCGTCAACCGCATCTCGCCGATGCCGCCGCCAAACAGGGTGCGGAACATTTCGCGGAAGAAACCATTCACCGCTTCGAAGGCTTCGGTGAAGCGCTTGCGCGATTCTACATCGATATCGTGGATGGCCTTCTCGGTATCGCGGATCGAATCCAGCAAGTCTTGACGTTGCGCGTTCAAGAAATCGTAGCGCTGCTGCGCTTCCTGGAATTCTTCCAGCGCCTGGGGATTCACCGGCCCCAGCGCTTCAATGCGCGCCTTCACTTCCTGATACTTCTGTTCGGCTTCGATGAGCGCGGCTTCATCCAACACCACTTCTTCGCCCGCGCCCAGCTCGTCGGCGGGAATGCCCAGCTCTTTGCGGCTGGTCTCGTCCAGGAACTTCAGCTCAGCCTGCTTGCGGACCAGATCCAATTCGATCTGCGATCGCCGTTCCTGCGCCGCCTGTACCGTAATGCGCAGTTGCTTCAAAGTTTCATCCAGGGCTATCAGGTTGGCGCGTTGCGTGGTCTCTTTGTCCGCCAGCGCGGTGACAGTTTCCTGTGCGCCGCGAATTACCTCGATCAACTCGCCCGCGCGCCGGTCCAGCTCGATATTGTCGGATAGCAGCCGCGCACGCTCCACGCCCAACCGCTCCATCTCCGCCGCGATCTCTCCCCGCCGCGCCACCGCCGCCGCGATGCCCGTTTCGTGCCGGGCTTGCGTGGCGCGTTCGGAACGCTGGCGCTCTTCAAATCCGGCCAGTTCAGCCCGTAGCTCGCCGTGCTCTTCGCCCAAGCTGTGGGCTTGCGACTGTAACTCTTCGAAATCCGCGCGCGATTGTTCCAGGACCTGTTCTTCCACCGACCGCGTGGTTTCGCGCTCGTCGAGAAGCCGCTGATCCAGCTCCTGCTGTTCCCGCGCCCGTGCGCCTTCCTGACGCAGCCGTTCCAGTTCCAGGCGCGCCACCGATAATCGGGACTGCGCGCGGGCGAACTCCTCGGCTAATTGCCGATGTTCATGATCCAACGCCAGCGCGTCTTTCTCCTGGCTCTGTTGCAGTGACCGCAAGCTCTCCAGATCTTCGCTGAATCCGGCGATCTCGCGTTCCAGTTGCTCCAGCGCGGTGGCCGTGCCTTCCACCGCACGCTGCTTGATTTGCACTTCGCCCGTCAGCTCGCGCAATTCGCGCTTGAGTGCCAGCGGACCGCTGCCCGTCTTCTTGCCCCCACTTACCGCGTGGCCGTGATAACTTACGCCCTCCGGCAGCAGGAAGAAGAACTCCGGATGCGCCATCGCCAGCCGCTGCGCCGCCGCGCGATCCTTAGCCAGGAAGCAATGCGCCAGGCGAGGCAGCAAATCCCTCGGAGCGCTTGCGAAGCCATTAGTGAAACGCAGATGATCGCTCAGCCGGCCGGCAACACCTTCGTCATCCGACAGAGATTCGAGCGCCCGCGTTGTTTCCTCGGACTCCGGATGGACCAGAAATGTCGCTCGACCGTCCAGGTCCGTCCGCATCAGGTTGATCCCGCGCTCGGCGTCGTTCCAGTTTTGAACCACCACGTATTCCAGCTCTTCGTGCAGGAATTCCTCGGTGGCTTTTTCGAAGGCCGGCTCCACTTCCACGAAATCGGCCAGCACGCCGGAGGCATGAAACTCCTCGGCTTCGCCACGCTCGATGGCCGTGAATAACCGCTTCACACTCTCAGCCGTGTAGGCCCGATGCGACAGAATCTCTTCGAGCGAATCCTTGCGCGCTTTCAGGCGCGATGCATCGGTGCGCAATTGATCCAGCAGTTTTCGCGCCTCTCCGGCCTGCGTCTTGCGAACCGC
>JBEKLB010000352.1:0-18746 GCA_050010415.1 Bryobacteraceae bacterium | reverse complement strand
ATTCGAAGGGCCGGATCTGGAGCGGGACTTCGACGTTCTCGCGTTCGCACTCCAGGTCTTCAAGCGAATATTCCTCAAACACTTCGTGGCTCTTGAGGAATTCATCGATCAGGTGGCCGGTTTCAAAACCTAAAAGCCGCCTCAGATCGGGTTTCGTGAGCCGGCCGCGTTTGTACTCCTCGGCCGCCAGCGCTTCCAATACACGTCGCGGCAGAGCGTCGATAGCACCCATGCGGCGGGCGAGATCGTCCGGGATCTGGACGGTAACATCCATGCTTTAACCCTAACCCGCCATGCCAGCACCGTCAAGCAACGGGTAGCCCAAATTTTGCCTCGTCTTTGGGCCAACGCCACCCCAGCCGCGAATTCGATAAGAGATAACATTGAATTATGCATCGGTTCGTGCTGCACAACAACAACATTCTCGACGCCCATGAGAAAAGTCTGAGCGCCGGTCAAGTGGGGCTGCTCAACGGCTGGGGCGTTTTCAGCACGCTACGTGTGGCCGACGGAGTGCCGTTCGCGTTCGAGCGCCATTGGGATCGCATGCAGCGCGATGCCGCTAAAATGCGCGTTCCGTTCCCTACCGACCCCGCCGAGCTGAAATCGCAATTGCTGCGATTGGTGGAGGCCAACTCCGCATGGAACGCGACGCTACGCGTGATGGTGGTTCGTAATCGTGGCGGACTATTCGAAGGGCCGGATCTGGAGCGGGACTTCGACGTTCTCGCGTTCACCAAGGACCTGAACCCGTGGGGGACCAGCGTCCGGCTGTCTGTAAAGCCGAACGCGCGTTACGCAGCGAACGAATTCTCGGGATGCAAGATATTATCGTGGTCTCAAAACCTGACCTGGTATGAGGAAGCACATTCACGAGGTTTCGACGAAGCGGTGTTATTGAACGAACGTGGCGAAGTGAGCGAATGCACATCGGCGAACATCTTTGCCGCCTTGGGAGGCGAGGTATACACGCCACCGCTCGATTCCGGCTGCCTGCCTGGCGTGACACGTGAGTTGTTGCTGGACGTGGTGCGGGTCCCGGGAATCACCCTGATCGAGCGGGCACTCAAGCCGCAGGATCTGGAGCGCGCCGATCAGGTTTTCATTACTTCAACGACGAGAGATCTGTTGCCCGCGGTCGCCGTCGAGGGACTGAACATTCGGAATGACGGAAGCGTGGTAGACCGTCTGCGGAAAGCTTTGGAGGAAATTCGTGAGGAGTACGTGAAGCGAAACGCGACGCCGCTTATCGGGCAGCTGCGCTAAAAAGAAAAGGTTCCAAGTGACCCAGGCGGCAATCCGCTCCCCGGCCGGCATGCGCGGCCAGAGCATAGCATGCAACGTGGCGGAAGCCGTTATTCTCTTGCTCCCCGCAACCGTCTTTTTTTTGACCGGCTACGGCTCAGCGCTCCAGAATTCGCTCGCCTTACCACCTGCTAGAAGCCAACGTCTCGAAACGGCCTTTCGCTCGCCCGCAACGACTGTTCTCCTTCGAGAACCACCGCGGCGAGGTCAACGCTCCCGGCCTATCTCTTCGACGAAATTCTAAGCTTTTCTTCCAGCCCGTTCGATTTCAAGCTCCCATCCTCTGTCGCGCTCTTCACGCGGCTGGGGATGATCGTCGCTCGAAGCCCGTTGCCGTCTCGCTAGCCCAGAACTCTCAAACGTCCATCCAACTTTCGCTCCCCTTCGGGACTCGCATCCCTGCGGGATCGAAGCGCTCGGTTGGCGGCTCGATCTGAGAAGCTTACCTTCGTGCCCGGCCCGATGACCTTTCGCTCCCCGAACGCGTTAATTAGTCTTATTAACTAAGCGCGCTCGGATCACCGCTCCAGGTTCGCTACCGTTCACCAGGTTTACTGCTCTCTGAACCTCTTGGAACCAGGTCCATGATTGCGCGAAAACCTAAAGGAGTCAACTGTTAACTGTCGATTACAGAGCCTTTTCCAAAACTTTTATCCATTGCTAAATCAATAACTTATGAGATTTCTACGGTGGACAAGATGTGGATAAAACAACAGCTGTATTGGATGTTTTGCGGGCCACCGCATTTTTGGCTCAACGAGCTTCGTCAACCAGCTTGAGGATCGCACCGGTATCGGTGGCTACCCACATATGCTGGGCGTCTGGCGCCGCAATGAGCGCGCGCTGGGCCACGACGCGATAATCGACGTCCATCTCCCGCCAGACTTTCAGATTGGAGCTCTCGAGCATCTTGAGCTTTCCGGGAATCGGAACTTGAGTGGAATTTCCGGGTGGCTCGATGGTGGCAAGCACTGCGCCGCCGTTGCGCAACAGGGCGATATCAGTGGCCGCCCGGTCGCGCTCGCCAAAGATAACGCGCCCGTCCGGAGAACCAAAAGGTGTTTTGAACACAGCCGATGCCACGGGATACTTGGGATCCGAGTACAGAATGAGGGACACAGCAAAGGTTTTGGAGATTCGCAACTGAGCGAGCTCGCCATCGACGGGAAGTGCGCCGTAGGTCCATTTCTTTCCGCCGTCGCGGGTTTCGAGCACCCCAATTTTTCCTTTTCCGGACGGCTCGGGCGTGGGATCGAAGAAAACCGGCGCGGATCGGTCGGGCGTCCCAACGATGAGGCCCCGGTCGCCTTGAAACGCGATTATGTCGTAGTTGAGCAGCAGCGCGCCGGAAGCGTTCGCACTGGCTTCCAACGTCGACCAAGTCTTGCCTCCGTCGGCAGTCTCTTGCGCTAGTCCCTTTAGTCCCACGATGTAGCCGTGATTGGCATCCAGGAACCAGGTCTGCAGTATGCCTTTGCGCTGTTGCAATCTGATCCAGGCGCGTCCGCCTTCGACGGTGGACCACAGTCCTTTATCCGTGACCATCCAACCCACGTTATCGTTCAAGAAAAAGAGCGATAGTGGCCGCTCCTTCACCTCGTATTGCGACCAATGCAGACCCCCGTCGCTGGTGACAACCACCGTCCCCGCCTCATGCCCCTTCTTATCGTCGATCAGCCCGGCTGCCACGCAATGCTCGACGGTGGGACACTGTATATCCTCAATGGCGAAATTGGAATCGGCACGATCGAAAAGAAATTGGATCTTCCAGCGTGGCGCGGCGAAGGCGAAAACTGCCGGCCACAGATATACGCAGATGAACGCGGATAGAACCCTGGCTGCTAATCGGCGTTTGTCGGCATTCATCGGCGGCCAATTAATGCTAGCGAGTGATCAGGTGAGCACTTTCATTCGCCGCGGTCTCGGTTTGGGAGAGCATCAACAAACAACCCAGTTGTTCCCCCACACTGGTAAGGAGCTCCATTTCAATTCCGGTGTGGGAATGCGGATCGCGATGTTGCACGTTGATGACGCCTTCCACTCCCCGGCGCGAAATCACGGGCGCGGAAAGGAATGCCTCGTAGGTGTCTTCGGGAAGATCGCTGAAGAACTTGAAACGCGGATCGCGAAAAGCTTCCCGCGAAATAGCCAGCAAGCGCTTCTCGCGAGCTACCCAACCCGTTAAACCTTCGTTCATGGCGAGCTTCACGTTGCCCACGGCGGAGGGATTATTGCTGGCCCTCAACACCAGCTCGCGATGATCGAGTAAGTACAACAGGCAGGAGTCGCACTCCATGAACTCCACCACCAGCGTGACCACGCCATCGAGAGCATCCTGGAGTTTGGTCTGTCGCACCAGATAGCGGCTGATCTTCTGCAGCAGACGCAACTGTTGCTCGGTGCGCTCCAGGCGCTGTTCTAATTCTCTTACCCTGGACACGACTTCATTATCCCACGCGTCCGGCCGAAGTCTGGCCTGAATTTAGCGCGAGCGGCAATTTGTTGGAACCGTCGCCTACGTGACAAGTACCAGAGTCACAAGCGCCAAGATCACAAGCAAATGACAGACTCCAGCCACCGTAGTACGATGGTTGCATCCATACGGGTAATACGATACTGCAAAACGTTATCATTGAACAAGATTGAATCAAGGAGATCTTCCGAATGTGGAACAAACGGAAAGAAGAAGAATATCCGCCGAAATCGCCCGCGACGCCGGCAGCGCCCGCAAGCCAGATTAAGGAGAATGCCCCAATGTCGACGAATCCCGCGCCCAGCCATCATCCCACCGAGTCCAGAGGACCGGCGGTCATCGGAAAGTCCGTCATGATCAAAGGCCAGATTTTTAGCCGCGAAGACCTCACTATTGACGGCGAGATCGATGGCTCCGTCGAACTGCACGAGCACCGCCTGACGGTCGGACCGAACGGCAAGCTGCAAGCCGGAGTGAAGGCGCGTGAAGTGGTGGTGTTGGGCACCATTCACGGAAATGTCGAAGCCTCCGACAAGATCGACATTCGCAAAGACGCCAAGCTGGTGGGCGACATCAAAACTGCCCGCATTGTGATCGAAGACGGAGCCTATTTCAAGGGCAGCATCGACATCGCGCGGCCCGAGGCGGCCAGACCTGCCGCGCCCGCTCAGGCCAAGGCCCAGTCCAGCAGTTCCACTGCCTCGAATGCAGCTACACCTGCCACCGCGGCTGCCGGCGATTCGCGATAATCGCTCGATTGCGGGGAACGAATTCTAAGGAAGGAGTGGAGCTTTGCTGAGAGACCGGTTAAGATCGGAACCGTCTTCACCCTCGCTTCACTCACCGCCGAGGAAAAGCCCCGGACAAGCGCAAAATCGCGCGAGCAACGGTCTGGATCAATTTTTCGCTTCGTTACAGGATCAGGAGAGCCTATCCATCCTGGACTTCTCCGGCGCCAGCCAGGCCAACATCCGCTTCATCACTTCCATGGGGCACCGGATTTATTCCAACGATGCCTTGCGGACCATGGAAGAGGCGTTCGGCACCGGTGGCGACTTCATCACGCGCCGCCCTGTTTCTCAGGGAGAATCTGGAATTTCCGGATCGCACTTTTGACGGGGCGCTCATTTGGGACACGCTGCAGTTTCTGGCTCCGCCGCTGCTGCAGGACACCGTAGACCGGCTGTACCGGATACTGCGTCCTCAATCGTCGTTACTCGCGTTCTTCCACGCCGAAGAGAAGGCGCAAACCGCGCCGCTTTACTCCTACCGGATTGTCGAATCGAAAATCATGTCGCTGACGCCGCGCAATCAGGTGCGGCCGGTGCAATATTTCAACAATCGCAGCCTGGAAAAACTCTTCCAGAAGTTTCATTCGGTGAAGTTCTTCCTTACGCGCGATCACCTGCGCGAAGTGATCGTCCGCCGCTGACGACGGGAGACCGGCTACCTACGGCAGCGCGTACGTGATCCCCAGCGTCAACTGCACCGAATTCTTGCGAAAGGCGGGAGGGGGATTGTTCAGGTACGAATCGATGAAACCGGCGGATGCGTTGAGCCGCTTGTAAAGCGGCATGCTGAGCAGCGCATTGAATGCCCCCGAATACGCGTTGGTGTTGTTCCAGGTCGGAATGAGAGTCAAATGCTGATCTAAGGTCAGCCGCTTGAACTTGCGATTGAAGGCTTCCGCGAAAATGGAGCCGATCAAGCTTTCATTGGGGGCGCCCGAGAATTGCTGGCTCACGTAGCTCAAGCTGCCTTTCAGATCGAGCGTCTCATTGTCGCGATGAATTAGCGTCACGCCAATGCCGCCGCTATAGGTCTGCTGCAGGTCTAAACCCTGCGAGAAATTGTGATCGAACTCGCCCAGCCCGAAGACGTACAAGCGCGGGCTGAAATACTGATCGCGTTCGGCGTCGCCGTGAAAGATCGCGGTCTTAATGGTGGGCGTCGCCGGCTGCGTCACTTCACCGTAAGCCGCGCTGAGATCCAAGCTGGTCCGGTTGCGCGGTTCCAGCCAGTTCTCGGTGGGGATGGCGCGCACCAGCGCGACTGCTCCGGTGAACGACTCGCTGTCCTGGGTGGCATTCACCACCGCGGCGCCGATGGTAACGGTTCCCTTCCAGGCGTCGAAGAATCCGGGTTGGTGTGACAGAGCATTCTGGAAAACCGCCTGATCGATAATCTGACCGGCGTCGGCGACGGGAATAGTATGCGGCGGCTCCGCGGCCAGATGCACTTGCTGATCCTGGACCGACAATGTCCCCTGAGCGATGGTCCCAGCGTCGCCAGGCTTGCGCAAGCGAACACCCTTGGGAATGACTGCCACCTTGGCCGAGCTTTGTAGTTCTTTGACTTTGCTCCAATCCACCGTGATTTCACCGAGAGCATCGCTCTTGAAGGTCAGCGCGGATCCGGTCGATTTCACAAAGTGTCCCGTAAGCCGCTCTCCATCCGTGAAGAGGAGAACATCGGGATCGGCCTTCGGTTGACCGTGAAGATTCGCAACTCCAAACAAACTCAGGCCCAGCGCTAATTTCAGAGTGATTTGCATGTTTTCGTAAGACGCAGAAATTCCCCAATCTGCTTCGCTTATTTTAACGGATCGGCCGGGACACATTCCCTGGCTGGAACGCATCTAAGGGCAGAGGTGGTGAACTGCATGTTTAATAAATTGACATTCGTTGCGGCAGGCGCCGCGGTTCTGGCGACAGGCCTGTGGGCGCAAGAAGATACGCCCGATCATCGGCTGCGTTCGGCAGCCAGCGTTTTTCACGAGATGCTGAGCGCTCCCGATCGCGGCATTCCGCGCGATCTTCTCGAAAAGTCCCAGTGCGTGATCATTGTGCCGGGATTGAAAAAAGCAGGCTTTATATTCGGCGCCGATTATGGCAAAGGCTTCGCGGTCTGCCGCCATGCGGGCGCTTGGACCGGGCCCGCTGCTATTACTCTCGGCGGTGGCAGCTTCGGCGCTCAAATAGGAGTTGAATCCACCGACGTCGTCATGCTCGTGATGGATCGGAAGGGCATGGAGAAGCTGGCCAGCGACAAGTTTACGGTTGGCGCGGATGCCTCGGTGGCGGCCGGTCCCGTGGGCCGGACGAGCGCTGCCGATACAGACGCGTCGTTGCACGCCGAGATTCTGTCGTGGTCGCGCGCCCACGGCGTCTTCGCCGGTGTTTCGCTGGACGGTACGGTAGTGAAGAAAGACGGCGGCGAAGATCGCAAGCTGTACGGCCAGGAAGTGAGTGAGCACGCGGTGTTGTATGGCGACGTGCCTCCACCGCCGGCCGGAAGCATTCTGACGGCGGAGCTCGAACGGTATCCCCGCGAGCACGCGCAGCGTTAACTATTCGCGCATGTAGCGCCGCAGCTCCTCGGGACGGAAGCAGCGCGCCGCGGCAGTCTCACGGCTGATCCGGCCGGTGCGCACCATTTCGGCGAGGGATTGTTCCATGGTGATCATTCCCTCGCCGCGGCCCGTGGAAATCGCGCTGTAGAGCTGATGGTCTTCAGCCTTGCGGATCAAGCTGCGAACGCCACTGCTGGCCATCAGAATTTCCACCGCTGGGTAACGAGCGCCCTTCTCTCCGGGAAGCAACTGTTGCGCCACCACCGCCAGCAAGGCCAGCGAGAATTGCTGACGGATTTGCGCCTGGTTGGCCGCGGGGAATGAATCCAGAATCCGCGACACAGCCTGCGATGTGTCGTTGGTGTGGAGCGTGGAGAGCACCAGGTGGCCTGTTTCGGCCGCCGTCAGAACGGTCGCGATGGTTTCCGGATCGCGCATTTCCCCAACCAGAATCACGTCCGGATTTTGGCGCAGGATGCTCCTCACCGAGCTCGCGAAATCGGGTGCATCCCGGCCCACTTCGATCTGCTCGATAATCGACTGCCGGTTGCTGTGCAGAAACTCCACCGGATCCTCGATGGTGACTACGTGATCGTGTCGGTGTGAATTCACCAGATCGAGCAGCGCGGCGAGCGTGGAACTTTTTCCACAGCCGGTGGGCCCCGTCACGAGCACCAGCCCTTGCCGGGCCTCCGACAAGCGTCGGAGCAGTGGCGGCAGGTTCAAGGATTCCAGCGTTGGGACCTTCTCGGGCAACAGCCGGAGGCTCCCCGCCAAGGTTCCCCGCTGATAATGGATGTTCGCGCGAAAGCGCCCGATGCCTTGCCGGTGGAAACAGAGATCCACCGAACGGTTGCGCTGCAGCTCCTGGGTCTGCGCGGGAGTCAGCACGGGGAGTAACAGACTTCTGGTGTCCTCGGCCTCGAGCGGCGAACCGCCGGGTTTCGAAAGCTCTCCACCGATGCGCAGCGTGACGGGTGCGCCAGCGATCAGCAGCAGATCCGACGCCGTTTGTTTCACCGCGTACATCAACAATTGGTCCAGGGAATCCAAGCTTCCCGGCGTTTCCTGGGGCGCTGTTTCCTTCGAGTCCCGAGGCACCGGGGCGGCGCGATTCAACTCCGCGACGATCTGCGCCAGCTCTTTTTCGTAATACGGCACGCTACCACCCAGCTCCCTGAGTACGGACTAGGTTAATGTTTTTAATGAGCATTAGGTACTCTGGATGTGAACCACCGGGAGCTTAGACGCGTCCATGGGTTGGGAGCAATGGAAAGGACAACCATGAAGAGAGTCCAGGCAGTTTCAGGTTATCAAATCGCGCGGCAGTCAATGGCGCTGACGTTATCGATTCTACTCATTCCCTTCGCATCGGGGACTCTGAACGCGCAAGGCGGCTATGCGCCTCTGGACGCTCCAGGCCTGGATCAATTAGTCGCGCCGATCGCCTTATACCCAGACTCGCTGGTGGCGCAAGTACTGACTGCTTCCACCTATCCCCAGCAAGTAAATGACGCCGACGCCTGGTCGCAGCAAAACGCCGGGCTACCGCCGCAGCAGAGAGCCGATATTGCCAACGGCATGCCCTGGGACCCAAGTGTCAAGGCGCTCACAGCCTTCCCTTCCGTGCTGGATAACATGGCGCGCAATAACAGCTGGACGTCCGCGCTCGGCAACGCTTACTACAATCAGCCGGGCGATATAATGAACGCTGTGCAGGCCGCGCGTGTCCAGGCGCAACAGGCGGGCTATCTGCAATCCACTCCGCAACAACGCGTTTATTACGATGGCCCCCAGATTTTGATTGCTCCCGTGAATCCCGCCGTGGTGTACGTGCCCTATTACAACCCGTGGCGCTTGTATGGCGGATGGGTTTCGCCCTGGGGTGGTTTTTATGTAGCGCCTCCACCGCTTGGCCTCGCCGTAGGTCTGGGACTCGGATTTGCCGCTGTCGGCATTTCCATCGGACTGTTTGCTCACTACGGCTGGGGTTTCAACTCCTGGGCGCCCAACTGGCACGGCGGCCCCGTGTTCTATAACCATGCGGCCTACTTTTCGCGCAGCGCCACCGTGTTCAACCATGGCAACTTTGGCGGCTACAATCGCGGCGTTTTCGAGCATGGGGGACGCGGGGTCCCGGCTAACTTCCATCCAGGCGCAACGGGCTTCGCGCGTGGGCCGGTCGGGGGACAGCCCGGATTCAATCGTCCGGCCCCCGCCGCTGCGGCCAGACCCGCGGGAGGTGAGTTTGCAAACCGGCCCCTGGCGCATTCTCCGGCTGCGGCCGCACGCGCCTCAGCACCGGCCCCGTCGCACGCAGCACCGGCCGCGCGTCCGGCTGCACACGCCTCTGCCCCGTCGCACGCAGCAGCTGCGCATGCCGCACCGCATTCCTCGGGGCATGAGCACAAATAGCGGCCGGGATCGCTTTTTGATCAAGGCTTGCGAGTGAGCAACTCAAGCTCTTCGGGAGTACGCGGCCAGTCCTCCCGTAAGAGACGCGATAGAGCGCGATCTGCCAGAAGCTTTCCATTGGTTTGGCAGTACGGGCAGTAATTGGTCTCATTGGACGCGTAGCGGATGCGCTGGACCTTGGCGTCGCACCGCACGCACTGCTCCTTGTAGCGTCCGTGCACGGCCATGTTCCCCCGGAAGGCGGTGACCTTTTCCGGAAAGTCACTGCCGGTCTCGCTGCGCAGCTCATCTACCCAGCGCGTTAGCGTGGAGCGAACAGCCAGAAACAAACGCTCGATCTCAGCGCGCGTGAGCTTCTGCGTCAAGGCTAGCGGGGAGAGCCGGGCTTCGAACAGGATCTCATCGGAATAGGCGTTGCCGATGCCGCTGAACATCCTCGGATCGGTGAGCGCGCGCTTGAGCGTGTGATTGGATGAGGTAAGAACCTGGGAGAAAACCTCAAGATCGGCATCCATCACCTCCAGACCGCCCGGGTCCAAAGCCTTCAGCCCCGCTTCGCCGCGCACCACATGCAACGACGCTCGCTTTTTCGAACCAGCCTCGGTCCACACCAAAGTTCCGTTTGAAAAATCGAAAGCAGCCAGGCCACGTGGACGGGAAACTTTGGCGCCACGCTTTTGCCAGTGCAACCGCCCGGCGATCATGAGGTGCAGCACCAGCCAGGTTCTATCTTTTGCTGGCCCAACGTCTGCTGATCCAGCGTCGGATGACCCAGCGTCCATGCCGATGGCGATGCGCTTCCCTATCCTGCGGAGTTCGCGAACGGATTTGCTCTCAACGCTCGAGAGCGGCGGATCGACGGTGCGGAGCAGAAATGGGCTGACCACGCGGACCTTTTCGAGCACCTGCCCGAGAATGCGCTTCTCCAGCGCTTCAATATAGATCACGATGTCCGGGAGTTCGGGCACGGAGAGTTAAACCCATGGTACACGCGCTTCGCAACGGTTGCGGTTGGTGGCTTAGCGCGCCCGGAACAGCCCCATCTGCACCGCCTCTACATCGGACTTCTTCAGCTCCAACTGCCCCGTGGTCAATTCGCGCGGCGACAGCGAGGCTTGCGTTACGCCGTCTCTACCGTGGCCGGAGGTGCCAGCGACAATATGATAAAGCTCGTGTGCCAGAACCCGGCCCATCGCGCGGCCGAGCAGAGCATTGGACCGTAGCGCATTCCCGTCGCCGATGGCGGATTGCACCGCGCCGCGCAGGTTTTCGCAGGCCAGATCGCTGAATGGGAGCACGGTGCCGTTCACTTCATTCGCCCAACCGAGCGGGCCAGGCACCAGATAGGCCGGCGACCCATCCATGTCACAACGGCCCATCAGCTTGACCACCACCAGAAGACCACCTATGGCTTGGGGCGGCGCGCCGACACGTAAGCGAAATGCAATTCCGGATTGTTTCAGAATATGTGCCGCCTCGCGACCCATTTCGCGCACGGCTAATTTGGAGTAAGGCCCATCGGGAAGCACCACGGCAGTCACCGGGGTGGAAGGCTGGAGGGCCCGGACGGGGGCCGCGGCAAAAATGGCCGCGCAAAGCATCAAGGACGGCGCACAACGAACGTAGTTTAGCGTCATAACTCCCTCGAACATTGAGGCAGGAGCTTACGGAGCTCCGTGCTGATTATACATGCAATAATAATCGGTTGTTCGATGTCCGAAGTTTACGAGTACTGGATCCTCTAGCCACCGCCAGCCGCTACTTCTGTATCCTCGCGGCAATGGCCGCTGTTCTCCTGCTCGCGCCAATCCGCGCCGGCGACCTGGCAGGGTATGACGACGCGCGCTATGCATTAGTCGCCAAGCACGTCGTTTTGTCAGGCCATTGGCTGGAGATCGAGAGCAACGGAGGACCGGCACTCGAGCATCCGCCGCTATTCTCATGGATGCAGGCGGCTCTGTTTATCCCATTTGGGCTTTCCGATCCACTCGCCAAGCTCCCGAGCGCGTTGTGCGGGCTGGGAGTGGTACTGCTGGTAGCGTGGCTGGGACGCAGAATGACGGGCGATCCCTTTACCGGCGTGCTTGCCATGTTCGTCATGGCGACCAGCATTTACTTCGTGAAATACGCCGCGCGCGCGATGACCGACGTTCCGTTCACCTTCTTTTTTCTCGCCGCCGTGTGCACCTGGCTACTGGGCGAAGACGATCCGCGCTGGTTCCTGGCAGCCGGCGCGTTCGCAGCCATGGGTCAGCTTACCCGCGCGCTGGCCGGATTGAGCATCCCGTTGCTCTTCGCGGTGGACTGCATCGTGAATCGCCGGTGTAGTATATCTGGATGGTTTCGAAATCTTATTGGCCCTGGTTACCCGCGATGATCGCGGGGATGGTCCTGGTGATTCGAAAGAAGGATCGCAAATTGCGGATACTGATCCTCTGGGTGGCGGTGGTCTACGTGCTCTGTGCCATCACGAAAAGCCGGGTTTTACGCTACATGTTGCCTGCGTATCCAGCCTTCGCGATTCTATCCGCCATCGGCCTCTTGTGGCTGCTGCCTGAGCGCTACGTGCGCAACGGGCTGCGGGTGTTGACGCCGCTGCTTGCCATTGTAGTTCTGGGCGTTGCGATCCGCCCACCGGTGAACATCCACGCCGTCGACACACGGCCCATCGCGCTCGCCTCTAGCGGCGCGACGGCTCCCGGCGAACTCATCACCTTTTACGACGACGGTGCGCCGCGCTTCGACGAGATGAATGAAATGCTGTGGTATGGCGATCGTTATTTTGTGGCCGTGCTGGAATCCGGCCAATTGAGGGAGGCGCTGAAAAGTCCAAAGACGCGAGTGTTCATCATGGATGTGCCTACGTTTCAGTCGCAGGTGGAATCCCGTATCCCGAACCAGATTATCGCTCGCGCCGGCCGCTTGATTTGCTTCCGGCTGCTGAAGACCTGAGCTGACGGGCGGGAATTATTTCAACTCTCTATAGCGAAAGCAGCTTATGAGATGATCGTTGACCATGCCCGTAGCCTGCATGAAGGCGTAGCAGATGGTGGAACCGACGAACTTGAACCCGCGTTTCGCGAGATCCTTGCTCATGGCATCGGATTGCGCCGTCTTAGCGGGCATCTGTCGGTGCTCTTTCCAGCGATTCTGTAGCGGACGTCCGCCGGTGAATTGCCAGATGTATTGATCAAAAGCGCCGAATTCCTTTTGCACCGCGAGAAACGACTGCGCGTTTTGAACCGCTGCGCGAATCTTGAGCCGGTTACGTACGATTCCGTCCTGCGCTCCTTCCAGGATCAGGAACTCGAATAGTACGCGATCATCGTGAACGGGCACGCCCCATTCGGTGTCGTGGTAAGCAACCGAGAGATCATCACTCGCCCAGGTGCAGCGTTGCTTGGTCCGTTTCTTAGTCAACGAGAGGTATTATCTCATTCCCGTTTCGCACCGCCTTCCTTGCGTTGGCGTTTGCATTAACGGCGGCCCAGCATATAGAATGGCGTCTGCTTGCCAATTGGGGAGATGATGCGCAGACGATCTGTTCTTTTTCTGAGTCTTTGGGCGGTCTCTGGAATTGCAGTTGCGCTCTGGGGGCAGGCGCTCTGGGCGCAGGAAGGACATCCGCTGACCGGTTCGTGGCATGGTGAATGGCATCCGAGCGCGGGGCAGAAAACACCCATCCTGCTGTACATGAAGTGGAACTCCAAAGCTATTGAAGGCACCATCAACCCAGGCCCGAAGGCCGTTCCGCTGAAAGTGGCGGCCCTCGATGCTTCCAATTGGACGGTGCACTTCGAGGCCGATACCAAGGATCAGAAGCATATCGTCATCGATGGCAAGCTGGACAATATCGGCTCCTATAACCGCACCATCACCGGCACCTGGACTGAAGGAACGGTGAAAGGCGACTTCAAGGTTACCCGGGACTAAGCGGGATGCTCCTAAGAGTGGCGGTATCGAGAGTGGCGGTGTCAAGGTTGGCAGTATCCTTGGCAGCTGCTCTTTCGTTAGCGGCGGCTGAGCGGAACGGAACCGAGGTCAAGGATCGCGGGCGCGAACTGGTGGAGGATGTTTGCACTTACTGCCACAACCTGGATCGGCTACAGGGCAAGGAGTTGAGCCGGGAGGAGTGGCGGGGATTGACCAAAGGGATGATCTCCGAAGGGGCGCCGGTGACGGACGAAGAGCTTTCCGTGATCCTTGATTACCTGGCTAAAAATTACGGCAAAAGGCGGACCGAGTGAAGTTGGGCAAGCTGGTAATTGCCGCGGCGTGCATGGTGGTTGCCGCGTTGCCTCTCTTGGCGCACCACGAGCTTCGCGCGGAATTCGATGAGCATAAGCCGGTCACTCTGCGCGGCATCGTAACCCGGTTCGACTGGAACAATCCCCACGCCTTGCTTTACGTCGACGTGCGGGACAACGGTGGCGAGACCGTCAATTGGGCCGTGGAGTGGGCCAGCCCGCTGGATTTGCGTACCGCCGGCTGGACCAGAGATGCGCTCAAGGTGGGCGATTCGGTAACCATCGAAGGCTGGCTCGCACGCGACGACAGCAAGCTGGCAAGCGGTAGAACCGTGCTACTGGCCAGCGGCAAGAAGTTGTCGGAAGCGCCGGATACGGAAGCCGCGCCAAGCCGCGCACAGGCTAAGCCTACGCCGCGCTGGCCCGATGGCCACCCGCGATTGGGGGTGGTGCCCGGTGAAACGGGCTATTGGGCGCATCCGAGCGCGGCCAGCTTGGTTGAGTCCACGGCCGGGAATATCAAAATGGACAGCAACGGGCTTCTGGCGAACCCGGAAGACGCAGGCAAGGTGGCGCCGTTTCAGCCCTGGGCCAAGGGCCTGTATGAGTATCGCCAGCGCACGCTTTTGAAAGACGACCCGATGCTCAGTTGCCTGCCACCGGGCGGCCCGCGCTTGTTTCAAGTGGCGCATGGCATTCAATTCCTGGAGCAGCCTGAGCGGAAGCGCGTCTTTGTCATGTCGGGCGGCGGCAACCGCAATTGGCGGCTGATCAACCTGGACGGACGCGCGTTGCCGCAGAGTGAAGATGTGACCCCGACATACTGGGGCTATTCGTCGGGGCATTGGGATGGCGATACGCTGGTGGTGGAATCGGACGCTTTCGTCGAGCGTTTCTGGTTTTCGAACGGCGGCCTGCCGCATACCGAAGCGCTGCGCCTTACCGAGAGATTTTCACGCCCGAATTTCAACACCCTGCGCTACGAAGTGCAAGTGAATGATCCGGGGACCTACACGCGGCCTTGGACGAGCGCCTGGACGCTCAGTTGGGTGGCGGATCAGGACCTGCCCGAATATTTCTGTCAGGACAATTCGAAGGACGAGCCTCACATGGTGGGACCGGGCGCAGGGCCCATCCGGTAAACTTCTGCGCCGCTGGCTACAGATATGCCAGTGACATATAATGAATCCCCAGAGGAGAGCTTCGATGAGATCCAGCGCGTTCGGTCTGTTGGCTGTAGTTTTCGGTGGGATCCTGGCGGTGACGCCGCTTCCGGCGCATCACGCCTTCTCGGCCGAGTACGACAGCAAGAAACAGGTGCAGCTGAAAGGCGTAGTCACCAAGGTGGAGTGGATGAATCCGCACGTTTACTTCTACCTGGATGTTACAGACGAAAGCGGGACCGTCACCAACTGGGCGCTCGAAATGGGTCCGCCGAACGGCCTGGAGCGCAGCGGCTGGACGCGCAACACCATGAAGGTGGGCGACGAGGTGACGGTGGAAGGCACGCTTGCCAAGGATGGCGCGAAACAGGCCAACGCACGGTCAGTCACCATGACGGCTACCGGTAAAAAGCTGGGCGCGGCTTCGAGTGAGCGAGGCCCTCAGTAATTCCTGACCACCAATCCCCAAACCCGCATGTCGGAGCAACGACGAAAATTTCGCTGGGCAAAAATTGGCGCTGCCCTTGTATTCGCTGCCACACTCCCCATCGCGGCGCAGGATGAACCGCCCGTGGGTCTCAATGGTGGACGCCTGGATCGTCCCCGTAACACCCAGCCGCCTCGTCCCACTCCGCACTGGCCCGATGGCCACGTCAACCTGGGCCCGCTGCCTGGGGAAAAAGGCGTGTGGGAAGGCAATGCCGGCTCGACGCTCGCGACCAATATCCGCGGTGGTATCGACAACCCTCGGATGAACCTGCCGACCAATATGAAGATCAGCGAGGTTCCGTTCCAGCCGTGGGCCCGGGCCCTCTATGATTACCGGCAGGGCACCACCACCAAGGACGACCCGCACACTAAGTGCCTGCCCTCCGGCGGACCGCGGCTGTTTCATACGCCCTACGGATTCGAGTTCGTCGACGTGCCCGAAGAGAAACGCGTCTACATGCTCGAGGTGGGCGGGCCGCATACCTGGCGCATTATCCACATGGACGGACAGCCGCATCCCAAAAACCTTGACCCGAGCTTCTTCGGCCATTCCACCGGCCGTTGGGAGGGTGACTCGCTGGTGGTGGACACCGTCGGCTTCAACGAACGATTCTGGCTGACGCGCGAGGGGATTCCGCACACCGAATTCCTGCACCTCACCGAGCGCTTCACCCGTACTGACTACAACACGCTGAAGTATGAAGCCACCATCGACGATCCTGGCGCGTACACCAAGCCGTGGACCGGAGGGTGGCTCATCCGATGGCAGCAGGATCAGGAAATGTATGAATACCTGTGCCAGGACAATAATAAAGACCCCAAGCACATGTTTGGCGGCGAGCGCTAGCCGCGAAATCTCTTCGATCGCGCCTTACTTAAACCAATCGTCGCGCCAATCATCACGCGCCGCGCGCCGCACCAGCCGGATGGACTCGTCGATGTGATGAATCGCACGGTCCCGCCAGGCACGGGCCGCTGGGTTGTCCTCTTCGCGTTCGATGTCGCGTCTGGCTGAAAACAAAAACTGGCCGATGGCGTGGAATCTTCCGGGGCGATCGGGATAGGTATCTTTCGGCGGATTGTCGAACATGTCTTTGCGGTCCCACCGCGCGGCTGCATCCATTTCGTGGATGGCTTCCTGTGCTTCGTGCCCGGCAGCCGCCAGATCCCGCCGGACGTTGGGTTCCTCAGGCGCCTCCATCAATCGCTCAGCTCGCCTGAGATCGGTGCGCGCATGCAGGTAGGCGGGATGTCTTCCCGGCGTGTCGGCAGAGCCCAGCGCAGCCGTCAAAAGCATCGCAGCGCCAATTATCGAACAACGGATCGGTTTCAAGTTCATGGTTCCTCCATATACAAAAAACCAGGGCGCAGCGCGGAGTTGCGTGCGCCTTACTCCGTTGACGGCCGTTTAATCAAACCATAATCTGAAGCGAGCTTCATCTGAATATCCTGCGTGCACTACTCCGGCGCGAATGCCAACAGGACATTGCCGGCGATGCCGCCATTGCGCGCGTAACCTGAATTCACGAACAGCATGCCACCGATCAGCACGGGACCGGCGCCATCGAGCGACCCGCCCTTGCCTCGCGCTCCGTTGACGGTCTGATATTCGCGCACCGTGTCGAAGTCCCACAACACGCGTCCATCCTCGGTGGCGAAGGCGCGCAGGTGTCCATCGTCCGACCCGGAAAACACGGCGCCGGGTATGGCCGTCAGGGCCGCGGGCTGTGCGGGACTGCACTTGGGCGTTGGCCCACAGGGCTGCGGGGCCGCGT
Organism: Bryobacteraceae bacterium; assembly: GCA_050010415.1. Lineage (GTDB taxonomy): Bacteria > Acidobacteriota > Terriglobia > Bryobacterales > Bryobacteraceae > Palsa-89. The sequence continues at coordinate 1,527 of JBEKLB010000352.1, read as the reverse complement.
ACCAAACCTTCTCCCCGGTCTCGATTCGAAGCGCGGTCAGCCCTCCGCCTTGCGTTGGATCGGGCGGCAATCCTACCAGGAGGACCGTGCCAGGAGGGGCCTTCCTCGCCAGATCCGAAACGGAAGCGTAGACCTGTTTGCCGTCGCTTGCCATGCCCCATTGCACACCGCCGTTGGTGCCGCCCTTGCCGACGCGAGTCTGCCACAGGATGGCGCCCTTCTTGTCGGGGTCCAGCGCGTAAACTACGGCCGATTTCTGTCCCGCCAGCAACACCTCCTGGCCGTCCGGAAGTTTCTCCATGACCACCGACGATCCAAAGTCATAATCCGGCCCTGGACACCCTCCGCCGGTGCACGCACCGCCGAAAATGTCGCCTGGTGTTATTTGCTTCCACCATACGATTCTTCCGGTTTTGATCTCCATCGCTACCACCGCATCGCTCATATCAGTGGCAGGAGTTGAGTAATTGTCGCCCGTCGTGATGTAGAGCAATCCGCGCTTGGCATCCAGCGTGGGCGATCCCCAAACGCCCGCGCCCGACGGCCCCAAGGTCCCGACGGTTCCCGCACCTTTCTCAATGGCCTTCGGCTTCTCACGAATGGTGTAGGTCTTCCACACTTCGGTTCCATCCTTGGCGCGTAACGCGGTCACGCTGCCCCGGAACGTGCAGCACGGATACTCCGGATTGCCCGATCGCGTCTCTTCCCAGGAAGCGGCCGGAATAAAGACCACGCCATCATGGACAGCAGCCGTGCCCGTTAACCTGGTGGATTCGTGCGGCTCCGGCTTCTTCTTCCACAAAAGTTTTCCGCTCTCCGCTTCCACACCGTAGGCCCATCCCGTAAGATCGGTGAACACCAGAACGTGCGTCTTGCCGTTGGGCACCGCCACTATGGCGGACCGCACGGGCCCGCTGGCCTGGTACACCCAGTGAACGCAGCCGGTGTCCGTGCTCAGCGCCTGCACCGCGCCGCCCGCGCTGCCGATGAACAGCGTGTGTCCCAATACCGTGGGTGCGCCAAACGCGCTGACATCGCCTTCAAATGCATAGGCCCACTTCAGCTTGAGCTTGCCAACCTGATTCAGCGTGATGCCGCTGGTGGTGGTGTAGCGCGCGTTGGTCAGATCGGGTCCCCAGCCGTTCCACATCGGGCTCGGCGACGCGCCGATGTTCACCGTGCGGTCCGAGCAGTAGGCTTGCGGCGGCACCGTAGCGTCATCCACGCGGTTGACGCCCAGATAGTTCGCCACCGCTTCGCGCTCTTCCCGATTCATAATGTTGGCGACGTTGATCATGACGCCAAAGTCCAGCGTCCGCAAGATTCGCGCGACGGACAATTGCTTGAGCGCGTCGCGAGGCGGGATAGTTTCGGTGGCATGGTCGTGGCAGGCGGCACAGCGCCTTTGGTACACTGCTTCGCCGGAGACAGCCGCCGCGCAGGGGAGGGCCGCGAGAACAACGAACAATGTCAGGGTGGGGAGAACAGGCCGATCAATCACGCGGCCATTTTACATGAATCGTACCA
>JBEKLB010000351.1:0-7236 GCA_050010415.1 Bryobacteraceae bacterium | reverse complement strand
CCGATTTTTTTGCGTTGATGCCTCCTGATAACGCTGCGACTGTTGCGGTAGGTACCGACGTATCTTTCCCGCAAGATGGACCTACGTCAGGTGTGACCATCGCTCGGACCAGTGCCTCCACATTCAATCTGTCTACTATTGGCACTTATCAGATCATGTTTCAAGTGAGCGTAGACGAACCGGGACAACTGATTTTAACTCTCAATGGGGCGGCCCAGGCCTATACGGCTGTTGGGCGCGCCACTGGTACCAGTCAGATTGTCGGAATGTCTCTTTTGACTACGACAGTCGTCAATTCGCTACTCACTGTTCGTAATCCGGCAGGTAATTCCACTGCACTAACCATTACACCAATTGCGGGCGGAACGAGCCCCGTCTCAGCACATCTTGTTATCACGCAAATCCAATAGTCTTAGATTGGGAATCGGGTGGACTATAAGATCGTTATGCAGGCATGCGAAGACCGTAGGACATTGACAAAGAAGTGCTATGAGGCGGCATGTGACTATTCGGACGCCCTTGACAAGCTGTCCGTTCGCGATGCGCGCGATAACATCGGAACACTATACGAGAAAGTCAAATTGGCGCGAAAGCAGGCCGAGAGAGCGCGCGCCGCCCTGGAACTGTATCGCGGTGCGAACGCCTGACCCTATTTTGTCGGGCACAGAAGAAACGACCGACGCCCGCCAATTTCAACTACCGGGCCCAGCGTTCGCCTTTCCGCATAATCGTCGCAGATTACACCTGCTGTTTCTCCGAACCGGAGATGGGATGAGAAGGCCAGTCCATGATCGAAGTCTGTAGCTTCAAATCCATCAAAGCACTGACAGGTGCAAGAAGAACCAGCGCAGTAGGCTCGGTAACGTACACCCTGCCGGCTCAGGTGTCTGTGGCCCTACGAAGCTGACGAGCCAGATGCCATCGTCGACTTCTTTGATGCCAGCCGTCTGACCAGCCATCGATCTGGAGGAAAAACTCCGCAGCCCCTCGACAATCCTTTTTGCCGTGTGTGGCAACGAATGTCCGGGCGCCTGATAGTGTTCGCCTCACTATCGAAGTACTTTGGAACAACGCCGGGCTCTACCGGAGACGAAAGAGATCAGATAGTACAGGATCAGGACAACCTACAAGACGATCCTCGGTGTTTGGTGAGCGGCATCTCGCGGATGATTGCTCAACCCACGCCCGCTCCCCCACCATCATCGAGCTATCGCGGCTCTCTAGGTTGGGCGCGAGGAAACCTGATGTCGTGCTGAATGGTGCGGCTCGCTGGCGGACACCTTGGGGATTTTCGAGGCAGCGCAATTGTCGGACCCAGCGAAGCGAGTTCTGCGTACCGGACTACGGAGCAACACCGAGACCCATGGGCGAGAAAGAGAATCGCCTTGGATAAATCATAGCTCTCTGTTTTACTTCAGATCGATGCCCTGACGGAAGAATCGCCTGCTCCTATGACCGGTCGGTCACTGTGAATTCGATGGTTCTGGTGAAGAGGCGATTGCAACAGGAACGAGCTATTAAGCGCATTCTAAGCCACCTGCACGTCGGTCCCATTATTTGAGACCGTCGTTGGCCTTCGATATATTGTCGTTCTGCTTCCTCTGTCAACCAAATGAGTGCGCAACGGACGCGGATTGGTGCGCCGCAGCCAATGTCAATACGTACAACATCAGCCAAACCGTGAAAATGGGGATCGCTATATTTCAGACCTTGCGGACTGCCACGGTTTGGCAACGCGCTATGGCCATGCAGCACCCGCCCTTTCTTTGCCAAGACTCCGTAAGTAATGGATTCTACAGTGCGATTGATCGTCCTGGCCACCCGTGAATCCGGCCTGCCCGCGTTTCACTTTCTTGCCTTGAAAAATGAGCACTCTTGTACAGATTTCGCATCAGTTAATTCCGCAGTATTGTAGAGTAGTCCGTGTTATTCGGGTACCTAGCCACCGACCGGCGATGGACGGGCGGGCAGAATCTTCGATAGCGTATTTTTGCTTTGGGAAGGGAGGGCTCGAAAACATGTCTAGTCCTGGCGTGCCTCAGGGCAAAGTATCGAGGCAGATCAACATTTTGCTGGTCCAAAGCAATCCACTCGACAGCATGCTAACCCTGGAAGCGTTCAAAACCGCTGGATTAACAAGAGGCCTGCATTGCGTCTCAGATGGTGAAGATGCGCTGGCCTATGTGCAGAGGAAGGGACGATACGCCAACGTCACGATCCCAGACATGATTTTCTTGGACCTGTCACAACCAAGGGTTTCGGGGTTGGAAGTCCTGAGAATGATCAAATCGACCCCGGAACTGGTGCACATACCGATTGTGGTCGCTGCGGGTTCAAGTGATCCGAAGTTTATAAGGGCCGTCTACGCATTGAACGGCAACTGTTTCATCCGTAAACCCGGCGAACTGGCGGAGTTCGTCCGATTCATCGAGACGTGCTACGAATTTTGGAGTAAAGTCGTCACACTAGCCCCCCGCCCCGAAGTGCAATCTATCCAGGGTAAGGTTCTGCTTGCAACTGAGGTAACGCTCGGTGGTCTGCACCGAGAGGTGCCAGAGTAGGCACTGTATTTGTTCGAGTTCGCCGCCAGGAAGGTGACCGAACCGGGCGCATGTGCGCCTCAAGTCATGAGGCGCGATCTTTTCAATTCCAACATTCTTTGCGAAGTTCTCGACGATGTACCAGACGACCTTTTCCGTCAGCCCTTCTCCCCAGACGATTCCGGCTTTGTTGATGGAGCGGAACAGATGGCCGGATACAGTTTTCGCGGACTTTATCTGCGCCCATCAGTTCAGGAGACTTGCCAAAGTATTCGGCAAACTCCTTGACGGCGTGAATGTAACCGCGAACTGTATCGGGGTTGTAATTACGGCGCTGAAGTTCCTCCAGCATCCGTTGACGTAGTGGGGCACAGAATCTCCTTTCTGTGACCTCGCAATGTAGCGGAATAACTTCCTTTAAACCACCACCCTGCTGCGTGCGCCGCGCCAGCGGCCTAGTTGTGTGCTGGGCTTACTCAGCAGTTTGGAGGTGAAAGTCCTCTGCCCAACTTGATGCTTGTATGTGCGCGAACGCATCCTTCGCGAGGCGACTCCGCTGTGAAGGATGATCGGCTCTACCTGCATCACATGGTCGAACGCTGCCACCGCATCATCCGCTTCATTTCGCCCGGCAGAGAGGCCTTTATGGCATCCGACCAATTACAGGACGCGGTTATTCGGAACGTGGAGGTGATCGGCGAGGCGGCGAAGCGTGTTTCGTCTGACGATCGAGACCGGCTGCGTCACTGGATTGGAAGGCGATCTGCGGCATGCGCGACGTTCTGATACACGACTACATTGGGGTAGATCTCGACGAGGTCTGGAACGTCGCCTCGTCCCGGATACCCGAACTCCAGGCTGCACTGGATCAGTACCTAGGCGGGGAAAATCCGGCTGCTGCGACGGTGCGTGAGAGCTAGGACGGCTTTTGATGCTTCCACTTGATCATGGACCGAGACCCTAAGCACTCCATCGGGCAACATCGGACAAGGAGCCCCGGCAAGGATGGCATCTGTGGTAATTACTGCAAAGTCAAATCTGCAATTTGCAGGGTCCCTTGATCCCTCGATGGTTCTCAAGAGGGTCTTGGTCTGCGATGCTTTGAAAAATCGTCTCCATGATTGGGCAAAGCCGCTGCGTGGAGCCGATTTCTCTGGAGTGGAAGGTTGGCGTTGAACAATCGATCAATGACACGATCCAAACGCCGCGGTGTTCGCAGTAAAGACCCAAATTCCTCATCAAGGGATCCTTTCCCAATTGATTCAACGAGAGCAGGTTCCAGAACTCCGTGAAGTGCTCCTCGATGTATTCGATGCTCGAAAATACGCGGGCCAGCCCGGTGCGCCAAGGCATGTCTTCTCGAATGGCGCGAAAAACAATCCAAGCGTATCCATTGGTGACGATCGCAGGGCGGATACCACCGAAAGCTGCTTTCATCGCCGAATAAGCACCGAAGGCCGGTACGCCCATCTGCCATGCAGCCGGATCCAGAAAGGATGATCGATGCTTTGTCGGCGGATAATATGCTAAAACTCTACGAAGGGGGTTTTCATGACCTTCTTAACGACATCGACAAGGAACTCAGTCATGCGCGACATCAAAGACTGGATCAACTCCCGTGTTGCTGCGCCGGTTGGTGACCAGGTACTGACCCAAGCCACGTCACTCTGAACGCCTCGACGATTTTAGCAGCGAACTAGAAGCCGGACAGGTCCCAGAACGCTGGCCCGCTGTTGCGCTCGTAACCTATTGGGCATGGGAGCAGAATCTCCTCGGACAGAACTGAGATTGACCGGGCAATCCACGTCGGCCGATCTTCAGTGCAGCGTCGCTGCCAACCCGGGCCGCCGCGATCCAAAGCCCGCGCTTCCGCTGTTCCTCGCAGCCACTCTAGCTGCTCTACAATCGTAAGTGAGGCGAATTCGATGGAGAGTTGGCAGCCAACCGCGTATAAGCAGTATCAATGGATTGTGGCCGATCCCCAACTTCTCGGTGGGAAGCTGGCAATTCGAGGCACCCGGCTCGGAGTATCCCTCATTCTCGAATGCTTGGCAAGCGGGATGTCTCTTGATGACATTGACCAATCTTTCGGCGGAACGTTTCCGCGTCAAGCATTGCCCGAAGTTCTGAGGGTCGCCTCCGAGATCACCGACTCGTTCCATGTGGCTGCTTGACGCCAACATGGATGTGCACCTCGTTTCTGTCTTGGCCGATTTCCAGATCTCAAGCGATACAGCTGGACAGCGTGGGTGGAAGAGCCTGTCCAATGGCGAGTTGGTGCGCGCGGCAGTCGATGCCGGCTTCAACTGCCTGCTGACGCGCGATCAACTCTTTGGCGAATCCGCTTCCCAAGCCCTAAAGCAGTTTCCAGAATTCGCAGTCGTCGTGGTGAATGTCGCTCTATGAAGTCGCGATAACCGAGACCAGGGCGGCGCCAATCGCATAGTGGATATCGACCCCGAGTACGAGAGTCAGGACCGGCGTGATGATTATCACGCCGCCAAGTCCTGTCAGGGAGCCGATTAAGCCGGCCAGCAACGCTCCGCCAAACACGACACCGGTCAATTCGAGGGTGTTCATAATCGAACCTGAAGGAATCCGACCACATGGCAACGGGATCGTGACTACGTTCAGACTTTTGCTACGTAGGGATGCCATGTTTTTGGGATCGACGACGCGGTTGAACTCATCCTCTGTGACGAACCCGAGTTTAAGCGCACTTTGTTTCAACGTGAGGTCGTTATCCATCGCGTAATGCGCGATCTGGGAGGCTTTGTCGTAGCCGATTACAGGCGAGAGCGCGGTTACCAGCATGAGCGATTCGTCCACGTATTGCTGGATCTTTTTCAGATTCGGTTTCGTTCCTTCCACTAGGTATTTGCGGAAGTTTGTGCAGCCGTCCGACAAAAGCGCGATGGAATGGGTGACGTTGAAGATGATCAGCGGCTTGTAAACATTCATCTCGATGTATCCGCCGGCTCCGCCAAATCCGATGGCTACATCGTTTGCCATGACCTGCACTGCGATCATCGTGAGCGCTTCCGCCTGGGTGGGATTCACCTTCCCGGGCATGATCGACGAGCCGGGTTCGTTTTCCGGAATCGAAAGCTCGGCGAACCCCGCGCGCGGGCCGCAAGACATGAGACGGATATCGTTCGCGATCTTGTAGAGAGATACGGCGAGTGTGCGCAGCGCTCCTGACAGGTGGACGAGTGCGTCGTGAGCTCCCTGTACAGTAAATTTGTTTGGCGCGCTGACGAACGGCAGGCTAGTCAATTTCGCGATTTCGGCAGCGGCGGCCTCGCCAAATCCAGGGGCCGCATTAATGCCGGTTCCCACCGCCGTACCACCGAGCGCCAATTCGTAAACTCCTTTCAACGAGTCTTCGATGCGCGCGAGGTTATCGCTTAGCATTCCGACGTACCCCGACCATTCCTGTCCGAGTGTGATCGGCGTGGCATCCTGCATGTGCGTGCGGCCAATCTTGACGATGTCTCGCCACTCCTCGCTCTTTCGAGCGATAGCGTCTCGAAGCGCCGTCACGGCAGGTATCAGGCGCTGTTTGACATTCACCGCCGCCGCGATGTTCATAGCGGTTGGGAACGTGTCGTTCGACGACTGCGACATGTTGACATGATCGTTGGGATGAACGGGCTTTTTGCTGGCGAGCGGCGTGCCTGCGAGCTGACAGCAGCGGTTTGAAATGACCTCATTCACGTTCATGTTGAATTGCGTTCCGCTTCCCGTCATCCACACGTGAAGAGGAAACATGTCCTGGTGCTCGCCGGCGAGGATCTCATCACATGTCTTGAGAATGAACTGGTGCTTGTTGTCGTCCAGCCTGCCGCCGTCGTGGTTGGCATTTGCGGCGCCCTTTTTCAAATTCGCGAACGCCGATATCATCTCGCGGGGGATGAGGTCGTGGCCAATGCTGAAGTGCTCCAGCGAACGTTGCGTCTGCGCGCCCCACAGCTTGTCGCTGGGGACGTCCACCTTGCCTAGGCTGTCCGTTTCTGTGCGAATGCCCATCACGGGCGTATCAATCGTTATACTCATGGCTTTGTTTGTCCTTTGTGAAGTTCTGTGTCTCAGGTTTACTCCCACCTGGAGGCACAAGAGAATCCAATACGGTTCTCCTGTGCGACCGGGAGAGTGATTACTTGCCGTTCGATGTTTCGTATTTCGCCACGTAGAGCTCACCTTCGATCCACGCGCGGATGTCTTTCGGGCGGCGTGCTTTCGCAAGACCGCTATCGAACATATATTCGGCGACCCGAGTCGCGGTTGTGACTTCGGTCTCGAGGATGTTCGATTGAGAGGGATACAGCCACCCTTTGTCGCGCAGGTCGGGATCAATCTGATCCGCAGTTGCTTGCGCGGCGAGAATGAAGCAATCGTCTGTGATACGTGAAGGCCGAGCCACGTAGGTTGCCAAACCGATCGCCGGGTAAATGTAGAAGTTGTTCCCCTGACCGGGATGAAACGTTTGTCCCTGGTATTTCACATCTGGAAATTGCACGCCGGAGGCGTACAACACTTTTCCTTTTGACCACGTATAGGCCTGCTCAGGAGTACACTCCGTCTTGCGGGTGGGATTCGAGAGCGGGAAGATAATGGGCCGCTCATTCAAAAGGCTCATGGCTTCCACCACTTCGCGGCTCATCAGACCTCCGCGGGTGCTGACGCCAATGAGCAC
>JBEKLB010000350.1:0-7263 GCA_050010415.1 Bryobacteraceae bacterium | reverse complement strand
ATCCGAATATGGGCGATGCTTATTGCTTCGTCGCCATCGAACGCGACACGAAGCTGGTTCTTAACTTTGCTCTCGGCAAGCGCGACCAAGCCTCCACGGACATTTTCATCGAAGGTTTGCGCCACGCAACATCGCGCCAAAATTTCCAAATCACCACGGACGGCTTCCCGCCCTACATCAACGCGATTAGCAATACGCTTTCTGATCGTGTGGACTACGCGCGGCTCATCAAAGTGTATCGGGCAACACCCGAGGGCGAGCGCCGCTACTCTCCCGCTGAAGTGGTGAGCACGGAGGTGGTCCCAGTCATCGGCCTGCCTGATCCTGCAAGAATCAGTAACTCCCACGTCGAGCGCCAAAACCTCACGATGCGGATGTCAATGCGCCGAGTCACACGGCTAACGAATGGCTTCAGCAAAAAATGGGAGAACCACTGGGCCGCGCTCGCCCTGTATTTCGCGTTCTACAATTTCTGCCGGATTCATTCCAGCATCCGCGTGACGCCAGCGATGCAAGCTGGCATTACAGAGCATGTGTGGGACTTGGCAGAAATGCTGGCCTGATACTCTTAGCAGTATGGGGGAGCAGCCAGAGCCAAGTTCGGATACCGCAATTGTAGTTGTGTTCCTCGTCGTGATCCTGACGCTTGCCGTTTTTGGTTTTGCTGCCTATCGGTGGTTAAAGAATCCAACTCCTCTGATCGATGGGCCATCCCGAACTTACAGACCCAACCGTTAGCGTATAGGCTTTCGTTCAACGCACATTTCAGACATTACCGATACGTGTTCCTGGCAAGATAGAGGAATGCAGAAAAAGAGACTGGGTGCGAGCGATCTGGAGATCACGCCGATCGGCGTGGGCGCATGGGCCATGGGCGGCGGAGGATGGCAGTTCGCCTGGGGCGCGCAAGACGACCAGGAGTCCGTGGATGCCATTCATGCGGCGCTCGACAAAGGCATCAACTGGATCGACACGGCTGCCATCTACGGGCTGGGACATTCCGAAGAAGTAGTGGCCCGTGCGCTCGCCGGGCTGTCCAAGAAACCGCTGGTCTTCACCAAGTGCGGCATCATATGGGATGAGAAGCGCGAGCCGCGCCGGACTATTCAGCCTGAATCCATCCGCAAGGAAGTGGAGCAAAGCCTGAGCCGGCTGAAATTGGATGTGATCGATCTGTATCAGATCCACTGGCCGGAGCCGGACAACCTGATTGAGGCGGCTTGGACCATGCTGGCCCAGCTTCAGCGGGAAGGCAAAGTGCGGCACATCGGAGTGTCGAACTTTAACGTGGACCAGATGCGGCGCGCGCATGCCATCGCCCCCATTACGTCGCTGCAGCCGCCGTATTCGATCATCTCGCCGGAGATCGAGAGCGAGATTCTTCCGTTTACGCAGCAGAACAATATCGGGGTGATCATTTACTCACCGATGAAATCCGGGTTGCTCACTGGAGCCATGACGCGCGAGCGCATCGCCGCGATGCCATCCGATGACTTCCGCCAGCGCACGCCGAATTTCAAAGAGCCTCTGCTCACGCGAAACCTGGAGCTCGCCGGGTTGCTCGGGACCATCGGCAAGCGTCACGGGAGAACGGCGGGTGAGGTAGCGATTGCGTGGACGCTGCGGCATCCAGCGGTGACGGGTGCGATTGTCGGAATGCGGTCCGCCAAGCAAGTGGATGGCGTGATTGGAGCGGCGGAGTTTCGGTTGAGCGCCGAAGAGATCGCGCAGATCGAACGTTTTCGCGCGGCTAGCGCAACGCCGGTGCCGGCTTAACATCCGGACTTACTTAACATCCGGACTTACTTAATCACCACTTTGTCGACGGCCTGATTGTCGAATTCGTCATTCACACGTACCGCGATCACCTGCTCGCCGGGTCCGGGACGATCGATCAGCAGGTGATACTCTTCCTCGGGTGAATCCGAAAGCCGGCTTACGGGATCCACCAGCACCCAATCGGCACCGTTTACCGAATACTCGGCATGATCGACCGAGCTGCGCGCATCGCGAGCGCTAAAGCGAAGTTCGAGTTTATTGCCTGCCGCGGAACTGCCGGTAAGATTCAGGATCTGCGGAGGCGTATTGTCGATCAGGAACGGATCGCTGACCAAGGACGCTGTGAGCGCCTGATCGGGCGGGTTACTGGGCGAATCCGACGCTGTCACCCGCAAGACGTACTCACCGTCGGGAAACGCCGTGGTATCCCAACTCAAGTACCGCTCCTTGACGTTGTCCTTGAGAAGCTTCCACCCGGATTCCTTCACGCCACGAATATCGACGCGATAGACCAGCGAATCACTGTTCTCGTCCGACGCGAGCCAGCGTGCTCCATCGAAGCCCTTGGCGTAATTCAAGGTTAGCGAACCGCCGCCTTCGAGCGACACAGAGGCACTGCTCTTTTGCTGGCCGATGGGGGAAAGCGTGATCGACGTGGACGGCGTGATGCTGAGCAACTGCGCGGGGAAGCGATAGTTGGGAGGCGTGATATCGATCACTTGCACTTCGGGCGCGACGTTCTTTGGAAGGTACGCGACCTGCACATAGGAAACTTCAGGTTCAGGCTGGCCGGGTGCGGGGGTCAAGTCGATTTTATATTGCAAGAATCGGGCGGAGGGTGAAACGGTACGTCCGGCGCCGCAGGAATCGCAGGCCGCCGCGCTGGTTTCCGTTTGCAGCGTAACCCAGGGACTCCAGTTGCTTTCCGGGTGGCTCCTGTTTCCGCTGCGCGTCGAGACGGCGATCTTTCCCAGTCCGCGATAGCTGATTCGCCCCCAATAGGCGAAGGCGCCCGCATCCAGCACCGGGCTTTCAAACGATCCTTTTTTCTCGAAGCCAGGCCCGATCCGAAATACCTTGCCGATATTTCCAGTGATGGCGTACAAGTCGCCGCCTTTGGGTCCGCGGCCAAAGCCGGTCACTTGGGTGGGCGGCGCATCCAGGAGCAGCGTGCTCACGGTGTCTGAATCCAGGCGATAAATCTTGCCGCGATTGCCGGTGCCCAGCAGCGGCAATCCGCCGGCATCAAAGCCGATGGCATACACCACGTCCTGTGTGTTGGACCATACTTTGCGTGGCGAACCATCGGGATTGATGCGATACACTTCCGAGCCGCCGGCGATGGAGGGTCCGGGGCCGCCTGTAACCGGCGTGATTCGCGCGTTGCCCACGTTGGCGACGCCGGGAAGAACTGGGGAAGGCGCGGGAGCGGGTGGAGGCGCGGCTTGCACCACGGCAGCTTTATTGCCGACGCCCGAGGCATAGATCCCGCCGTCCTGGGTGACTGCGACCGCCGTGATTTCGCGCTTCGGCGATTGATATAACACGAAGCCCTGGCCGGCCGGCGAGATTCGCAGGATCAGACCGCTCGGCTCGGTTCCGACAATCAGGTTGTCTTGTGCATCGATGGCGAGCGACCGTGCGTGGGTCTCTTCGGTCTTAAAGAAGACCGAGCCTGCTCCCGACGGACTCACCCGATGAATCTCGCCTTGATCGCCTGTCGCGACGAACAGATCGCCCTTGCCGGAGAACGCCATGGCCCAAATATATTTCTGATGCGGATCGTAGAACAGCTTGGGCTTGCCGTCGGAGCCGATCTTGTAAACCTTGCCGTCGGGATCGGTGGCGGCGTAAACGTCATCTTTGGAATCGAGCACAATCGCGTGGATCTCCAGGCCATCCAGTTCCGCGAAGGGACGGCTCTTTCCAGCGCGGTCGATGATGAAGACCCTGGCCGTTCCGCTGCCGGTGCCGCCGCCCGCGGTGTAAAGGTTGCCCTTGGAGTCTGCCGCCAGCGTCCAGAGATAGGGTGTGGAGGAATCGAAGATTTCGGTGAATTCAGGAGCCAGAAAGATGCGGCCGTCGGCGCGCAGCGAAAGATTCTTGAGCGTTCCGCTTTCAAAATCGGAACGGTCGCCATGTTGCCAGAAGTGGGTGTCCACTGCAAAGACGGTGGCCAGGGCGATGGTCGCCACCAGAAGGAGTCGAATTGTTTTCATTGGTGCAGTTATTTTAGGTGTCGGTGTTACTTTACTGTGATCCTGAGCGAGTAGCTGCCGTCGATCAGCATGTCGAAGGGTATACTGCCTTGTTCGATTGCACTTTCAGACGAGGATTGCAGATGCCGGCTGGCCGTGCGATCGGTCTGCATCACGTTCATGATGGAGGCCGGCAGACTGGGCAGTGTCTTGTCCTCATAGAACACGGTGGGCCGAGGCTCAACGAGCGAAATGTAGAGCTTGTTGTTGCTGCGCTCCTGATTCATCAGCGAAACCGTCTGCTTGATGTCGATGAACGGTTCGGACATGGTGGCGACGCTCTGCATCCGGTTCAAAGTGTCGGCGTCGCTGAACAACACGCGATGCTCGCCCTTAGGCAGACCCGCGGGAATTTTCAGGGTGAAGTCCTTTTCGATACGATCGCCACGGTAGGGCCGCACAAACACTTTCACCGGCACTTCGGTGCCCGCTTCCACTTCGCTGGCCGGCACCCAGGCGTTCTCGATCAAGGCCTCGCGGCGATCCGGCAGAATATCCACCGTGGCATCCACCGATTTCAGTTTGGGGATTTGCACCGGATTCAGGAACAGGCGGTTGAACTTGTCGCCCCACCATCCAGCCAGCTGATTGGGAACCGGCGCGGGACCTTCATTTGCGGCCAGCATGGTGGAGAGCGAAACGCCCGGCTGTCCGTCCAGCGCCACCTTTCCGCTCAAGCGATAGGTGTTCTCTTCGGCGAATTCGTTCAAGCTGGAAATGGAATTGAACAGCGTCATCATCATCAAATACGGCGTCCATTTTTGCTGGACGAAGACGCTGAAGTGCAGATCCTTCTCTTTGCGCACGACATTGTTGTCGCCGAACGAGCGCACATGCAGAGTCACGGGGACCATGTCGGCCGTGTTGCCAAGGTCTCCTAGAACCCCGGAATGCCGATCCTGTTTCAATGCGCCGACGATCTCGGTCGCATTTCCGAATTTGGTGGGCTGATATTGCGAAGCGAGCGTGGTGATCACGTCGGCGTTGGCCCTGGGCATCTCCACCGGCCCCAGGTTGAAGAAGGAATGGCCGCAAAACAGCACATGTTTGAGATCGTTATAGGTGACGGTACACATGGCGCTGATACTCATGTCGCCGGTCACCAGAACACCGCTCACGGCATCGCCCGGTTGCAATGAAGTTTCCCATCCCGGCGCCGGCTTCGCGCTGGTCATGGTGCTGGCCCCGCCACCGCCGGCCACGGTCATGCCCATCTGCTGAAACTCGGGCGCAAAGGTAGGCAGAACGTTCTCGGCGAAACCCGCGAAATTCAGGGGAGTCTCAATCGGAACCATGCTTGATATCGGGAAAGGATTGGAATCGGCCGCGATACCCTGCGTGGACAGCGCATCGGCTGAAGCGGCATTCCGCGCGGCGGATTTTCCCGGCACACGCGCGTTGGAGGGACGCGAATCGTCGAATTCGTTTACTTCGAGCATCAGCTCGATGGGCGTGATGCCGCACAGCGCGTCGGGCGAGAAGGTGCTGAATCGCAGCGCGATGGCGCCCACCAGCTTGCCGTCAATATAAACGGGGCTACCGCTCATACCCGCGGCAACATTGGTGCGCTGGCCCTTGCCGCCGAGCTTGGCGAGAATTACGTCCTGCTTCGGTCCCCACTGGTTCTTGTAAATGCCCAGGATCTCTATGGGAAGCGGCTCAGGCACGGAACCTTGGAGCACGGTCCAGGCGTAACCCTTCATCCCGATCTTGAGGTCGGCCTCTTTGAAAATCTGGACCTTGCCGGCTTTGGGGCGGACGGGTGCGGGGCCTTCGCCGGCTTGCTGGCCAAACATCAAGCACGAGCACGCCGCTGCAACCGCGATTGCGGCCAACTTCTGCATGGGAACCATCCTTGTTACTGCGCCGCACCTACTGTGTGCTGCTTGTCTCTATTATGGTCCAGATTTTCAAAGAGTGGGAAGGCGGCTTTGGCGGGCAGTCCAGCGCGGGCGGGTCAGGCTTGGGAGTCGGTGTCGGGGTCGTCCGCGAAGCCAGCGTTCGGACCCCGTTCGGTTGGCTGGGGTGGATGAACGGGACCGCGCGGCGGCGGAGCGTCGTCATCATTGGGTAATTCGCGCGGCGAGTCTCGCTCCAATTCATCGATCATCGGTTGAATGATCGATGGGGTCTCGGTGTCTCGTGCTTCTGGGTTCTTTTTGGTCACAATAGGCTCCTTTCTAGGTTTGCGGGTAAGTGCCGTCCGGATTGTAGCCACCACCGGAATCCTGGTCGAGTTCGGCGGGCTGCGGCTGGCACGGGTTTGGCGGCGCCACTTCGTTCTCGGCGGGGAAGCGCGTATTTGGTTTCCGCTTTAAATCGTGGATGATCGGATCGATGACGGATTCCCGCTCCGGAATCGCAGGAAATTCGGGGGTGGGTGTCTCCGTATGCTTTTTGCTCACGGTGTATATCCCTTCTGCCTGCGATTCTAGGCAGTGGGGATCGCACTGGCGCGGCGGCTAGTGGGGAAGTGAATGAAAAGCGCGGAAATAGCAGCACGAGAAATCGGTTATCGGCGATATACTATTTCGAACATGCCTCTTCAAAAGAGCACTTTGGTTCGCGTGGGCGGGATCGTTTTGGCGATCGCCGCACTCTGCCTGGTTTGGCTTCAGGCGCAACAACCCCCGAAGCAGCCGCTTACTGTCCAAAAGGTGACCGATCATCTGTGGGTGATCATGAACAACGCCAGCGGCAACGTGGCCGTGCTGCCTACCGACGAAGGCATCCTGTTGGTGGACGACAAGTTCGAGGCGGATGGGCCGGAGATTCTAGCCAAGGTGAAAGGCGTGAGCGACAAGCCGATCAAATACATCCTGAACACTCATCAGCACGGTGACCATACCGGCGGCAACGCCTTCATGCTGACCAATACTCCGGCTCAAATTGTGATCCACAAGAATGCGCGCGCCAACATGCTGGCGGCGAAGCAGCCCGGGCTTCCGCAGATCACCTACGCCGACGAAGCGCAGGTTTTCCTGGGCGGCAAGGAAGTGAGCGCGCATCATCTGGGCCGCGGGCACACCAATGGCGATGCCGTGATTCTGTTTCCCTCCGAGCGCGTGCTGCACACCGGCGACCTGTTCGTGAACGGCAGCGCGCCGTTTATCGACTACAGCGCTAAGGGCAGCATCGTGGAATGGGACAAGACACTGGACCGTGTGTTGGCGCTGGACTTCGACATCGTGATCCCTGGGCACGGGCCGGTGGCGAAGAAGGCGGA
>JBEKLB010000349.1:0-7301 GCA_050010415.1 Bryobacteraceae bacterium | reverse complement strand
CTTTATTTCCTGCGAAACCTCATCTGGAACAAATTCGCACGACAAGTCGGTTTCATCTCAACGGATTTCAGGGGGCGATACGATTTCGCTCTTTCATTCGCGGGTGCCGACCGGGACATCGCGGAGAAACTTAGCGAAAAGCTTTGTGAGGCTGAGGCTAGCGTCTTTTACGATAAAAACGAGCAGCATCGCATTATTGCCAGTAACGTCGAAGACTATCTCGCCCCGATCTATCGCTCAGAGGCAGAATTCGTTATAGTCCTGCTTGGCCCGGAGTACCCGAAACGGATCTGGACGAAATTCGAATCTGAGCACTTCAAACAGCGGTTTGGCGAAAAGAGCGTGATTCCGATCTGGTTCGCTGACGCACCTCCAGGAACGTTTGACGAAACAGCACGCGTGGGTGGAATTACAATCGACCGATCAGTCGATATCGGCGTCCAAGTTAGCGATATCTCGGTTCTACTCTTAAGAAAACTCGCGGAATCCCGAACTGCTCCTCGGGCCACAGCCTCTGGCCCCCGGGACGAACCAGACAGCCCCCCGCCACCCCAATGAGCGCTGGAGGCTTGGCTTGGTCGGCACCAATTAGCCGGCTGGGCTCCGTTGACCCACACGAGCGAGAAGCCGCCACGTCTCGGAGTGACTAAGCCCAGCTTGCCGCAACCAGCCGCCCAGTGCTTAGGCATCTGGGATGAGGAACGCCGGTCAGCCAGATTGCCTTCCCTCGTAACCGCGCCTCAGCGTTCACGCAACTCCCTCATCAATCTTCCCGCCCCAGTCAACAGCATCCCGCTCCTCGCGCGCGAAATCACCGCCCGCCCATGCTAGAACTCACCTGAGGTCACCATGACAAATCCAACTCCGACGCCAATCCCGAGTCGCCAACCGCCAATCCCCGGTCCCCGCCATCGCGCCAATCGCGCGAATGCGACGCTCTCCACCGGACCCCGCACCGCCGCCGGCAAACAGCGTTCTTCGCAAAACGCCCTCACCCACGGCCTCACGAGTCGCTCTCCCGTCTTAGCCACCGAGGAGCCCGCCGCCTACCATCTCCACTGCCGCCAGTTCTTCGACGAATACCAACCCGCCACTCCCACCGAATCCCAGCTCATCCAGGAACTCGCCGACACCGCCTGGCGCCTCAACCGCATCCCAGCGCTCGAAGCTGCGCTCCTCGACCGCGCCGCCAATCCGCCATCCGAGCAGGCTCGCATCGACTTCGATATCGTCGACGCCCATCGCGCCCTCGCAACTCTCGGCCTGCACTCCCACCGCCTCTCCCGCCAGTTCCAAAAAGCCTTGGACCAGCTCCGCGAAATCCAATCCGAGCGCCGCCACCAGCAAGAGCGTGACCTCAAGCAAGCCGCGGCTCTCCTCGAGCTCCATAGACATAAACGCCTTCCTTACGATCCAGCCGAATATGGGTTCGTTTTTTCAAAAGACCAAGTCGAAGCATTCGCGCAACGCCTCAAGCGTATAAACGAGTCCCGTCACATCGAACATGTGCTCTTCCACATGCCCCAGCCGCTGCCTTCGCGGTAAGTTCCCGCCCGGCCGTAGTCCGTAAGCTGTGCCTGAACCCCAATCCCCAATCCCCAGCCCCCAACGGCCAATCCCCAATCCCCAATCCCCAATCCCCAGCCCCAGAGCCTTGCGATAAGGTAGAGTTACTACAGCCTTGGACCCCTCATTTCGTCACCGTCAGATTCCCGGCCGCCAGGCTCGCGGCGGGTGCCTTTTGTACGCCATCCTCGCCATCGTTCTCTTTGTAGCCTTGCGTTGGCTCTCCACCTACACCATCGACTATCAGTGGTGGAAAGAGATGGGCCAGTTGCGAACCTGGTTCAGCATCCTGGCTTATAGCCTCATTCCGCCCACTGGCGCCACTATCATCGCCTTCGTTATTTTCTGGATCGCGCACTCTCTCGCGCTCCAACAGGCCCATGTCCGTCTGCGCGAGCATCCGCTTTACGCCAAACTCACTGCGGTCGGCATCTTTCTCGTCGCCATGATCGTGGCACTCTCAACGCTCGACACCTGGACCGTGGTCCGTTACTTCGGCGGGCGCGATTTGGGCGGCGCCGCCACTGCCTGGCACGATCCCGTTTTCGGCAATCCGCTCTCTTTCTATCTCTTCAAGATCCCCTTCTACTCGGACCTGCTGGGCCTTGTGCTCGGCATTGTGGTCCTCGGCGCGTTGATCTATTGGATTGCCGAACGCGGCTGGGAGCTCACCGGGCGCGTGGGCGATTTGAGAAATGTCCAGGAAATCAGCTTCACGCAGCTGGGCCTGGCGGGTGCGCTCGAAAGCAAGTTCCTGCGTGGATTGGGCGCTGTATTTTTGCTCTCCATGGCAGCTCGATTTTTCCTCGCACGCTACAGCTTGCTGCTCGAAGAGCACGGCAGCTTCATGGTCGGTATTGACTACGTGGATCAGAATATTGTTCTACCGTTGCAGTGGGTGGAAATCGGTGCCTGTGTCATCTCGGCCGGGTTGCTGATTGCCAGCCGCTGGCGCAGCGCACTGGTCGTGGTCGTAGGCGCCATTGTGCTGCGTACAGTGATTCCGCCCATCATCGGCGGCGTGTATGTCCGTCCCAACGAGATTTCCATCGAGCGGCCTTACATTCAAAAGCATATTGAGGCAACCCGTTCCGCGTTCGGAATCGACCAGCGCACGCGCGAAGTGGATTTCGCCGCCAAGCCCGATGAGTCGGTCGATTTCAAAAAGCATCAGCCATTGCTCGACAACGTGCGCCTGTGGGATTGGCATGCTTTCCATGACGCCATTACGCAGCTCCAGCCCTACCGGCCGTACATTTATTCCGACACCGATGTCGATCGCTACACCATCGACGGCAAATTGCGCCAGATGATGCTGTCGCCTCGCGAACTGGACCTCACTCAGCTCGGCGAAGCCGGAACGCGCTGGATCAACCCCCACTTCATTTACACGCACGGGTATGGCATCGTGATGGCGGAGGCCAATCGCGTCTCGCCCAACGGACTGCCCGAACTGATCATCAAGGATGCGCCGCCCGTCGTGAGTTCACCCGGCCTGAAGCTCACCCGGCCGGAGTTGTATTACGGCGAGAACGTGCAAGACCCGGTCTTCGTCGATACCGCTCAGGCCGAGTTCGATTATCCATCCGGCGACCGCAACGTCGAAACTCATTACCAGGGGAAAGGTGGTTTCCCGATTTCCTCGCTACTGATGCGGACCGCCGCCGCAGTCTCACGTCAGGACATCAACATTCTGCTCACCGGCTACCTCACTCAGGACAGCCGCATGATGATTCGCCGCAATGTTACCGCGCGCCTGAGCGCCATGGCCGACTTCTTGAACTGGGATCCCGACCCCTACCTGGTTCTTACCGACGCCGGCCGCCTGGTTTGGATCATCGATGGCTACATGACCTCCGACGTCCATCCCTATTCCGCCAAAGTTGGCATGGAAGGCGTTGGCGAGTTCAACTACATCCGGAATTCGGTGAAGGCCACCGTCGATGCTTATGACGGCACCGTCCATTTCTATGTCTTCGAACCCGACGACCCGCTGCTCCAGGCCTATCGCAACCTGTTTCCCGATTTATTCGAGCCGGCCTCGGCCATGCCCGCCGATTTACACCGCCACGTTCGTTATCCGGAGTTGATTTTCCACGTCCAGTCCGACATCTACCGGCTGTTCCACATGCGCGATCCAGACACGTTTTACAACAAGTCCGATGCCTGGGACACGGCCAAATTCACCAACGAACAAGGCGGCACGCCGGGACCGTTGGCGCCCACTTATGTCGTCGCGACGCTCCCCGGAGAGACGCAGCCCGAATTTTTGTTGATGACGCCCTTCACACCGCGCAATCGCGACAACCTGATCGGCCTGATGATGGCGCGCTGCGACGGAGAACATTTAGGAGAGAAAGTGGTTTTGCTTCTGTCCAAGCAGGAGATCATCCTCGGCCCCATGCAAGTGGAAGCGCGCATCAATCAGGATCAAAATATCTCCAAGGACCTGACGTTGTGGAACCAGCAGGGGTCACAGGTTCTGCGGGGCCAGATGTTGGTTCTGCCTGTCGAGAAGACATTTTTGTACGTCGAGCCCATTTACATCCAGGCCTCTCAGGCCAAAATGCCGCAGCTGAAGAAGGTGGCTCTCGCCATGGGCAACAACCTGGTTTACGCCGATACGTATGCCCAGGCGTTGGCGCAACTGGCGGGCGAAAA
The DNA here is from genome assembly GCA_050010415.1 of Bryobacteraceae bacterium. GTDB lineage: Bacteria > Acidobacteriota > Terriglobia > Bryobacterales > Bryobacteraceae > Palsa-89. The sequence continues at coordinate 3,074 of JBEKLB010000349.1, read as the reverse complement.
ATTGCCAGTCACTCCCTCCGAGTCTGCGCCCGCAACGGCCGCAACCACCGCCGCCACGCCCACGTCCACCACGCAACCCGACGCTCGCATCATCCAGATTCGGAACCATCTCCAGCGTTACAGGGAACTGGTATCGCAGGGCAAGCTATCGGAAGCGGGCAAGGAACTCGAGGCCGTTCAGGGGCTGGTCGAAAAATGAGCCAGCTTCTCTGTCTCGTTCCATAGCCGCTCCGCGGTCGCGTCGTCCTGCGCGATTTTGGACGGCTCCACGGCTTTGCATTTGTAAAAGTACAGGCCGGTCGTCTTGGCTACGTCGTCGGAGGACGCCAGGTAAACGATGGTTTCAGCGCCCTTCTCCGGCGAGATCGCAAACATTTTTACAATGCGTAATATTCGCTCTAAGAAGCCGCCGCTACCATCGGCGAAGCGCGTGTTTACAACTCCGGGATGCAGACTGTTCGTCGTGATTCCGGTGCCGGCCAAGCGTTGCGACAGGGCCCGGGTGAACAGCACGTTGCACAACTTCGAGAAGCTGTAGACCGGAAATCCACTGTACCCGTGCTCGGATTGCAGATCGGCGAAATTGATTTTGCCGCGATAGTGCGCGTGTGAGGAAGTATTGACAATGCGCGCGGAGCCGGCAGCCGCAAGCTGCTCTCTCAGTCCCTGCGTGAGAACGAAATAGGACAAATGGTTCGTCGCAAAAGTAAGCTCCATTCCGTCCTCAGTGACTTGACGGTTCCCAAACATCGCGCCGGCATTGTTGATCAGCACGTCGATGCGCGGTTCCGCCGAACGGATCTCCGTGACCAGACGATTCAGATCGGCCAGCCGCGAAACATCGCCGTAGTGCACGCGATGTGCTTGCCCGGGAGCCACTTCCCGCAACCGCGAGAGTGCGGCCTCACCCCGGCTCTTGCTGCGAGCCACCAGGATGACCCGCGCACCCATCCCCGCCAGCCGCTCCGCCGCAACTTGGCCGATGCCCGACGTGCCGCCCGTGACCACCACTACTTTTCCTTGCATGACTGCCGCCAGTGTACCCTAATTGGGGATGCGCATCGGAGTCATTTTCATCGCAGGGGTGCTGCTCACCGCTTGCCACAAGAAAGAAGAGCCGAAGGTAGTGGTGCCGGACGTCTTCCGCGTGAAGTTTCAAACATCGCAAGGTGATTTTGTTGTGGAGGCGATTCGAGCCTGGGCGCCGCATGGCGTGGATCGCTTCCATGAGTTGGTCCGCATGAAGTACTTCGATCAGGGCCGGTTCTTTCGCGTAGTGCCTGTCTTCATCACCCAGTTTGGCGTTCATCGCGACTTTAACGTCCACGAGAAATGGCGAACCATGTTCATCGCCGACGATCCGCCGCAGCAGAAGAATGTACGCGGCACGCTGGCTTTCGCCAAGACGGACCCTGGCACGCGCGCTACCGAGATCTTCATCAATCTGGTCGACAATAAAGCTCTCGATGATCAATTCTTCGTTCCGTTCGCAAAAGTGATCCAAGGAATGGATGTGGTGGACAAGTTCTATTCGGGCTATGGCGAGATGCGTCCGGAAGGCAAATACATCGACCCCACGCGCGTAGAGGGCGAGGCGAATGAGTACCTGACCCAGCGCTTTCCAAACCTTGATTTCATACTCCACACCCAGTTTGTGCCATAAACGAAACAATCTGGCCCAAGTGACCATCAACTAACCAGTGAGCAAGCGCACCAAGTACATACTGGCTGGATCCGCCGCGTTCCTTGTGCTCGTCGTTACGGGCGCCTTTTTCGCCGCGTCGGTGATCGCCAAGCGATTTGAACCCGCGTTGCGCGAGCAGGCCATCAAGTACATGCAGGATCGGTTCCAGAGCGAGGTCGAAATCGGAAGTCTGCACATCAACCGCCCCAGGATGTCCACGGTCCAGATCCTGCTTCGGCACGGCCGCGGGGCGATCGTCGCAGTGGAGGGACGCGACATTTCGATGCGATTTGGAGGCGATCGGACCCGCCCGCCAATGTTCGCAATCAAGAAGCTGTTCTTCACTGTCGATTTGGCAGTATTGGTCGCGCCCAAAAAGTCGGTGAACTTTGTCTCCATCGACGGCATGGAAATCAATGTTCCACCCAAAGAAGAGCGCCCCAGCGTGGCCGGCGACGGTGAGTCCCATGCCGCGGTTGCGTTTCAGAATGTGCAGATCAAAGATGCCGTCCTGACGCTGCTGCCGAAGGACGCCTCCAAACCACCGCTGCGATTCCACATCGCGCGGCTGCACCTGCAATCCATCGGTTCCGATTTGGCTTCGCGCTACGATGCGGATCTCACCATTCCCAAGCCTCCCGGCACCATACAAAGTAGCGGCAACTTCGGACCGTGGAACGCGTCCACGCCCGGCGACACGCCATTGCAGGGAGCTTACTCCTTCCAGAACGCCGACCTCGGAATCTTCACCGGGATCGCGGGAACGCTCTCTTCGAAGGGTACATTTGACGGCGCCCTGGATTCCGTCAGCGTGCGTGGCACAACGTATGTCCCGAATTTCCAGCTGAAGATGGCGGGCAATCCCCTGCCCCTCTCCACCACCTTTGAAGCTCTGGTGGATGGGAGCAACGGGAACACCGTGCTGCAGCCGGTGCGGGCCACGCTGGGCCATACCAACTTCACCACGGCCGGCGCGGTGATCAAGAACGATCAATATTCGAAGCGCAGCATCACCCTCGACGTTACGATGCCACACGGCAATCTGCACGATCTACTTTTGCTATCCATGAAAGGGCCGCCATTCATGGAAGGCATCGTCAATATGAAGTCGAGTATCGATATTCCGCCTCTCATGGACACAGTGAAGGAAAAGCTTCGGCTGGACGGCACCTTCGATTTGAACGATGCCAAATTCCTGAAGTCCAGCATTCAGCGCCAGATCGATCAATTGAGCCGGCGCGGGCAGGGGCAACCGAAGAATGAAGAGATCGACGAAGTGATTTCCAAAATGCAGGGTTCGTTTCGTTTGGAAAACCAGCTAATAACCTTTCCATCTCTCGCCTTCGAAGTCCCTGGCGCCGCTGTTTCGATTTCTGGAACCTACAATCTG
>JBEKLB010000348.1:0-7388 GCA_050010415.1 Bryobacteraceae bacterium | reverse complement strand
CCAGACTCCCCATTTGCCCCACGGCTGGGACGCGGGTGTGCTTTTCGAAGAAACGCAGAAAACGCTGTTCTGCTCGGACCTGTTCCATCATGTCGGCGACGTCGAACCGCTCACCACTGCCGATGTCGTTGGCCGCTCGCATCAGTCGTTGAAGGAATATCAGGCGGGCATCCTGGCAGCCTATGTACCCTACACACCGCTCACCGCGCAGAACTTGAAAAAGCTCAGCGACCTAAAGCCCAAAACGCTCGCCATCATGCATGGCTCTAGCTTCTCGGGTGACTGCGCCCGGGCACTTGATGACCTCGACGTGACATTACGCGATCTCTTCGGCCCGCAGAAATAGAGGCGGAATCTCCGCTGCACCGCGGTGTGACGAATGCCGGAGGTGCTGGCGGCTGCGCGTGCGGAGGCAATACAAGGAGGTTGCGACTATGGAAGATACTAGAGTCGTCATCGTGGGAGGGGGATTCGCAGGTGCAACCCTGGCTGAGCAACTCAGCCGCCGCGCCGCTCCTAACGTCGAAGTCGTAGTTATCAGCAGTGAAAACCACATGGTTTTTACGCCGATGCTCGCGGAGGTGGCGGGCCGTTCTCTTTCCCCGCTCGACGTAGTGGTGCCAGGCCGACAAATCGCGCGCAACGCCACCTGGGTTACGGCCACAGTAACCGGCGTTGATCTGAAGAAGAACGAGGTTGAGTACACACGCCCGGACGGCCAGAGGGCGACACTTTCCTATGCTCACCTGGTTCTCGCCTGTGGCTCTGATGTCAATCTCAACGAGGTTCCCGGCATGGCTGCCCATGCCTACACACTCAGGACCGTAGGCGACGGCTTCAACTTGGGCAACGAAATCATCACGCGTTTTGAGCAGGCGGCAGCTGAGCCCAATGACGCCGAGCGAGAACGGCTGCTGACGGTAGTGGTGGTCGGCGGCGGGTTCACGGGAGTGGAAGCGGGGGGCCATCTGTTCGACCTGATGCGGAATATCGTGCCCTTCTATCCGCAGTTAAGCCGCATTCGGCCGCGGATGGTGCTTCTGCAGCGGGGCGCGAGAATTGTCCCCGAATTTCAACACGATTCCCTTTCCGAGTTTGCTCTGCGGAAACTCCGCCAAAATGGACTCGACGTCAGGCTGAATACGGACGTGAAAGAGGTTACGGCGCGTTACGTCCGGTTAGGCACAGGGGGGCGGATAGATACGGGACTAACCGTTTGTTCAGTCGGGACGGCGCCGGTGGCCCTCATCAAAAAAATCGGGCTGCCAATGGAGCGGGGCCGGCTGAAGACTGAGTCTGAGATGCGGGTGACTGGCTCTGCCAACGTGTGGGCATTTGGCGACTGTGCGGCCGTTCCGAACGCTTGGAATGCGCGGATCTCGCCCCCCACAGCGCAGTTTGCGCTGCGTCAAGCCAAGCAACTGGCCGCCAATCTGATTCGAGTCCAGCGCGGAGAGGTAACCAAGCCGTTCCATTTTCGCCCGCAAGGACTTCTGGCTACTATCGGTCATCAGAACGGCGTCGCGGAAATTTATAGCTTGAAATTCTCCGGTCTGATCGCGTGGCTTCTCTGGAGATGCGTCTACCTGATGAAGATTCCGACCATCGGGCGCAAGCTCAATGTGGTCGTGGACTGGACCTGGGACATTTTCTTCAAGCCCAACTTAGTCCAGGTGCGCGCGGCGCAACAGCAGCGATTTAAGCAGGCACACTACGCTGCTGGCGACTTTGTATTTCGCAAAGGTGAACCTGTCGCTAGCATCTTTGTGGTGAAGGCCGGGAGCGCGGGGCTTTACATTGATGAAGCGGCAACCACTCCTTTTGTCACCTGGACCAAGGGAGCCCATTTCGGGGAGGCGGCCTTTGTTGAAGGGGCGGAGCAATCGGCATATCCGGCAACAGTGAAGGCAGAAACGCCCCTGGACTTGCTGGTTGTCGATCGCGCGGATTTCAGCGGCCTGGCTGAGTCTCTCGGCGTGCTGCAGAAAGACCTCGAGCTTGCGCTGTTCGCGAGGACGGCCTATACGCGGTTCACAACCATGGTGGCTAGACATCCCGCGGTAGGTACCCTCACCGTTGGCGATGTCATGGCTCGTTCCGTTCAGACCTTGCCGCTCGATCTTACCTTGGCGGAAACGGTGGAGAAGTTTCAGGACGGGCACGCGGCCTTTCCGATCGCGGAGGGCGAAATCTTGCGAGGCTACTGCAGCCGGCGGGAGATCTTCAGTGCGCTGAGTCGAAATCTGCCTTTTGAGACGCCGGTCAGCGAGTTCATGCAAAAAGCCCCGAGCAGCGTGAAGGAGACGGATGCCGTACTGGCTGCAACCGCAGAGTTTCTTAGCGACGACATCGACCTCATGCCGGTGGTGGCCGCCGATGGCAGCGGCAGGCTCGTCGGAATCTACAGTCCTCTCGTTGCCGCCCTTCGGGTGACGGAAATCGCGGGCCAGGCGTCTGCAAACGCCTCGGGTACTCGCACCTGAGCAGTTCCACTCGCTGTTGCCGTTGATCCGGGAGCCGTTCCGGACAATGGTGCTAATCGAAACCGTTGTCCGAAACAACCCGGTTGCTGCTATTGGGAGCTAATGGGAGTTTTTGGTGCGCTCACAAATCTGTGCAACTGATTGATTTGGTTGGTTGCGGGGGATGGATTTGAACCACCGACCTTTGGGTTATGAGCCCAACGAGCTACCAGACTGCTCCACCCCGCAGTTAGATTCTAACGCAGGCGGGCAGAGGCGTCAAACCTTTGGCGTCTTTTGAAGGAGTTAGGGACGTTCAGCGGCTGGCGGCGCGGGCGCGCGGCTTTTCGGTTGCGAGCGTTTTGACCTTTTCGAGAAGCTCGCGGCGGTCCACGATGTAGTAATAGCGGGCGGAAGCTTCGCCACCGCTCAGGTGCGCCAGCATCTGTTCCAGCGCATCGCTGGGATTGCCAGCCTGAACACCGATGGAGCGCAAGTATCCCGAATGGCGGAGCCTGTGCCACAACTCGGGCAGTGTGAAGCGGCGCTCCAAAGTCAAGCCGCCGGCGAGTTGAGAGCGGCTCACCAGGTATTGCACCAGCAACAGCTCGTCGAACAGCATGGGCGCGAGGAACAGACGATCGCCGTCTACTTCCCAAGCTTTGGCCGGCTCCTGCTCCGGCCCAAGTCGACGCGAGCGGCGGATAGCGTGAACTGCTGCAAATTCCGCTTGCCAGTTCACCTTGGGCTCCTTGCGGCTCAAGTAGTGCAGCGAGACGTCGCGCAGCCACCGGGGATCGTCCAGGTCCAGATGATCGCTGATCTTTTCCAGCCACTCGAAAAACGCGTGCTGCTGCGTGGCCTTCTGCTCCAGCACTGCGAACTGATCGTCAGACTTGGGCAGCGACTTCACTAAGTTGCGCCGCAGAACATCGGTGGCTTTGCCGCTTTCGATGCGATGGGTCTGGATGCGGGCGTGCCATTTAGCCGGCGATCCACAGTAGGGGCAAGGCTGCTTGTCCTGGGCGGCGAAAAAAGGGCGCACGGCTGCGGCGGAAGTGAGCTCTTCGAAAGACAGCGTGTAGCGCTTGATTTCAGAAAGCGCGGTTTTAGGCGCAAGGTTCAGGGCACGCGTGAAGATCTGCCAGACGCAGGCGACGCACAGCGATCGCTCGCTCCAGGTGACGGATTCGGGAGGAAACGCGGACAGGTCTACGCGGAAGACGGCGGGCTTTGACGTCTTTGCTGATGTTTTCTTGGCCGATGTTTTCTTGGCCGATGTTTTCTTAGCCGATGTTTTCTTGGCCACAACCTTCTTGGCCGGTTTCCCAATACGCTTCCGCGTTCGAGTAGCCATGATTCATATTTACCAGATCCAATGTTTACCAGAACTGGAGCCTGCCGTATGCTAACGACATGGCGATAACGGGCGAAAGGCAGCCAAGGCGAGTTCAGTATCGCGTGGGACTGGGGATTACCGTGAGCCTGGTGGTTGCCGGCGCGGTGGCTCTAGTTGCGTGGGCCAGTCTGGCCAATACGCGCGCGGCGATTCTCGAACTGACCGACCAACAAGTCCGGGACCTTCTCGCCGCTCTGGACACCCGGGTTCGCGATCATTTGCAGGGCGCCGTTACGGCCGTCGAACTCAGCGAGAATTTGATGAACAACGCAGTCTTGCGAGACGATCCCAACTCGCTCGCTCGCCACTTTAGCGAGGTGCTGCGTACGAATCCGACGTTTGCGTGGGCCAGCTACAGCGATGCGATGGGCAACTTCACGGGCGCCTACCGCGATCCAGACGCTTCACTGCACGTGAGCGAAACGACGCCGAAGGCGGCCGGCGCGTGGGAACGCCACTATGAACAGATGGCGAACGATTATGATCCGCGCGATGAAGAATTCTATAAGGCTGCGCAGTACACCCGGAAGCTGGTATGGATCGGTCCGGTCATCTTTTATGACGAGGGGCTCCCGGGAATCACGTGCGCGAAGGCGCGATGGTCGCGGGACGGGCAGTTGCTTGGCGTCCTAACGGTCGATTTCAATCTTAACTTCCTTTCGGATTTCATCGGCCAACTGCGTTTCGGAAAGCATGGCAAGGTATTCATGTTCGATCAAGACCGGCACGTGATCGCCTTCCCCGGCCTACGCCTGATCGAGAATGCGGGGCACGGGACAGAGGGCAAGCTGCTGACGGAAGCGGACGTGTCCGATCCGGTATTCCAGGCGTTCATCGCGCGCCGGGCTTCTCATGGGGAGGAACAGTTCACGGTACTCGAAGGGGGCGAGCGTTACGTGGCCGGATATCGGCGCTTGGAAGTGGCAGGCGGTCCTACATGGTTTCTGGGCGCTTACGCTCCTGAGTCGGATTTCCTGGGAGTGCTGGGACGGAACGAGCGGGAAGCGTTGGCCATCGCGGTGGTTGCGCTGTGTGTCGGATTGCTCCTCACTATGATCCTGGCGCGGCGCATCTCGGTACCACTGACGCGGCTGGCATCGGAAATGGAGGAAGTGGGGGATTTTCAATTGAAGGTCCGGCCTCCGATGAAGACCATCTTCAAGGAAGTGGCGACGATGGACGAATCGCTGCTGCATATGAAGGGCAGCTTGCGGTCGTTTTCTTACTACGTGCCTCGGGACCTGGTGCGCGCCATGCTGGTATCGGGCCAGGAAGCTACGCTGCAAGGGCAGACGCGCGAGATGTCGGTCTATTTTTCGGACATTGCAGGCATGACATCGATCGCGGAGACCATGGCGCCCGATGACCTGGTGGAGTTGCTGAGCCGTTATTTCGATGAGTTGACCGGGGTGGTTGCAACGCACGGCGGAACGGTAGACAAATTCATCGGCGACGCGATCATGGCTTTTTGGGGAGCGCCTGTTCCGACGGCCGATCACGCGGCGCGAGCGTGCGAAACCGCGCTGCGATCGCAACGCAAGCTGGCCGAGCTGAGATCGGCCGGAGATGTACCCAGGCTCGCGAATATTCGCGCACGCATCGGCATCGCCACGGGAGACGTGCTGGTTGGCAACGTCGGCTCGCATGACCGATTTAACTACACGGTGATGGGAGATACGGTGAATCTGGCCTCACGCCTGGAAGGTTTGAACAAGCTGTACGGCACCCAGATCCTGATCAGCGATCTTGCGTATCAGGCGGCCCGCGAGCATATCGTCGCGCGGCCGGTGGGGATGGTGCAGGTGAAGGGAAAGCGCCAATGCGTGGAGGTTTGGGAACCGCTGTGTCTCGCGTCTGAAGACGACGCTGTCGCCCGCGAGTTAGCCCGCCTGTTCGCGGAAGGCCTGGCTGCGTTTGTGGCACGAGACTTCCGCGGCGCGGCCGAACAATACAAAGCCGCCTTGCGCTTGAGGCCGGAAGACCAGCCATCGGCGTTGCTGCGGCAACGTTGCCGCGAATTCCTGGGCGCACCGCCGCCCGAAGAGTGGAACGGAGTGTACGTCGCGACGGAGAAGTAAAGATATACTGAGGTTCTCGCCATGAAAACGGAAGCGCGGGTCAACGTCTCGGAAGTCGTCGGCAACAGCAATTTCGGCGGTTTTCAATTAGGGCTGTGCATCCTGTGCGGCCTGTGTTTGATCATGGATGGCTTCGACGTGCAGGCCATGGGCTACGTGGCGCCGGTGATCTTGAAGGAATGGCATGTTCCGAATGCGCAGTTCGGACCGGTATTCGGCGCGGGGCTGTTCGGCATTTTAGTGGGATCGTTGTTCTTCAGCATGCTGGCCGACAAAATCGGACGACGCCCGGTGCTGATTACCGTGACGTTGTGCTTCTCGGTGCTGACGTTTCTCACGTCGCTGGCGGCGAACGTGCAGCAGATGCTGGTGATCCGCTTCATCGCCGGGATGGCGCTGGGCGCGATCATGCCGAACGCGGTGGCATTGGTTGGAGAGTACAGCCCGCGCAAACTGCGCGTCACCATCATGATGATCGTGGGCAACGGGTTCACGGCGGGCGCGGCTTTCGGCGGCTTCATCGCAGCATGGCTGATTCCCCGCTTTGGCTGGCGCTCGGTTTTTTACGCCGGATCCGTGGCGCCGCTGGTGATCGCCGTGATTATGATTTTTGCGTTGCCGGAATCGCTGCAGTTCCTAGTCCTGCATCGCAAGCACCTCGACAAAGCCACGCGCTGGTTGAAGAGAATCAATCCGTCAGTATCCGGCGATCCCGATCAGTATTTTGTGGAAGAGACCAAACGAAAGGGCGTTCCCTGGATTCATTTGTTCCACGAAGGCCGCGGCCTTGGAACCATTTTGCTCTGGATCATCAATTTCATGAATCTGCTGAACCTCTATTTCTTAGCGAGCTGGCTGCCAACGGTGGCGAACCAGGCCGGATATGGCATCCGAACGTCCGTTCTGGTGGGGACGATGGAGCAACTGGCGGGCATGATCGGTGGGTTCACGCTGGGTTTGTTCGTGCAACGTTGGGGATTCGTCCGAGTGCTCACCACCTGTTTCGCCGTGGGCTGCATCAATATCGCGCTGATCGGACAGCCGGGCATATCGCTAGCGATGTTGTTTACGGTCGTATTCCTGGCTGGATTCGGCGTGGTGGGGGGACAAACTGCCGTGAACGCGTTGTCCGCGACTTACTATCCGACGGATTTGCGAGCGACCGGAATCGGCGCTGGATTGGGCATCGGACGCATTGGTGCGATCATCGGTCCGGTGGTGGGCGGCGTTCTGATGAGCCAGCATTTGCCTTCGCAGAAGCTGTTCCTGGTGGCTGCGGTGCCGGCGTCGGTATCCGCCGTGGTGATGGTGGCGATGCACTGGGTGTTGAAAGCGCAGAAACAACCGGTACCCGCGACCACAGCGGCTGCGCCTGTTAGTTAATGCCGCGCCTGTTAGTTAATGCCGCGCCTGTTAGTTAATGCCGCGCCAGTTACTTAATGTGGTGCT
>JBEKLB010000347.1:0-7390 GCA_050010415.1 Bryobacteraceae bacterium | reverse complement strand
CGCTTGTTTCACTGATCACGCTGACCGACCTGACTTTCGCGGGAGCGCAAGTAATTACGTCGACGGGCAAGCCAGGGCAGACCTGGGGCGCGGTTCTTCTGCTCTACTTCCTGATGTGCTTTCCTCTGGCGCAAGCCGTACGTTCTCTGGAAAAGCGCATGAACATATATCGTGAACCGGTGAGGCGCCCCGCGTGACGTCAGGACAGATTCTTTCTCTGTTGCTGCGAGGTCTGGTGGTGACCATGGAAGCCACTGTGGCAGGATTCGTCTGCGCTCTTCTGGGTGGGCTGGTGCTCGCGCTGGGATATCGCTCGAGTTCGGCAACCAGCCGAACCATTTCGCGGAGCTTGGTGGAATTTATCCGCAACACGCCTCTGCTGGTGCAGCTCTATTTTCTGTTCTATGGACTGCCGCTGATCGGAATCCGCTTCTCCGCGATGATCACGGGAGTGATTGGGCTAGGCATCTACTACAGCGCGTATGTTGCGGAAGCATACCGAGGGGGCATCGATGCCGTGCCTCACGGGCAGTGGGAGGCAGCAGAAGTTTTGGGTTTCAGCCTCGGGCAGACCTGGCGGCGAATCATTTTGCCTCAGGCGATTCCGCCCTTAATCCCGGTGCTCGGCAACTATTTGATTGGAATGTTCAAAGAAACGCCGCTGCTCGCCATGATCACGATTCCTGAGCTGCTGAGCGCCGCGCGGCAAATAACCGGGATGAACTATCGCTACGCGCAAACCTATACCTGGCTGGCTTTGATCTTCCTCACGATCAGTTACGCCACTTCTCTTCTCTTCCGTCAATTGGAGCGCAAAGTTGCAAGGTGAAGCGCCCGTTACTCCGACGATGATGTTCCCGATCATCCAATGCAGCCGAGTCTCGAAATCGTACGGTGAAACTCGCATTCTGGAAGATTTCGATCTGGAGGTGAGCGCGGGAGAGAAACTGGCGATCATTGGACCTAGCGGATCGGGGAAGTCCACCATTCTGCGATTGCTGATGGGGCTGGAGACCTACCAATCCGGACGCATTACGATCGCGGGAAAACTTCTGCCGTCAGAAAGCGAGCCTCGTCGACGCAGAGCCACGCATGGACACGATGTCGGCATGGTGTTCCAGCAGTTTAATTTGTTCCCGCATATGACGGCGCTGGAGAATGTCGTCGAAGCGCCCATTCGCGTTCTGAAGATGTCTTCGGCGGACGGTCGAAAACGCGCACGAGAATTGTTCAAGAGAGTCGGGCTGTCAGGCCGCGATGACGCCTATCCCGCGCAGCTTTCGGGCGGCGAACAGCAGCGCGTCGCGATCGCGCGAGCGCTGGCCATGGAACCGAAAGTCCTGCTCTTCGACGAAGTCACTTCCGCGCTTGACCCGGAACTGGTGGGCGGAGTGCTGAAAATGCTGAGGGCGCTGGCTGCGGAATCGGAAGTGACGATGCTGATCGTTACGCATGAAATGGCCTTCGCGCGGGACGTTTCGGATCGGGTATTGTTTATGGAAAAAGGAACGATCGTCGCGCAAGGTCAGCCTTCTGTGATCTTCAGCGCGCCACAAAATGAGCGAACGAAGAGCTTTCTCAGTCAAATTCTGGAACGATAAATTCGCGATAAAGTGATGATCATTCTAGCTGCTTCACGTACTCATAGAGCGGCATGCCGAAAAAATCTCCGGTCACGCCGGTCGCGACGAATCCATTCTTCTCGTAGAAGCGCGCGGCCCTCCGCAGCGGAGCGGTAACATCCAGTGTGATGAGGGTGCATCCCGCGGCGAGCAAGTCGCGTCCGACGTGCGCCAGCAGTTGTTCCGCGATGCGATGTCCCTGCCAATCAGGCCGCACCGCCATTCCACGCAGGTACCCTTCGCCATCGGCGGCCGAAGATGCCAAGGTCCCAATGACCGTCCCGTCAGCGGCAACAGCCACATAGATTGTCATGGAGAGCATGCGCTTTCGAACTGCATCCGGGGTCAAGACCGAATCGTTGAACGCTCCGCTGGTATATTGAGAGCGAAAGGGCTCAAAGGCGAGTTCCATACATTCGGCTATTTTTTTCGCTTCGTCGATGCGAGCGAGCCGTATCTCGGGACCATCCATTACTAGACGCTGCGCGGGCACTGGACGCTGCGCAGGCACTAAACGCTGCGCAAGAAACCAAGCAGGTGCTGGAAGTAGATAGCCTGGTCGTCCCACATATCCAAATGGCTTCCATTGGGGCAGATGGCCGAGGTTGCATTGGGCATCAACGTCGCCATTTTACGCATATCGGCGGGGTCCATCTCGTCGTGCGTTGCGCCGATGGTGAGGGCCTTTACCTTGATCTCATGCAAACGATCCCAGCGCTCCCAGTCCTTCAGATTGCCGGTGACTTCGAACTCGCTCTTGCCCTGCATCTGGTTGTAGATTTTGTCGTTCGCCTTGCGGAAGGCGCGATCTACCGGCTCGGGCCAAGGCTTCAGGCGGCAAATTGCCTGCGGATACAAATCCTGCATGAGGATTCGCGTGTATTCAGGATTGGCGTAATCTTTGGACGCCTCCATGGCGTCGAACTTCGCCAGGTGCTCGGGTGACAGCAGTTGCTTCTTGAGCGCAGCCGTTCGCTTGAGATAAGCCTTGGTGCCCGCCGTCATGTTCGAGATCACCAGGCCGCGCAAGTGCTGCTGATACTTGAGCGCGTACTCCATCGCGAGGATGCCACCCCAAGAGTGGCCGAGCAGCACAAATTGATCCAACCCCAACCCGCGACGAACCTCTTCCACTTCTTCGGTGTAACGGGCTAAGGTCCATAGCGAGGGATCGTCGGGAACGTCGGAGTTTCCCACGCCGAGCTGATCGTAATAGTACATCTCGATTCCGGCCTGCGGCAGAAAGCTCTCCATCGCTTCCAGATAGTCATGCGGGAAGCCAGGCCCACCGTGCAGCAGCAGCACCTTGACGGAACCGGAGCCAATTCGCTTGGTCCAAACTTTATACTTGCCGCGAACCACCGGAATCATACGAATACCGGCGACTCGTATTCCGCCGGGATTCAAAGCGTCCGCGCTCTTTGGCTGTGCCGACAGACGCAGAGGAGCGGCGGATATGGCCGTCGCCAAGGCAGCGTTTTCGAGAAAGTTTCGCCGGTTCATAGGTTCATATAGTAGCGCGTGGTGGGAGAGAATCAATCGCCGATTGTACGGCCCCGCACGGTACAATCGTTCGATAACTCCAGGCCCCCTGCCAGAACAGAGGAATCTCATGTCCGTCCAAGTACCCACGCCGTCTCAGCTGCGGGAGGTCGCAGGCGAAGTCGGGCTCGACCTCACCGACGCCGATGTGGTTTCGTTCATCGATCTCATGCGGCCAAACGTGGCCGCCTATAACGTCGTGGATGCCATGCCGGACAATCTGCCACCGGTTCGTTATCCCCGCACGCCGGGGTATCGCCCAACTGGAGAGGAGAACGCGCACAACGCCTGGTATGTGAAGACCACGGTGCAGGGCGCCCCGTCTGGAAAACTGAAGGGCAAGACAGTGGTTCTCAAAGACAACATCATGCTGGCCGGCGTGCCGATGATGAACGGGTCGGCGACGCTCGAAGGCTACATGCCTGATATCGACGCGACGGTGGTGGAGCGCATTCTCGACGCCGGAGGCACCATCGTTGGCAAGGCGCATTGCGAGGCTTTCTGCCTGTCAGGCGGCAGCCATACCAACGCCACTGGGCCGGTGCACAATCCGCGTAAGAAGGGATATTCCGCCGGTGGCTCGTCATCCGGCAGCGCGGTCTTGGTCGCGCTGGGCGAGGTGGACATGGCGCTCGGCGGCGATCAAGGCGGATCCATTCGCATGCCGTCATCATTCTGCGGCGCCTATGGCATGAAGCCGACGCACGGTCTGGTGCCCTATACCGGCATTATGCCGATCGAAATTTATATCGATCACACCGGGCCCATCACGCGGAATGTCCGGGACAATGCGCTGCTGCTCGAGGTGCTGGCCGGACCGGACGGTTATGACCCTCGCCAGTACGACGTCAAGGTGCATCCCTATTCGAGTTTGCTCGAAGGCGGCGTCCAGGGCATGCGTATCGGCGTAGTGACTGAAGGATTCCAGCAGGCAAATGCCGAGGCGGATGTGAATGCTAAGGTTCGCGAGGCTGCGAAGCGCCTGGCCGCGCTCGGCGCCGAAGTGACAGAGATATCGATTCCCCTGCACCTGGCGGGTCCAGCAATGTGGATGCCGATTGGCGTGGAAGGGCTGACGCAAACCATGATGTGGGGCGATGGTTATGGCGTCAGCCGTTCGGACCTCTATGTCACCAGTCTCATGGATTTCCATCGCGGCTGGCGTGTGCGGGCCAATGAGATGTCTGAGACCAGCAAGCTGTTCACGATGCTTGGCACCTATATCCGCAAATACTATGGCAGCCGCTACTACGGCAAGGCGATGAACATCACGCGCCGGCTGACGGCCGCTTACGATGCGGCGCTCGCGACGCACGATCTGCTGCTGATGCCGACCACGCCCATCAAGGCCACGCCGCTGCCGCCGGCCGACGCGCCACGCGAGCTTTACGTGGAGCGGGCGCTGAACATGATCGCGAATACCGCGCCTTTCGATATCACCCATCACCCCGCCATGGCCGTGCCTTGCGGCATGTCGGATGGCCTGCCGGTATCGATGATGCTAATCGGCAAGCATTTTGACGAGCCCAGCATCTATCGCGCCGCCTACGCGTTCGAGCAGTCCTGTGACTGGATGACGCTCACATGACCAACAGCGCCGCCATCAATTCAATGCCATCCCAGAGATTTTGAATCCGGAGATTCTCGTCGAAGGTGTGCTGGTTGTCATCGTGATTGGCGATCGGAATCACGATGGTATGGGTACCCAGCGGACGCTCTACGCTGATGAGCGGCAACCCGCCTCCCATATTGGGAAGCAATACCGCCGGCCCGCGTACGCTTCCGACCACGCGAATCACTTCCTGTGAGATCGCTAGATCCATCGGTGTGCGAGTGGCAGGCTCGTCGCCTTTCGTTGACACCATCGCGACCTTGGGGTGCGCCATTCGCGTTTGTGCATCCGGCACCCGATCGGTCACGAAGTAGCCTTGGCGCCGGATGAACTCGATGACACGCTCGGCCGTCTTCGCTGGATTCATTCCCTTTACCAGGCGAATATCGATGGTCGCCGTGGCCGTGGAAGGAATGACGTTGGATGCTTGCGCGCCGCTGCGGGAGCTGGCCATGCCCCGGATGTTGAGCGAGGGAAGTGTGATCAATTCGGTGAGCTTCTTCCCAGAGCCGTCGGTGGAACCTAACTGAAACTCCCGCATGAGCGCAGGATCGATGTCTGGCGCATCGGCGAGCGCCCGCTTCTCGGTCTGGCTCAATGGCTCGACATCATCGTAAAACCGTTCCACCAGCACGCGGCCGTTATCGTCTTTCATGGATGCCAGCAGTTTGGCGAGCGACAGAGCGGGGTTTGGCGCCCAATTGCCGTAGTGACCGCTGTGCAGTTCGTGAATCGCCCCGTAAACCGTGATGTCAACCTGCAGCACGGTGCGCGCTCCGAATGCGATCAGTGGACGGCGGGTCTGATGGACAGGGCCGTCGCACATCAACCAGACGTCACCGGAAAACAATTCTTTGTTAGCCACCAGAATCTTCTCGAGATTGGTGGAACCCGCCTCTTCTTCGCCTTCAAAGGCGAACTTGATATTGGATTTGGTCCTGAGACCGGCGGCTCGAATGGCGTCGACGGCGCTGAGCATCGCGATGATGGGAGCCTTGTCGTCCCCTGCCGACCGCGCGTAGAGCCGCCACTCGGGATCGAACGGCGCGCCGGGCGCCGGAAACGGGATCTTCTGCCCGTCCTTTTCGAGCGATGCATTGCGCAACGTGGGCTGGAACGGTGGAGTGGCCCATTCTTTTGGATCGAGCGGCTGGCCATCGTAGTGCGCGTAGAACACGATGGTGCGCTGGGCGCCCGGTGTTTTGATTTCACCGAACACAACGGGATTGGCCTCGGGAACCGACACCAGCCGGGACGCGATGCCGCGCTTCTCCATCATCTTCTGGATCAGCTCCGCGTTACGCTCGATATTCGCGCGGTCCGACGCGATGTTTGGGATGGAAAGGAGCGCCACGAATTCGTCCATGATCGCGCGCTCGTGCTGTTGCCTCCAATGTCGCGCCTCCATCGCCGCCGGATTGCTTTGAGCCGAGGCCGCCACTGCGAGAAATCCGGCCAGAATCGCCCCTCGCTTCATAAGGCGCAGTATCCCACAATCAGGCCGAAGCCAAGACTGACGCTGGTTCAGCTAAACTGAGCTAAATCCTGCGCACGCTCAATGCTGACCGATGAACACATTTTGGAACTGAGGTCGCACTTTCCGATTCTTCGGGAAAAGACTTACCTGTATAGCTGCTCCCAAGGCGCGCTCTCAGACGCCGTGGAAGGGGGCATGGAAAAATATGCGGCAAGCTGGCGAACTTCCACCGCGCCCTGGGACGAATGGATGGAAGCTTATGCTGCGCTGCGCGCCGACTTCGCGCGTTTCATCAACGCTCAACCGGACGAGGTCGCGATCATCACCAGCGCTTCGGCGGGAATCAATCCCATCGCGAATGCGCTTGAATTCCGAGGGCGTAACAAAGTGGTCATGAGTGAGTATGAATTTCCGACCATGGGGCAGATCTGGCTGGCGCAGCGCCCGCGTGGGGCCGAGATCCATTTTCTGGACGGCGTCAACAACACCGTGCCCGCCGAATGTTATGAACGCGCTGTCGATGAGAGAACGTGCATTGTTCCGCTGACCCAGGTTTCCTTCGTCAATGGATTCCGGGCGGACGTAGCCCGGATTGCGAAGATCGCTCACGCCCAAGGCGCTCTGCTCTTTCTGGACGGCTATCAGGATTGCGGCACAAGGCCGATGGACGTGAAAGCCCTGGACATCGACTTCTTCGTAACCGGCACGCTGAAGTATCTGCTCGGGCCGCCGGGCCTCGGTTTCCTCTACGTCCGGCGCGAATTGATCGACACCCTTACGCCACCCATCACGAGTTGGATGGCGCAGCGCGATCCGTTCACTTTCAATCCGAAGCATCTGGAACCCTCGCCCGACGCCCGGCGCTTTGAAGGCGGCTCGCCTCCCATCCCGAATATATATCTTGCGCGGCCGGCGATCGATTTGCTGACGGGCATCGGGATGGAGAATGTCGCTACGCAGATTGAGCGTTTATCGCGCGCATTCCTGCAGGGCGTTCGCGACTTGCGTATCGAGTCCAAAACCTCTTCTTCGAGCGTGGGCCCTTTGGTGGTGCTGCGGGCCATCGATGCGGCCGCCGTGCTCGCGAAGCTGACTGCGCGCGGAATCGCTGTTTCCACCCGTCGCGATGGGGTACGC
>JBEKLB010000346.1:0-7403 GCA_050010415.1 Bryobacteraceae bacterium | reverse complement strand
CTGGCCACAGGGAGTATCCATGACGTTTCGGCTCCTGCTGTTTCTCCTCACCTTCCTGGCTGGCGTCATGTTCGCCCAACCCAGCCTGTTTGGACCTGTTTCTGGCCATCTCAGAGCGGGTGATTTCGCTCCAGCCATCGTGTTCACAAGAGTTTTAAACGCCGGGAGCGCTTCTCCCTGGACTCCAGAAAGCCTCTCCGGACAGGTCACCGTTCTTGCTTTCTTCCCCGACACTTCGCATAACCTTCAGTCCGTCTCTCGCTGGAACGCGCTAGTGGATAAATATCGAAGCCAACCGATTCAATTCGTATGGATCACCGGCGAACAAGAATCGTTGCTGTTGCCCTGGCTTCAGGAGCATCCCATAAAGGGCTGGGTGTTTCACGATCCCGACGGCGCCACCGGCCGGGCCTATGGAATGGAAGATGCCGCTGCCGTGATCATCGGCAATGATCGCAGGATTCTTGGTTTTGACCCGTCCATGTTGCCCGAAGAAGAGACCGTGAAGGCCGCTCTCGAGGGCCGTATCACCACCACTCGGCCCCAGTCGTCGTTGGCCGCCCTCCAGGCATTCGCTGAGAGTGGCCTGGTGCTTTTGAGCGCGGAGTCATCCCGCATGCCTCGCTACGAGGCGCACAAGCCGAGTTTTCCGCCATCCTACACGGTTCACATTTCGCCCGCCAAGGAAGTAAACAGTGGTGAAGCAGACAGTGGTGACTTCGCTGGCGACACTGATCGCGATTTTCAAGGCTTCGCGCTAAGACTTCTCCTCGCGCAGATCTATGACATAAATCCCATTCGCATCTATCTCCCGCCGGCGCTCGACAACAACCAGCGCTACGACATCGCAATCAATCTGCCGGAACCCGAAAGTACGGAGCGAGTCAACGCTCGCATTCTCCAGGGAATTCAGGAGCACTTTGGAGTGATCGCCTCGCGCGAGGAACGTTTGTTGGACGTCTATGTCGTAACGGCAGCCAACGGGAAACCTCCCGCGCCTCTGGCCAAGACGGACGACGATCTTAATTCGTCAGGATCCGGCTTTTCCAGTCTCCAATTTCAACATCCGAAAGACATGACCGATCCGGAAGCCTTCATGAACGCGAGAAGACCAATCGGCGACATCCGCGGCATATCGCTCGAAGGCACGCTGGACAATTTCTGCCACACCTTGGAGAGCGCCCTGGACCGTCCGGTTGTCAATGAAACCGCCATGCAAGGCGTGTATGAATTCGACGTGAAGACCACTGAAAGTAGTGAGAACGGTTTTCTCGATCGCCTGCGGAATCAGTTTAATCTGAGCATCGCACCCGCTCAGCGCCGCGTCCAGGTCGTGGTTCTCAAGCCCCGCTGACTTAGCAGTTAACGCTGAGTGATCAGTTAATAGTGATACCTGGCCTGCAGGAACTCCACGCGCTTCCCTGTTACCTTGTAAACCAACCTGTGCTCCTGCGTGATCCTCCGAGACCACGCGCCGGCTAATTCGTGCTTCAGAGGCTCTGGCTTTCCAATTCCTTGAAAAGGATCGGCGAGAACAGCCTCGACTAGCATTAAGATGCGCAACGCTGTACCTCTGTTCGTATCCACCCACCAGCGCAGATCCTCGCGGAACTCAGACTGAAAAATCGCCTCTCGCTCACCGGGCTGGCTCAATGCCCATCTCCCGCCGCAATTGCTGCACGGTGGAAGGCTTGCCCTTTCGCCGCTCACTTCGTCGCAGCGCGGTAAGCAGGCGCTTGGCATTGGCCGGCGACCGAAGCAGATGCGCCGTTTCCATCAGGCCAGAGAGTTCTTCGGCAGGTATCAGCGCCACGTCCGGCGCTCCCCTGCGGCGCACGATCACCACCTCTTGGTCCTCAGTCACCTGATCGAGCACGCTTGCCAGGTTCTCACGCAGGCGTGTGTAGGTGGTTTCAATCGCCATGTCCTAATTGTACAGTATTCCTGTACTTCTCATTTCCCCGCCTCCCGGAATAGCGCAAACACCGCCCCCTGCGGATCCGCCAGCATCGCCACCCGCCCCACCCCTTCAAAATCCATGGGACGCAGTATGATCCTGGCGTTCATGTCCTTCGCCCGTTGAAACGCCTTATCCACATCCGCCACGGCGAAATAAATAAGCCAGTGCGGCGGTTGGTTCCCGCTGCCTTGGTGCGAGGGCGGAACGCCGCCGATATACTTCTCTTTATTAACGATGTGCAGGTAGCCGGATTCCTTCCCTTCCCCCAGCGTCAACTTCCATCCGAACAAACTTTCGTAAAATGTTTTGGCGCGCGCCTGGTCCCCAGTGGTCAGATCAGCCCAGCAAAACGAACCGGGCTCGCCTGTCACGCCCACGCCGCTGCGTTGCTTTGCTTCCCACACCGAGAAGAAAGCGCCCGTAGGATCCCGAATCAGCGCCGCTCTGCCCCTGTCTCCGACGTCGAACGGCGCTTCCATCACCTTGCCCCCCAGTTCCCCGGCCCTTTTCGCGGCCTCATCCGCGCTGGCGACGGCTACATAGAGATGCCAGTGAGGCGGCACGCCCGCCGCGCTTTCGCTCTCACTGATGGCGAATGCGCCCGCCGCGATACGCCCCTCCAGTTCCAACAAACTATAGACCCCGCTTGCTCCCATCGGAACATCCCGAACGGTCCATCCGAAAAGCGCCGTGTAAAAGCTCTTCGCCGCGTTCTGGTTTGAGGTTGCCAGCTCAATCCAGCAAAATTCGCCCGGTGCGAATCCTTCAATGGTCGCCATGAATGGATTATAAAGCAGGCCTATGATGGAAAGAGTGGCGCTTTTATGATCTATCGAATCGTGCTCCTTCTCGCCGTCGCGCTCGTTATGACTGCGCAGCACGGCCCTCCCGAGATCACGCCTCCACCGGAAACGCCGGAGGATGTTCGCCTGCCGAATGGCAAACTCCAGCGTGAGGAAATTCTGAAGGCGGATTATCAAAAGACGCTCGAAGACGCGCGCGCTCTCTCCAAATTAGCCGACCAGCTCAAGGCCGATTTAGAGAAAAGCGACTACAACGTTCTCTCCGTCGGCATGCTCAAGAAGACCGACGATATCGACCGCCTTGCCCGCCGCATTCGCGACCGCCTGCGGCGCTGACGTTTTGATATGTTACGCTCGTCTAGAGCCGCGTCCGGCTTCGACAACGCATGATTGCCACACGCGAAAAAGCACAGTTGATGAGCGCCTCCGAGATCGACCGCACGTTGGTCCGCCTGGCCCATGAGATTCTCGAGAAAACCGAGGATCTGCATCGCCTGGCATTCATCGGAATCCGACGCCGGGGCGTTCCTCTGGCGCTCCGTCTGGCCGATAAAATCAAGAATCTCGAAAACCTCGTGGTCCCGGTTGGCTTCCTCGACATCAATCTTTATCGCGACGATCTCTCCACCGTATCCGAAAAGCCTGTCCACAGCGCGACGGAAATCAATTTTCCGGTCACCGGCAAAGACATCATCCTCATGGATGACGTGCTCTACACCGGACGCACCATTCGCGCCGCGCTCGATGCACTGTTTGATCAGGGCCGCCCCTCCCGCGTGCAACTGCTGGTCTTGATCGATCGCGGCTGGCGCGAGCTTCCCATCGAAGCCCGCTATGTGGGCCGCATGGTGCAAACCAGCGCCAATGAGATCATCGAAGTGAAGTTCCAGGAAGTAGATCAAAATGACAAGGTACTGTTAGTGGAAAAGACCTAGAACAAATGCCGCCCGAGTTGTTGAGAGGTGCGTCGCTCAAAAGTGGAATGTTGGGAATCGAGCCGCTCGATCGTGTAGAGATCGAAGGCATCCTCGATCGCGCCAAGCGTTTTCAACCGCGCCAGACTGACTCCAAGAAATCCGATCAGCTCCGCGGCCGCATGATCGTCAATCTGTTCTTCGAAGCGTCCACGCGCACCCGCACCAGCTTCGAAATCGCCGCCAAGCGTCTGGGCGCCGACGCCATCTCCATCACAGCATCCGCATCCAGCGTTTCCAAGGGCGAATCGCTGGTCGATACCCTCAACACGCTCGGCGCCATGCATCCCGACGCCATCGTGATGCGCCACGCAGCATCCGGCGCTCCGCACTTTCTCGCGCGCTATCTCGTGGAAACGCCCATCATCAACGCTGGCGATGGCACGCACGAGCATCCCACGCAGGCGCTGCTCGATGCCCGCACCATCCTCGATCGCCGGCCCACTCTCGAAGGCTTGCGCGTCGCCATCATCGGCGACATCGCGCACAGCCGCGTGGCGCGTTCCAACATGTACCTGCTCTCGAAATTCGGGGCGCACATTGTCCTGTGCGGACCCGCCTCGCTTTTGCCGCCCGAGCTCGAGCAGCTTGCGCCCGGCATCAGCTTGACGCACAAGATGGAAGAGGCCATTCGCGACGCCGACGTCATTATGATGTTGCGCGTGCAACTGGAGCGCCAGCATGAAGCGGCCTTCTCCGCCAACGAATACTTCCAGTTCTATGGCTTGCGCCTGGAGCACATGTGCCTGGCCAAGCCGGACGCCATCGTGATGCACCCCGGTCCCATCAATCGCGGCCGCGAAATATCCTCCGAAGTGGCCGATTCACAGCGCTCCGTCATCCTGAATCAAGTGGAAAATGGAATTGCCGTGCGCATGGCAGTGCTGGAACGCATCCTAGGAAACTAACATGCCAAGGCCATCTGAGCATAAATGTGGCGCACGCACTCCTGCGTGCCGCGTTCACAATCGTGTGAACGCGCGGTTTTCTGAGCAGCCTTCATGTCGAAACTGATTATCCGTAACGGTCGCGTGATGGACCCGGCCACTGGCTTGGACGCGGTGCGTGACGTTGCCATCGAAGACGGCCGCATCGCCGCCATCGGCGACGGCCTGGAGGCCGCCATCGGACAAAATATTGACTCCGTCGGAGCCACGGAAATCGATGCCACCGGCCTCATCGTCGCGCCCGGCTTCATCGATATGCACGTGCATCTGCGTGAGCCGGGCTTCGAACATGCCGAGACCATCGAGAGTGGTTCTCGCGCCGCGGCAGCCGGCGGATTTACATCCATCTGCTGCATGCCGAACACGTCGCCCGTCAACGACAACGCCACGGTAACCAGCTATATCATCGAGCGCGCCGAACGCCACGCCGTAGTGAATGTGTTTCCTATCGGCGCGATCACCAAAGGCAGCGCGGGCGAACAACTGGCCGCCATTGGATTAATGAAGGAAGCAGGCATCGTCGCCATCTCCGACGACGGCCGGCCCGTCATGAACGCACGCGTCATGCGGCGCGCCATGGAAACCGCTCGTTCCTTCGGCCTTCCCGTGATCGATCATTGCGAGGACCTGCACCTGAGCGCCGGCGGCGACATGAACGAAGGCGTTCCCAGTGTGCGCATGGGACTGCGCGGCATTCCGGCTGCGTCCGAAGATGTGATGGTCGCGCGCGACATCCTGCTGGCCGAACTCACCGGTGCCCGCTTTCATG
Organism: Bryobacteraceae bacterium; assembly: GCA_050010415.1. Lineage (GTDB taxonomy): Bacteria > Acidobacteriota > Terriglobia > Bryobacterales > Bryobacteraceae > Palsa-89. The sequence continues at coordinate 1,950 of JBEKLB010000346.1, read as the reverse complement.
TGGCCCATATTTCCTCGCGGCACTCCGTTGAAATGCTGGCCTTCGCCAAAGCCCGCGGCCTGTCCGTCACCAGTGAAGCTACGCCGCATCATTTTGCTTTGAGCGATAGCGAGATGCCGCCCTACGACAGCAATTACAAGATGAAGCCGCCGCTCCGCTCCACCTGCGACGTCGCCGCCATCACGCAAGGCATCGTCTCCGGCGCCATCGACGCCATCGCCACCGATCATGCTCCGCACGCCGGCAGCGAAAAAATGCAGGAATTCGAGCAATGCCCGTTTGGCATCCTTGGTCTTGAAACCGCCATCGGCATTACTCTGGAGCGCCTGGTACATCCCGGAAAGATCACGCTCATGCGCATGATCGAGCTGTTCACCACCGGGCCCGCTCGCGTGCTCAACCTGAACCGCGGCCGTCTTGCCGTTGGTTCACCCGCCGACGTCACGCTCTTTGACACCGAACGCTCCTGGACCTATGACGTCAACCGCTCGGCATCGAAGAGCCGCAACTCCCCTTTTGACGGCCACACTTTTCGCGGTGGCCCAGTGGCGGCCATCGTCAACGGGAAAGTGGTTTGGTCCGCGGATCACGTCGCCCTCGGCGTACCGGCGGCGCCGTAAGGTTACGATTAAAGGAGGGTCCCAACATGGCAAAGTTAGACACACATGCGGGCATCGACTGGATGGCTTGCGAACTGATCGAACAAATTCCCGGCAAGGTCTCCGGACGGCCGATCGTGCGCGGCACACGCATCCTGCCTGACGCCATCGTGAACAGCTATGACATGGGCGAGTCTCTTGAGCTCATTCACGAAAACTATCCGGGGCTTTCCATCGTGCAAATTCAACGGCTCATTGAATTTGCTCATGCTCAACGTAGATAGCCGGTCCCGTGAAAGTGTTGCTCGATGAAAATCTTCCGCATCTTTGCGGAACAGCCTCGGCGATCACGATATTTTCACGGTCAGGTACAAGAGCTGGGCGGGGCTGAAGAACGGCGAGCTTTTGAAAACAGCCGAGGATGACGGCTTCGAGGCATTCATCACAGCCGATCAGACCATTTCTTACGAGCAGAACCTTACAGGGCGGCGCCTCGCGATAGTGGTGTTATCGTCCATCGACTGGCACATCCTCAAGAACCACCTGCCGTTAATCACCGCCGCGATTGACAGAGCCCTTCCCGGCACGCTTCAAGCGGTGGATTGTGGCACCTTCACCCGCAAGAAGTAATACAGGTTCCCACCAATTCGACGCTCAACGTCGGACGACAATCCCGGCGGACGTTAAAGCTCACCCATCCGGAAGTGCCCCAGCATACGCGCAACATCTCAGCGTGGCCCGTCATTCAATGAGGTGGGCAGAACCACGTTGCATAAGGTCCTTTTATGCACTCTCGAAAAAGGGACTTGTCAGGGCCGTGAACGGCAAGCGACACGGGCCACGGCTAGTTCACACAGCCGGTCCGGGTGCCTTAAAGGCAAAGGCGAAGAACGCGGCGACGCCGAGAAATACGAACGCCACGATATAATTCCACGCGAGTTTTTCTTTCAGAAACGTGATAGCGAAGACCATAAAGACGACGAGGGTCACCACCTCTTGGATGATCTTGAGCTGGAAGCCCGAGAACTCGCCATAGCCGAGACGATTTGCTGGCACCGCGAGGCAGTATTCGAACAGCGCAATCGCCCACGAGACAAGGATCGCCTTCCAAAGCGGCCAGGAGTGGCCGTATTTCAAATGCCCATACCAAGCGAAGGTCATGAAGCAGTTCGAACAAATCAGCAGAAAAATGGTGCTCATGGGGTTGCTGCTCCTTGGGTTGGGTTCAAGAATTCCTTATCACGTGTCTCCGGCATGAAGAAGTAAAGGATAGCAAGTGCCACTACCGCGACCGAGGCGAGGAACAAAAAGCCCGCGTTGTAACCGAAGAGATGCACGATGGCGCCGGCTA
>JBEKLB010000345.1:0-7431 GCA_050010415.1 Bryobacteraceae bacterium | reverse complement strand
TTGGCTGTGATCCGTGGAGCCCAAGCCGACCAGGCGGGGGAGCGCGCTTCTTTGGCCGGTCTAAGCCGGTCAGCCGGACGCGCCCGCAGGAACGCCGGAGTCGGGCCTGCAGCTCACCGAATATGCCGTGGGTAAATATGGCGACACCTTCGCGGACAATACCAGTCGTTTGCTGAAAAAGGGGACGCGGCTTCGGTTTGACATGCATTACAACGCGGCCGGCAGCGAGCAGACTAATCGCACCACCATTGCGTTTAAGTTTTATCCGGCGGGTTTTGTTCCGAAGTATCAGGTCCGGTCTTACGCGGTGCGCAACATGCCCAACGACGAACTAGAGATTCCTCCCAACACCATCGTGCGGACCGATGGCTATTTCCGCCTGCCTAAGAATGCGCGGATTGACTCGTTCCAGCCTCACATGCACATGCGCGGGAAGGCCATGACGCTGGAGGCCATCAACCTGGATAACACGGTCACCGTCCTAAGCTCCGTCGACCATTTCGACTTCAATTGGCACATCAATTACGTGTACTCCGACGACGTGGCTCCGCTATTGCCGGCTGGAACAGTGCTGCATATGATCGGCGTTCACGACAATACGTCCGCGAACCCGCGGAACCCCGATCCGAATATGTGGGTCGGATTTGGCGAGCGAAGCGTAGACGATATGGTGCAGGTGTGGATGGATATCGTATACCTGGACGACGCCGAATTCCATCGTCTGGTAGAGGAGCGGAAAGCTAAGGGTGGCGCTACGCTCCCTTTATCGGCCCGCGCCTCGGATCCGCAGTGATCGGGCCGTTACCTCTTTAGCCCGAAAGCGTAGACTTTCCCATCCCAGGTACAGACGTAAACCTGGCCACCGGCAACGACGGGTTCGTTGAAATGAGTGAAGCTCGCGATCAGCTTGTTGCTCGAGTACAGCTCCCGTCCGCTTTCCGCATCGAGAGCGTACAGAACCGCTCTGGGGTCGAGGCCCGCGGGGGCTTTGATCGCCCCGCGGGATTCATCGGACGTCTTACCGCTCAGAAGCACGTAAACCACTCCGTTAGCTACCGTGGGCGGCTCCGGTGCGTGCATCTCGCGGGACATCCACATCGGCGCCAGCGTTGGCTTACCCGTCGGCCCGTCCATGCGAACTTCGAATGCCATGGTGCTGCCCTGATCCGAGGGTCCATAGGACTGCTCGAATTTCGGCGCGTCTATAGCTGGAGGGCCTAACATGGGCGCATACAGCCACCGCCTTCCCTGCGGATCTTGCCAAGTGGAGATCCCCCATATTCCCCGGTCGTGAAGCTTAGCCTCATCGTTGCCCCAGCGCGGTGACGTGTAAAGCGGCGTGTGGTGGTCGGCGCCCCCCAGATTATTGGCGTCAAGCAGATAAATTACCGATTCTTTGCCGACCACCGCCGCCAGCGTCCACTCCTGGAACGGAAAGATCACCGGATTGCCTGAGCCGAGGTCCAGATCCGTTTTATTCAGATATTCCCAGTTAGCCGGAGTGAATGTATCCTGCAATCGGAAGTTTTTGGGAGTGAGAGCCAGCACGCTATTGCCGAACTTGCCGGAACCTGGATCGTAAGGGCCGTCGGCAGTCTGGGCTATAACCCCTTTCGGTCCTCGGACCAGACCGCCGCGCCCCCACGCGCCTGATGTTATTCCCGTGTTGGTGTAATACTCGAGCGGGTGCCGCACCGGATCGTCCAGATCCAACGCCGTAAAGTGGGACTGCATGTTGAGGCAACCCCGGGCCGTGGGTGAATAAATGACTCCATCGATGAGATTCAGGCTCCAGTTACGCGCGAAGGGATCCGTGAAGTTGGTGGGCGGAATGCGATCTTCGCCATCCAGCAGACTGAAGCCCCGGAGCTTCCCGTCGCTGGTCGAAACATAAATGATCCCCGCCGCTTTGTCGACCACCGGCGTAGCATTTTGCGTGTTGGGACATCGGTAATCGCCCTTTTGGGGCTCCTTCATGGTGTTAGGGTTGGCCTTTTGCCAGGCTATTTTGCCCGTGGCTGCGTCGATTGCGAAAACGGTATTGTCGCTGCCGACCACGAAGACGCGCGAAGCCAGGCCCTGCGGTGTATTCACCGTGGCAACCACCGGAGCGGTCATCGTGGAAAGAACGTAATCCTTGGGAGCAGTGGAAATCTGGGCCGTCCACTTCACTTCGAGCTGAGAGACATTTTCCTTATTGAGGATCCGCTCGTCGGGGTTCGAGCCAGTACGTTCCGGATCGTGGCCCCAAGTTAACCATTCGTCTTGGGCTGCAGCGAGCCTGGGCGCCAGGAAAAACGTCAAGCTGACTGCAAAGCTAAGAACCCCGACTATTGGTTTTGAAATGTATCGACGCCCGCCCATGCGGCAATGGTACATCACACCTATGTAATGAATGGCGCTGACTGTCGACAGTCCTGTTAGGGAGCACGGATGCGCAAAGTACTGGTTCGCGTATGCCTGGTGTCGGCGATTCTCACGGGCGTGGCATTGGTGCCGGGGGCCATCGTCCTCGGCCTGCTCTTCCTGATCGTGCCCGGTGTGGTGCTCATCGCCGCGCCCTATGTGTTGGCCGCCAGCGTGGCCAGCCTGGTTGCAGTCACCCTGTTTGGTCATCTTAGCGTCGCCGCTCGCCTGTGCGCTTACGCCGGGTTCGCGCTTCTGATTCTCGGCCTGGCGACGGCCGCAGCCTGGCAGATCAATCGACCGCTGCTGAGGGATTGGGAGAAACTGTCGGCGGACGATCATCCGTGGACCGGCAACAAGGAGGGCATTCGAGCGATCGCGTTGCTCCAGGACCGGCGTGCGGCCAGCGGGAATCCAGTGCTATGCCTCGCCCTTTGCCAGCGCCTGCTCTACACCGGCACGGCGGAATCCGTCTTAGAAGGAGCAAAACCAGAAGGAGCAAAACCAGAAGGAGCAAACCCGGAAGGAGCCAACCGAGCGGATCATGACTCTCCGATCGCCGATCTGGCGCAACCCGTTATCCGCTATCGCGTCGAGAAGCGCGCCTCGTGTCCTCCGGTTACGCTGCCGGACGGGGTGATTCGGCAGAGCGAACTGAACGTTTTCAACAAAAAACAGTTGCTTGACGAAGCAAAGATCCGGATCGCCGCGGGCAATTGCCTGATCGCCGAGCGAGCCACGTTGGCCGAGAGCGATCTGGTTGTGGTCAACCAGGTGCTCCGCGACGGCCATCAGCCCTACATGCGAGACCGTTGGAATCTGGCCCTGGATACTCTCTCGGCGCGGCGGCTCACCGTCTATCGAATTCGCGATGGCCGTCCGATGCAGTTGTCCCGCGAGACCGCCATGACCGCATACCCGGTTTTCACCCCCTTGCTCATCGGCCTCCGCACCGGCGATCCGATCGACATCGAACTCGGCATCGTGAGGGTACCCAAGAAGAATCCTGGCGAAGATATTGGCACGTTTTTCGAGAAGGCATTCGGGCTGAAAGCCGTCCCCATTGGCGCCCGCGCCCCCCGCGGCTAGCGGACAAGGACAGCCAGCCTGCTCAGAGCGGCGCGGATCGTCGCCAGTTTATTTCGCGATGCTGTTCAGCAGATCCCGGGCCTCGTGAAGCGATGGTTGGAATTCCAAGGCCTGCCGCAACGCCGCCTGAGCTTCGTCGGCGTGGCCGGTGCGCAGCAGCGCGGTGGCAAGATTGGTGCGCACCAGAACCAGTGCTGGGCTGATGGTCAGAGCCTGGCTCCAAAATTGGATGGCCTCTTGGACGTTGCCACGCTGCATGTGATATGCGCCTAGCGCTGAGGCGACGGCGGATTGAGTGGGATCCATTTGCCAGACTTCTCATACAAAGGAAGTGCATGCGCGTCGTCCTTGCAGTCGCGATAGAACTCGGCGAGATAAGCGAGCGTCAGTGCGTCGGCCCCGCCGCTCGCCTCAGTCTGTTGCAGCAGGGGGGCCGGGCGCGCCGCCGGATGGCATGGTCCGTGAAAACGACATGCTCGACGTCGCTAGGAGGGTTGCGCGGCATGTGCCAGGCCACGCACTTGTCGCCATTGGCCAGGCGTGTCGTTCGCGGCGCGGGGCAAGCGGAAGTCTGGTGGCAAGTGAGGCACTTGGCGCGAAAGTACGCGGCCTTATTACTGGCGGCCGGAACGGAATGGGGATCGTGGCAAGTGCCGCACCATAGCTTCCCCCCGCCGGTTCGCTTGCAAGCGCTCTGCGACAGATCCTCGGCGTGGCTCGTAACCTTCATCGATGAAGGTGAACCGGAGCGCAAGAAAACCGTGAGATCGTCCGCAAGCCGATCGCCGGGGCGAAATGCGAGATCGTCTTTGCCCGCTTTCGGTACGCGGATTTCGCCCGAAAGATGGCATTGCTCACAAATACTGTCTCGCTCGGTGGCAGCAAGTTTGGCCGGATTTAACATCGGTTTGCCGGTGGCAATGTGATCGCTTCCCGCGCCGTGGCAGCGCTCGCAAGACACACCGCCTTCGCGAAACGGAGGCGAGGCGTAGGCGTTCTGAGTGCCCGGAATCGGCTGCATCCCGCTCGCGTGACACACCAGGCATCCTGGCCGGATGGGCCGTGTCAGATAAGGATAGTCGAGGGCAGCGTAGCCAGGTGGGGATTTCCACGAAGCCGAGTTGCTATAGTACGCGACGGGCGCCTCATACAAAAAACCCTGGTAGCTCAGAAGATAGCTACGCGCGGCGGCTCCGCTTCCCACAAAATATTCGAGTTGACGGCGGCCCTGCATTTGCGATGAGGTGCCCGGTTGCTGAGCGTTCTTCTGTCGAAACACGAAGAAATATTTCCCGGCTTCCTGGCCAACGCGGTACGTAAAGGCGCCGCCTGTATCGGCAAACTCAGTACGATCGAAACGCTCGATCGGCTGGCCTGTTCCCACGCGCCCGCTGCCGTTAGCCATCGGGGTCCTGAGGAAACTACGGTAGATGGCCGGGTGGCAGGCTGCGCATGCCTGGTTTCCTACGAACTCCGCGCCGGAGGCGCAGGAGGCAATCGCAAGCGGCAATACCGACTGAAAAAAACTTCCGGGCTAATGCAAAAATCAACGGGCTGAGTATATCATCGCGGGGGAGTGATCTTTGGTCACTGGATGTTCAATGTCACCGTATTCGCCGCCTGACCGTCCGCGGCGATCACGAGCTTGACGACGCCTGCCCCTGCCAGGCTGGCAGGCAGCGGACCCACGTTGATCTGGTCAACTCCGTCAGCGCCACCCTGTGCGCCGAAGTAGATCACCGGCACGCTTGCACCGTTCACCGTAGCCGTCACCGACTTCGCATGGCGAAGCCCGGTGCCGTAGAGCACCAGATATACCTGGTTGCCGGCGGCCAGGCTGATCGGGCCAGTCGAATTCACTATCGTTTGCGATCCGTCTGGGTGCACGTATACCACCTGACCCGCGTAATTGCCTTGCCCGTTCATATCGGACGTGAAAATCCCGGGCGCCGTAGCGACAATATTGACAATGGTTGTGATGGCGCCGCCGCCAGGAAGAGTGATGGTCACCACTGCCAGGCCCGGCACGGTGCCGGTGGGAACCAATAGGTTGATCTGGCCCGCGGAGGCGTACACGCCGTATAGCAGCGCCGGTTTCACCGTGCCCGAACTATCTGTGATTGTTACCGTCACCCCGCCCAGTGAGGCGGTCAGCGGAGGAGTGGCCGTAGTATTGCCGGTCAGGCCGGTGATGCCGTAAAGGCTCGCGATTTCATCCGGGGCGAAGTCGCCTGAAAAATTCCAGGCCGCGTTCAGAAGCGCCGGCAGGGGCGCGGACTTGCTCCCATTGAAGTTGGAGTCTCCCGCATAGACGGCCGCGATCGGACGGCCCAGCACGCCGGCGATAGCGCCCGTTCCGATGGTCGCTGATCCCCTCCCGCTGGAGAGACTGGCGGCGGCGACGATGGCGTTTTTCGCTACATCCACAAACTGCACGCTGCCCGTGGGCGTCCCTGCCCCCGGCGCAACCGAGGACACGTTGGCCGTGAGCATCAGTTGGCCCGAAACAACCGCGATTGAAACCGCACTGCTGGAAGTCGCCCGTGAGACCGTGACGGTCAATGCGCTGCTAGTAATGTTCCAGGTCGCGTCGCCGCTATATAGAGCAGTGATGGTGTGCGTCCCCGCAGCCAGCGAATTCAGGCTGAGGGTCGCTATTCCCGAGGACAGCGGGGCCGTCCCGAGTGATGTTCCGGAGGCGAGCTCCACCCAGGTCACCTGACCTGTGGGCGCCTGGAATCCCGCCGGCACGGTCGCGCTAACGCTGGCTGTGAGAACTACCGTCTGGCCGAAGACGGGAGCCATGGGAGCCGCCGATATCATCATCGTCACAGGCGCGTTGACGATTTGGTCGAGCGTGGCCTGTGCGGACGGGAAGGTGCTGTTGCCGCTGTATCGAGCGATGATGTTGTGCGAGCCGCCGGTCACTGATGAAGTAGTGAAGACGGCTAGTCCGTCCGAGACGCTGACGCTGCCGAGCAACGTTGCTCCATCGGAGAACTGTACGGTTCCCGTCGCAGATCCAGAGGTAGGCGGCTGGCCGCTGACGGCCGCGGTGAACGTCACCGCTTGGCCCAGCGCGGACGGGTTGACGCTGCTCGTCAGCGACACGAACGATGTGGGCGGCGAGTTGACAGCGGCCGAACTGCTGCTATTGAAATTGCTGTCGCCGGAATAAGCGGCCGTGAATGTAAATGAGGAGGGCGTTACGGCCAGCGTCAGCGCCGCCGTTCCGCCGCTCAGCGTTACGGTTCCCAGGACCGAGTTGCCGTTTAGAAATTGCACCGTTCCTGTAGGAGTCCCCGCGCCTGGCGCGATCACCGTAACAGCGGCCGTCAACGTGCGGCCGGAGAGCGTAATCGACGTGCTAGTGTCGGCCTTGGCGATGGTCAAAGCCACGCCGCCGTTACTCGTCGAGAAAATGCCCGTCGGAGTGTAGACCGCATGGATGGTGTGGCTTCCCGCTCCGAGCGTGCTGAGACTGAGCGTTGCCACTCCCAACGTCAGGCTCACGTTCGAGGCCAGCGTTGTCGAGGTGGTCAAGTCCGTAAACGTTACGGTGCCGGTAGGCCGGCTTACTCCCCGCGGCCGATACGGAACATCGGTTGGCTCTTCCGCGGAAACCGTAGCCGTAAAGGTCAATAACTGGCCGAAGGTCGACGACGGGGGTGACACAGTAACCGTTGTCGTTGTGCTTCGGACGGAGCTAAACCCTGTCCCGCTGACAGCAACCTGCTCGGTGCTGCCGCTGACATTGAGCGTATTGTTGGTCACGGTGATGCCGGCGCTCAGGCTGCCAATCGATTGCGGCGTGAACAAGACCGATACATCGCAATTTGTGCCCGGCGAAAGCGACGTGGACGAAGTGCAGGGATTCTCATCGCCGGTGTTGGCGGAGAAGTTGAGGGTATATGTGGGATTCGTGGAGAAAAGCAG
>JBEKLB010000344.1:0-12282 GCA_050010415.1 Bryobacteraceae bacterium | reverse complement strand
TTGAGTGGGGGGGCCAGTGGCCAGGAGGGCGTCAGCAAGTACTTGAGCGGGCCCGCTGGCTAAAGCGATTTTCTTTAGCTTGTTGGGCTGCATAGACGAGTCGACATAGCTGATCCACTGGCCGTCGGGGGAGCAGCACAGGAATGTTGCGCCCTCGGTGCCCGAGATGGGCCTGGCTTCGAGCTGATCCAGCATGCGCACGTAGATCTGGCGCTGCGTTCCTCCCACGAAGGCCAGGCGCGACCCATCGCGAGACACCGCGATTGCACCGGGGATGTCGGTCACCACCGGAAGGATCGCCGTCAGGTGGACCACAGCGCGCGGCTCGGGCGGCGCGGGGCGAAGCCAACCCCACAGCGAGATCCCGGCGACCACCGCGAACGCTGCCGCAACTGTAGCCAGAGTCATACTGAGCCGCGACTGTGAAGGAGAGGTGGCCTCGCCTTCCATATCCAGCAAACGGCCAACATCACCGATATCCCTCAGCCGGCGCTTCGGATCTTTCTCCAGACAAGCCCGCAGCAGCCGCCGCACCTTCGCCGGAACTTGCTGCCAATCCGGCTCCTTGGTGAGCACCTGAGCCAGCGTGTCGGATACCGTCTCGCCTTCGAACAATTGTTTGCCCGTCAGCATCTCATACAGCACCACACCGAACGCCCAGATGTCCGCACGCTTATCCACCGCCTTGCCGCGCGCTTGTTCGGGCGACATGTAGCCCGCCGTCCCCAGGATCATCCCGGCGCGAGTAGGAGAGATGGTGAGCGTCGGCGAATTCGCCGGATTCGAGGGATCGGAGGATTGGGCAACCGCAGCAAGACCGAAGTCAAGCACTTTAATGACACCCGAAGGCGTAATCATAATGTTGGCGGGTTTCAGATCGCGATGGATGATGCTCTTTTCGTGCGCCGCTTCGAGTGCATCGGCAATTTGCTTGGCGTAGTTGAGGGCAGTCTCCAGCGACAGTGGTCCATGGAGCGTTTGACCGTCAACCAGTTCCATGATGAGTGCTCGATCTTCGATGCCGTAGATCTGCGCGATGTTGGGATGGTTAAGCGACGCCAGCACCTTCGCCTCGCGCTCGAATCTTGCGAGTCTTTCGGGATCTTGAGCGAGGGCAGCAGGCAAGACCTTGATTGCCACTTCACGATCCAGCTTGGTATCGCGCGCCTTGTAAACCTCACCCATGCCACCGGCCCCGATGGGCGCAAGGATCTCGTAAGGTCCCAAGCGCGTCCCAGCGGATAAGGGCATGGCAGTTTGAACAATCGTACCGTATGCGCCGTTTCAGAGAATTCGAAGGCGGTGTCCGGTCTAACGCGTTATACGGAGAGTGGAGGCACGCAGCCAGTCCAGTTCTGGGCGGCGGGCCGGGAGCTTGACTGACGCCTGATGTCTGGCATTATCGGAAACTTCTGTGGGGGCGAGTTGCGGGAGTCATATCTCTGGTCTTTGCGCCGCACAAATGGGGATATATCACTGCAATCTTTGATTGGGCTAGACTTTAGAGAGCCCTGAAAAGAGGAAGGTCCGGCTTGTCTGCTAAGCAATTCGAAGCAAACGACGAGGGCAATTCAGGCCACGAAGAATCATCGCGCCAGGAGGACATCGAGACTCCCTTCCTCACTCGCACCATTGGACCAAGTCATTCCATCGCGGGCCTGATCATCGGTGCTTACCGGTTGATTCAACGGCTCGGCCACGGCGGGATGGGCGAAGTGTGGCTAGCCGAGCAAAAGGAGCCGGTTCGCCGCCGGGTGGCCATCAAGCTGATCAAAGCCGGCATGGATACGCACGAAGTTGTAGCGCGTTTTGAATCGGAGCGGCAGGCACTGGCACTCATGAACCACCCAGCCATTGCCAAAGTCTTCGATGCCGGGTCCACGGTGGAAGGCCGCCCGTACTTTGTCATGGAGTACGTTAGTGGAATTCCGATTACGCGCTACTGCGATGAGCACAAGCTCACTACCAGGCAAAGGCTGGAACTATTCGTGCGCGTGTGCGAAGGCGTGCAACATGCGCATCAGAAGGCTATTCTGCATCGCGATCTGAAGCCATCGAACATCCTCGTGGGAGAGATTGACGGCGTCGCGGCTCCCCGAATTATCGACTTTGGCGTGGCGAAAGCCACCGCGCAAGGTCTCACGGATGGGACCATGTTTACCCGCGTGGGGACGATTATCGGAACGCCGGGATACATGAGTCCAGAGCAGGCCGACTCGGCCGGAGTCGATGTCGACACGCGCGCCGATGTGTATTCCCTCGGTGTGATCCTCTACGAACTGCTGGTAGGCGCGCTGCCACTGGATTTCAGCACAACTCCGATCGATCAGGTTGGGCGCAAGTTGCGCGAGGAAGACGCCCTGGCTCCCAGCACCAAACTCCGCTCGCTCACCGAACAAACCGGGCTCGCCGCCGAGAACCGCGGGGCGGATGCTCCTACGCTGGAGCGCCAGTTGCGCGGCGATCTGGACGCCATCACGCTCAAAGCCTTGGAGAAGGATCGCGCCCGGCGTTACGCGACGCCTTCCGACCTGGCGGCGGACATCGGACGATATCTGCGCCACGAACCAGTATCGGCGCGCCGGCCCAGCCGGGCGTATCAGCTTCGTAAACTCGCGCAGCGCAACCGCGCGCTCGTCACCAGCGCTGCCGCGATTCTGCTGACGTTGATCGGCGCCACCATCTTCAGTACACGCGAGGCCATTCGGGCCGTCGCGGCCCAGCGCGAAGCCGCAGCCAGCCTCAAGCAATCACGAGAGGAAACAGCGGAAGCCGAGGCCGTCAATAATTTTCTGCAGGACATGCTGTCGGCCGCCGATCCTCGCAATGCCAGCAAAGCCGATCCCGCCAAAGGGCGCGACGTCACCGTGCTACAGGTTCTCGACCAGGCCGCCAAGCAGTTGGATGCCGGCTCCCTGCATTCACAACCGTTAGTCGAAGCTGCGGCGCGCGAAAGCTTGGGGACCACGCTCTTCGGTCTTGGCAGATTCGCGGAAGCCGAGCGCCAGTATCGAACTTCACTGGGTCTTCGACGCTCAGCGCCGGGCGACCACAGGGCCGACATCGCGGAAGGTGAAGCGGCACTAGCGACTCAGCTTTCCCAGAATGATCAACTTCAACAGGCGGAGTCCCTGCAGCGAGACGTGCTTGCCATCAGAACAAGATTATTTGGCCCTGACGATACTCGCGTCGCCCAAACGCTCTGCGATCTCGCCATCACTCTTCGGCGTGAAGGATATCAACAAAAAGCTGAGCCGCTTTTGCGGCAGGGGATCGAGATCTTTCGCAAGAACAACGACACCGAGGACGTTTCCATAAACCAGCACAATCTGGGAGTCAACCTGCGGCTGCAGGGACGGTTGCCCGAGGCCGAGACTATGCTCCGTCAATCCCTGGACACCAGGATCGCGATTTCCGGAGTTGAGCATCCCAGCACGGCTCAAACCATGAACCAGCTTGGCTATGTGCTCCACGATGAGCATAAACTAGCGGAAGCGGAGAAGTACGCGCGTACGTCTCTGGCCACCTCGCGCAAACTTCTGGGCGATGAACATCCGGATGTGGCAATCGGCATGAATCAGCTCGCTACGCTGCTGCGCGATCAGGGCAAGCTGGACGAAGCGGAATCCATGCTTCGCCAGTCTTTGGCCATCGCACTGCGGGTCCTTGGCGCCCAGCACACGGACACCGCCCGGATCGAATCGAATCTGGGCGAACTTCTCGCCACCCGAGGCAAGCTCCCGGAATCCGAGCGGCTGCTCCGCCAGTGCCTGGAAACCCGCCGGAAAATACTTCCCCCCACCAACCCCGACATCTTCCGCGCCGAGAGTAACCTGGGCGGCGTGCTGACGCGAGAAAAACATTTCCAGGAGGCCGAGCCACTGCTTCTGAATGCATACCAGGGTCTCGATCAGCTTCCTGCGCAATATGCGTCCCGCAAGCGAGAAGACATGGAACGTCTTGCCGACTTGTACACAGCCTGGAGCCGCACGGCGCCCGGTTTGGAAAAGACGAAACTTGCAGTTCGGTGGAAAGCGCTCGTATCCCAGACTCAATAACTCGCAGCTAGGCCGTTACAGGTTCGCGTGAATCCGTGTTTGGCCCAACTTTCCAGTATCCTGTCAAAGGTCCCCAACTCCGATACCGGACTTAGAGCACTACCTGCGGGAGGTCATAGGGGAGTCATTTCTTCTCGAGTATTTCCGGCCAGTTCAACACGACGCTTATGGACGCGGTGACTCCCTGCTCCACCGGGACCGGTAGCAGGAAACGGCCATCCTTGCTCACGGCGAAGCTGCTGTTAATCGCGGCGATCTGAGCCGCAAACAACGGTTTGGGGACGCCATATTGAAACAGCGGGCCCGGTCTTATGTCGACGGCCATGATTTTGTTGTCCCGGCTGTAGTAATACAGTTCGTGGCCATCATGGCTCCAAACCGGGTCGACTCCCCCACCGGTGGAGATCCGCCACTTCCCACCCGGCTGCGGGAAGCTGACGACGTGGATTTCCGCGGTGCCGGTCTCGTTTGAAACGTAGGCCAGCCAGTGGCCATCTGGCGATAAGCGAGGGTGGGTCTGCGTAAATTCACTGGACTTGTATGGGAAGGGCTTGCGGTCTCCCGACAATGGGATCACCCAGATCCTTGGGTTGGGAGTCTCTATCGTGAGAAGGTAACGGCCATCGCGGGATGCCTCCATCGGCACCTCGGAGGAGGAATCCAAAATTTCCTCCGCACCTGTGCCATTCGCGCTCTTCCGGTATATCTTTCGTAGGCCGTCGCGGACGCCCGCAAAAAAGATGAATGCGCCGTCATTCGACCAAACGGGAGAGCGGCTATCCCCTGTGGAAGTGAAACGTGATTCCGATCCGTGCGCCACATCCCAGATCCACACTTCGGAGTCCGCAGTGGAGGGGTCAAACCGCGTGAATGCGACGCGAGATTCGTCCGGCGAAAGGGAGGGATATTGCAAGAAGCCGGGAGCGCCCACGGCGCCAAGTTTGTTTCCCTTTCGGTCAAACCAGGTCAGCTGGGCATTCCCGGCCGGATCTCCGGCGACATACGCCAGCACGCCGTTCTGCGACGCGGAGAAGTGCCCAAGGACCATGGCTCCCTCGCTAAAGGAGTGGACCTGTTCGGCGATTGGGACGGCATCACCGGAAGTTTCGAGCTTGCCCGCATCGAAGCGCTGCGCCATGAGCGTCGAGCCGCGAACGAAGAGCAGGTATCGCGGATTTACATAGATGGTTCGGGTGCCGGAAGGCAGCACCTGTTTACGATTTGTCGACGCGAGATCGCCCACAAACAAGGCCATTTTGGCGGAATCCGTCGAGCGGACCAAGTAAAGGAAATGGCGGCCATCGGGAAGGAACCAGGGCGCCATGTGCCCCGTTTCATTTCGCGCTCTATCCAACTGGGTGACCGGAGAAGGAGAACCGCCGTTCGCCGAAATTCGATACAGGGGCGTGTTCACCGCACTGACGAGGATAACGTCATCCCGACTCCAGGAACCCGTCCCTGGTTCATTTGGATTATTGATGTTTCCAATCGTGACGGGCGGGCCGCCGGTTCCATCGATAATCTTTATCGCGCCGCGGTCGAGGAAACCCAGCCGCTTGCTGTCCGGCGACCAGAACGGGGTGCTGGCACTCGATACGTCGGCGAGTTTCCGGGGCGTGGAGTCACCCAGGTTTCGTACCCAGATCCCGGGTTGGTTCCCAGCGATGACTTCGAAGGCGATACGCCGGCCATCCGGAGAAACGGATACGGTGGGGAAGATGGGCTCGAAGTGGTCGGGGGCGGGAAAGGATAACTTGGTCAAAGCCGGCGGCTCTTCGCGGAGGTGTTTCCAGGCGAGGAATCCCGTGATCGCGGCGATAACGGCGAACAAGGCCGCCGCGATCCAGGGCAGTGGCGCGCGCGCTGGGAGAGCTGGAGTTGGGACAGCGGTCGACTGCCTGAGGTAACGGGCATCGCCGATGTCGCGCAGGCGGTTCTTTGGGTCCTTTTCGAGGCAACGGCCGAGGAGGTCCCGGACTTGCGGTGGCGCTTTCTCGAGATCGGGCTGTTTATGGATCACGGCAGCGAGGGTTTCCGCCGCATCCTCGCCTTGAAAGAGGCGCTCGCCGGTCAGCAGTTCGTACAGCATGACGCCCCAGGACCAGATATCGGCGCGCTTGTCCACAACCTTGCCCCGCGCCTGCTCCGGGCTCATGTACGCAGCGGTTCCCATGATGGTGCCGGCCACCGTTGCGCCGAAAGTGAGGGTCGGGGATACGGAAGGATCGGCCCGAACGGCGTCGGGCTCGCCGCTATAGGCTTTGGCGAGCCCGAAGTCGAGCAGCTTGACGACGCCATCGGGAGTCACCTTGACGTTGGCCGGCTTGAGGTCCCGATGAATGACGCCTCGGTCGTGTGCGTATTCGAGCGCAGTGGCGATTTGCATGGCGATCTTCCAGGCGTCTTCAAAAGGCATCGGACCTTTGGGCGATTCGCCCTCCACCAGCTCCATCGCCAGCGCGCGTTCTTCCACTCCGTAGATCTGCGCGATGTTCGCGTGGTTCAGCGAAGCCAGCACCTCCGCTTCGCGTTGGAAGCGCATCATCCGCCCGGAGTCTTTCGCGAACACCTCCGGCAGCACCTTCAGCGCGACATCGCGCTTGAGCTTGGTATCGCGCGCCCGGTACACCTCGCCCATGCCACCCGCCCCGATGGGCGCCAGAATCTCGTAGGGGCCCAATTTGATACCGGCGGACAGCGGCAGACCCATGATCTAGCCAAGTTTACTCGATCGGAGAGTGAATGATGGATGTGTGACGCGCGAGTCGGGACGCGCCACTTGGCCGTATGGCCTAGTCGCGGAGGTACGCTGCTTTCAGGAACACCGGCCAAATTGATGAACGAGACGGGGGCGGCATTCCGACGATGTGCTCCAGGTTCCTCCGACGTCGCAAGACTCTAGTCCTTTAGAACTCCTCCACACAAAGCAACTCCGCCGTTGCTACGCTCTCCAGGCGGCTGGCCGTGTTTCCATCGTCACTCTCAGCGAGAATGTGCGCTGTTCGCCGACCGGGACGCTCGCCGTTGAAACCAACTGAGAATCTCTTTTTGGAGTGCAATCCGATGATCCGAGAAGGGGTGATCCGTATCCATCGTGATCGTAGTGACATCCACTGCGTGCAAATTCCGCAGCGCGGCAATCAACTCTGTGCCTTGGTCGTCGGCAGTGTCGTGTTTCGCACTCACGATCAGAATCGGCACGTTTTTGATAGCCAGTGCACTGGTTTCAAGACGCCAGTCGTAGCCGGGCGCCAAAATTTCCCTGGCCATATCGACGTCGGTGTATGTCGTCGAAGATGCTATGGGCCGCGACGGCGAATTTCTCAGGGGGCACGGTAAAAAGCGGGATATCCTGCACTGGATTCCAGGGTGCGAGCAGCACGAGTGCGGTAATGTTCGGGTGCGCGGCGGCAACACGCGTAGCCGCAAAGCCTCCATAGCTGTGGCCAATAACGATGAGGCGCGTGGTATCGATGTGGAATTTGGCAACAACGGAGGGATCTTGCAGGAACGCAAGTGCCGCAACTGCGTCCTCGACGCCGCCGGCTTGCGTGAACCTTCCTGGACTACCCCACGAGCCTCGGTAATGAAAGGAGAGCACGTTGTATCCGGCGCGGCGGAGAGTTTGCGCAATGTCCAGGTTTTGTTCATTGCCGGGGGTGCCGTGAAGATTGAGAACGGTCGGATGGTTTCCGGCCCCCGCCGCCGCGTACATTACGCCGTTCATCAACACGCCCCCGCTGGGGATCCAGACGGCTTCATTGCGCGTTGGGTTTGCGGCATCGCGCGGCGCATCGACGAAGATGGCGCCCGGAAGATTGCTGGGCTGGTTCTGAGCCAATAGCGGAACTCGAAACAATGGCACTGCACCCGTCATCGCGCACCAAAAAATCAGAATCTGTCTCTTCATCGTGATTCTCAGCGAACCGTCCAGAATAACATCCCCCGCCTCGAAGAGAACTTCGGGCGCGGCATGTCAAAAGCGAAATCGGAGGGCGAACCGTAGCGGCGCGCGGACGTAAAACGCCCTAGTCGCGGATCATACCGGCGCCAGCGGGATGCGTTACGTTCCTAGTGAATAGAATCGTAGTTGTATACTTGCTCAGAAAATCACTCGGAGGAACGCTATGAGTGTGGCGAAATCGTCAGCCCTCGCGGAAGCCTCGAACGTTTGAGCTGTATCGGCCAAGTTAGAGTCCTAGAAGCCAAGCTGGGTAATGCTTATTGCGCTGTTCACCCGGAACGCAAAACCCAGCAGGTAGCTTCCCTGGCTGTAGTTGAAAGGTTGATTAGCAGCACAACCAGCAGCGGAAGCGCATATTGGACCCGAAACGTCAATGGCAACCGTGTCAGCTCTGAGTGCAGCCCCGCACGCACAGGCTAGCAGGACAAGTGCTCGGGTCATCGACCACCCCATCCGCGTCATCGTCTTCCCTCTACCCGTTTTGTTCACGTAGCACGCAAGCCGCCGAGTTCCCCCGGGGGCTTCTGTATGAGAGGCTCGCTTAATGCTTCAAGGACGCGCCTCTTGAGCTCCTCACAGCACGTCGCAACGGAGAACGAGTCTCCATTCACGGTCACACGGGGCGGCGCCCGGTGTTTGGAGTCGTTAGTCCATCGGGTTCGCGATAGGTACGACTTGTTTCTGGGAGTGCCGTGCAAAGACACCGCAAATCGTGGGATCGTTCGCCATGCGTAGGACGTTATAAGGGGTTTTCCCTACTCCGCTAAGGTTTGATCCTGCGTCAAATTGGATCAACAGATGCATTCTCCTTGGAGACGAGGATACTTATCCTGAACTTGGCGGTCGCTACTGAAGCCTTGGATACGACCTCATGGATTTTCACGTAGGACGAGCATTCGGTGATTACTCTATCACCGGCCTCCTCGGCGACGAGGGTATGGAGCGAGTATACAGGGTCGAACACCGCCTCACGAAGCGAACCGAGGCGATGAGGTTACTGGCTGCGGAATTCGCCACCGAAATCCAAATCCAAAGGTTCGAGCGGGAGATGCGAGTCTTAGCCCGCTTAAACCATCCCAATATCGCGGTCCTTCACAATGCGCTGCATGCGGAAAAGCAACTGATCATTTTCACGGAATTCATCGACGGGCAGACGCTGGAAAGCATACTGAGCGCCGGGCGCCTCCCAATCGATACAGGGATTGGGTACATAAGGCAGATCTTACACGCGCTGCGGTACGCGCACCAGCAAGGCGTGGTGCATCGCGACGTGACTCCCGCCAACGTGATGATCACCGCAGCCGGCGAGGTTAAGCTAACTGACTTCGGACTTTCGAAGTGTTTCGGCGATCCTCTGCTATCCAATTGCGGAGAGATCCTGGGCTCGTTGCCATACCTGGCGCCGGAGCGACTCAAAGGGACCACACGGCCAGACACGCGATCCGACCTTTACTCCGTTGGGGCCATCCTCTACGAGCATCTCACCGGACAAAAGCCTTTCGGTGCGAATCGCCGGCTAGCTCCGGTGCTGACCGACTCAGAGGCCGAGCCTCAGCCGCCCAGTCAGCTTGAGCCGAGTCTTTCGCCGCAATGGGATGAGATCATCCGGCGTGCCCTGGCCAGAAATCCGGAGCACCGCTATCAGAGTGCCGAGGAGTTCCTCAACGCCAGTGCGCAGCTTAACCAAGCGCCCTCGGCGGGATGGTTACTGCCGCGCGAGCGTCCTTTCTCTGCCGGAATCGCACTGGTATCTGTACTGATCCTGGCGCTTGCCGCTTCGCCGGTCGTCAAATTGTTCGGGCCTGTGGCGCCCGTTACCGCGCCATTGGATCGACTTCATATCGTACCTCCAGACTTTGCTGCCTCAATTGCGCCGCCACCCCTCCCAATGGCCAAGAAGCTACAAGCTGCCAAGCGCGTTGTCGACTCCGCCCACGTCCTCGCCATCGCACCACCTCATTCCGTGGGGACGTCGAACGGTGCGCCCGATCTGGCGACTGCACAAGACGCCGAGTCGGATGCCTCGCAAGCCGCACCCCAAGCGAAGAGGAGTTTTTGGAGCAAGTTGAACGTGTTTAACAAAAAACGACGCGCAGATGTAGGCCAAAAACAATAACTGAACACAGGTGGTGCTGCTTGATTGATATCGAGCTTGAGAGCTTGTGAATTGCGGGCTTATCCATTTGTGCTCCCTAAACGACGTATGGGAAGCTACCGACAATGACCCACAACGTCCTTGTACAACCTGGATTCCCAACGCGATCGATCAAGCGGCGGTCCGCTCCACAGCTACCATGGGTGGGATAGAATCGATCAACGCCCTGGCCCTTAGTTATCCACATTTGGCGGGAGGGCGTAGTAGCGGTTCCCGGAAAAACGATCATTTGTCGAAATCGTCGCTGGGAAGATACACAGCTTATGATGTCGGATCCAACTCCTCCCGGCGAGGCGGGCCAGCCCATAGAGCCAAGGGCGACCCGTACCATCGCGCCCTCGCAACGACATGAGTTGAACCCTTCCGCACGCCGCCTACCTTCCCACATCGGTCGCTATCGCATCATCCGGCTGATCGGGGAAGGTGGCATGGGAGCGGTGTACCAAGCCGAGCAGGAACAGCCTCGCCGCACGGTCGCGCTGAAAGTCATCAAGAGTGTTTGGGCCAACCCGGAGTTAGTCCGGCGCTTCGAGCTGGAATCGGAGGCGCTCGCCCGACTGCAGCACCCCGGCATCGCCCAGGTCTACGAAGCGGGCGCGGCCGAGACGGAGTCCGGCCCGCAGCCCTACTTCGCGATGGAGTTCATCCACGGTCAAACGCTGTGCGAATACGCGGCAGCGCATCATCTCAGCACACGCGCTCGCCTGGAAATCATGGTGAGAATCTGCGACGCCGTGCAACACGCCCATCAGCGAGGCATCATTCATCGCGATCTCAAGCCCGGCAATATCCTCGTGGATGAAACGGGCCAGCCCAAGATTCTCGATTTCGGTGTCGCGCGCATGACGGACGCCGACGCCCGGGCCACGCGCCAGACCGACCTCGGGCAACTGATCGGCACGCTCGCTTACATGAGTCCCGAGCAGGTCCTCGCCGACCCTCTCGAACTCGACACACGCAGCGATGTATACGCGTTAGGTGTGATCCTCTACGAACTCCTGGCCGACCGTCTCCCGTACACCTTGAGCAACAAACTGCATGAAGCCCTGCAGACCATCCGTGAGACCGACCCGGCGCGCCTAAGCTCGATCAGCCGCAACTATCGCGGTGATATTGAAACCATCGTTGCCAAGGCGCTTGAAAAGGATAAGACGCGGCGCTACAACTCCGCCGCGGACCTCGCTGCGGACATCCGGCATTACCTCGATGAGGAGCCGATCGCCGCGCGACGGCCAAGTACGGCTTATCAGCTTCAAAAGTTCGCCAGGCGAAATCGGGCGCTGGTGGCGGGAGTGGCCGCCGTATTTGTGGTTCTGGTAGCAGGCATCGTTGCTAGCACTTGGCAAGCGGTACGGGCGAATCGCGCTGGACAGTCGGCATTGGTTGAGCGGGACCATGCTCTCGCGGCCGAAACGAAGGCCCGTGCTGCTGAGCAGGCGACAGTGACTGAGCGCGACCGCGCTTTGAACGCCGAAAAGATCGCCACGAACGAACGCAACAATGCGCTGGGGGCTCAACGCCAAGCCGTCCAGGCGCGAAATCGTGCGGTCAGCGAACAGCAGCGGGCGAACAACGAGACCGCAACGGCGAAGGCTGTGAGTGACTTCTTGGAGAAGGACCTGCTGGCCCAAGCCAGTGCCAACAATCAAGCCGGCCCCAACACCAAGCCCGATCCGGATCTAAAGGTGCGCGCCGCGCTGGACCGGGCGGCGGCGCGCATACCAGGGAAGTTCGACAAGCAGCCGCTGGTGGAGGCGTCGATCCGGCAAACCATCGCGAACACATACAAGGACCTGGGCCTGTATCCAGACGCGCAGCCCCATTTGGAACGGGCAGTGGAACTCCGTACCAAAGTGCAGGGCCAGGAGCACCAGGATACGCTGACTGCTATGAGCGACTTGGCGGACCTCTACTTAGACCAGGGTAAGCTCGCCGCAGCCTTGGCGCTCCACACAAGAGTTCTCCAATCCAGGCGTCGCATCTTCGGCGTGGAGCATCCCGCCACTCTGATGAGCTTGGGAAGGGTGGCAACTGTATACGAAAAGCAAGGGCAGTGGTCACAAGCTGAGGCAATTCAGTCGCAGGCCCTCGAAATTTCGCGGCGC
>JBEKLB010000343.1:0-7499 GCA_050010415.1 Bryobacteraceae bacterium | reverse complement strand
TCGATATCCTGGCGTCCGTGGCTGCCTATCTAGGCTTGATTTCGCTCGCAAGCCTTTTTGAAAGCCACCGCTTTCAAAAAGCCGCACTGCTGCTCACCGCGATCGTCAGCATCGTCATGCTGTCGTGCGCCGCGGCGGGTTGGCACGTCAGCTTTCTTTTGTATGGCCTCGTCAACGGAGTGTTCTGCCGGGCGCTTCAGCTTTTTGTCACTGGGAAGATCGCGCGCGCCGGCATCGTCATAGTTTGTTTTCCGCTGGCAGGGCTCGTTTTGAATTTGCTGCGGTCGCCAGTTTCCCATGTTGCCTTCGCAGCCACTTGCGCGAGCTGGTTGGTGATAGGCGCCAGCTACCAGCTCATGACCCACCTCGCGGCGCGTGTCGATGCGGCGCTTTTGAACGGCCTGCAGCGGACTCAAGAGGATTACTGAAGGGAGAGATTCGATGAGAACGGTTAGCATTCTGCTTGGCGGCTGCCTGCTGTTCGCATGGGCGCCCCTCGGCCTGGCCCATTTCAGGCTGCTCGAACCGGCATCCTGGCTGCAGGAATCGGAAGAGCTCGGCGATCCGCAGTGGTCGGCCCCCTGCGGAGGAACATTGACTGATCCCGGCAAACCCACCGGCGCCGTTACGAAAATCCGGGGCGGTGACAAGCTTCACATCCGAATCCGGGAAATGGCTTTTCATCCTGGCTTTTACCGCGTGGCCCTGGCCGTGAATTCGCGCGACGAGCTTCCGCCCGATCCCGAAGCCACCAGCGAACCTGGATCCAACGGCCGTCAGCGGTCTGTTTCAGGAGCCATCCATTATCCGCCGTCGCCGCCGGTTCTGGCCGACGGCTTGTTCATGCACGCCGCACCTTTCGATAAGGAGCAGGAAACCGAGGTTGAGATTCCGAACGTCAACTGCGCCAGGTGTACGCTGCAGGTGATCGAATTTATGGCGGCACATGGCTGGAACAAAGACGGCGGCTACACCTACCATCATTGCGCCGAGCTCCAGATCCGCGCCAACCCGGATAAGGCGATGGATGCAAGGTTTCCAGCCGAAAACAAGCGGCAGTGACCGCTGTCGAGCCATTCTGTCAGCACTCGCCCTGATAGAATCGAAGCTTGGATAATCCAGAATGACGTATCGTTGGCTTTTCGCCGCCGCTATCCTCCTGCCGGGCGGCGCGCAAGCCCAGTGGCTCAACTATTCCCCATCCGGCACGCCCATGAAGGATGGGAAGCCCGATCTCTTCGCGCCCGCTCCTCGTGCCGCCGATGGCAAGCCCGATCTAACGGGAGTTTGGGCGCATGAAAAGACTCCCGCTGCCGAATTCAAGCGCATGCTCGGCCCCGCGTACGAGAAGGAATCGCGATCCGCGCTGCTCGGGATGGAGCTGGAAGTGGTGCACAAGTACGGGCTCAACGTGTTCGCCGACATGAAGCCCGGAGAGTCCCTTCTGACGCCAGCGGGCGAAGCCGCTATGAAGAAGCGGGCCGCCGAGCAGCGGGTGGATAACGTTTGCCATGGCGAGTATGGCTGGCCTGTGGCCGGTTTGCTTGCCGAACCGTTCAAAATGGTTCAGGCGTCCAAAGAGACCATGATTCTGTACGAAGTGGACGGCCTGCACCGGCAGATTTTTGCGGATGGGCGCCAATTTCCGGCCGAGTTCGAATTTCCGGCCTACCTCGGATATTCCATCGGCCGCTGGGACGGCGACACTTTCGTGGTCGACACGCGGGGTTTCAACGACCGCACACCGATCGACGGGATGGGGCATCCCCGTAGCGAAGCCATGCATGTGACGGAGCGTTACCACCGCCGCGACTTCGGACATCTGGACACCGAGGTGACGTTCGACGATCCTACGCTGTACACGCGGACGTTCACGGTGAAGATTGCCTACGATCTGATTCCCAGCTACGACATCTTCGAAATGTTCTGCACCCAAAACGAGAAAGATCGCACCCACATGGTGAAGTAATCTCGGGCTATGAGGACGGAGTTGCTGCGCTTCAACGGCGCAGTGGAGCGCGATCCCGCTATCGAAGCGTGGATGAATGAGCGTCATAGTGAATTAGGCGCCATCGCACGCCGTTGGTTTGAGGAGCTGCGAAAATGTGGAGACGAAGTCCGCGAGCTCCTGCATGACGGCTGTCCCACTGCATGTCTAGGCGATGCGCCCTTCGGCTACGTCAATGTATTTACATCCCACGTTAACGTGGGATTCTTTCACGGCAATGCGCTGCCGGATCCGGCCCGCTTGCTCCTAGGCGCCGGCAAATTCATGCGCCATGTGAAGCTGATGCCGGGAACGGCCATCAACGCCACGGCGCTGAGCAAGTTGATCGAGGCAGCATACTCGGATATCAAGGCGCGCGTGGAGCACGCCTAAGCTAACGGAACGCGCATCTACCTTACGTCGAGTTTCCAAGCTCACGTCGAGTATCCTGGTGAGAATGGCCACGCCACAGATCCTGAGAGTAGCTTGCGGCATACTCGCTGCCTTCGCGAGCAGCGCGCTCTTTGCGCAGCAATCAGCCGACACCGTGGTCACCAACGGCAAGATCCTGACCGTGGACGCAAACTTCCGCGTCGTCCAGGCACTCGCGATCACGAACGGCCGCATCGTCGCACGCGGCACCAGCGCCGAGATGGCGCGCCATGCCGGTCCGAACACGAAAGTCATCGACGTCAAGGGCGCAACCGTTATCCCGGGCCTGATCGACAACCATTTCCACTTCACCCGCGCGGTGGATCGCTGGCACCAGCAAGCCCGCTTCGAAGGCGTCAGCTCGCGCCGCGAAGCTCTGCAAATTCTCGCGTCCAAGGCCGCCAGCCTGAAGCCAGGCGACTGGATCATGGTGCAAGGCGGCTGGACGCCGCGGCAATTCGCCGATGCACCTGGCGGGTTCACGCTCGAGGAACTGGACGGCGTTGCACCGAAGAATCCGCTGTTCGTCCAGGAAGGTTATAGCCTGGTTTACGCCAACAGTCTGGCACTCCAAGCCGTGGGTTTAAACCCGGCGGATGGGGCCAAGCGCAATGCCACGGGGCTGGTGTCGTTCCAGCCGCCGTACGCGTTGTACGACAAAATGCCCCCGGCCTCACCCGCGCAGCTCGACCAGAACCTGACCGACTTCATGCACGAGCTGAACGGAACCGGGCTCACCGGCGTTTACAGTCTGGGTCAGTCCAAGTACCTCGCCGATCGCGCCGCCAGAGGTCCGCTGCCGCTTCGGCTCTGGGAGACGTTGCCGGTATTCGCCACCGATCCCGCATCGGCGATCAAGGCCGCGGAGCTGATCGAACGCAGCCGCCCCAACCAGTTTGACGGCCAGTACGGAATTTTTGGCCTGGCGGAGGTTCTCTATGGGCCGTTCTTCGATCTGGCGCCGCGCAAGGATCCGTGGCCGGCCGAGATCATGAACGAGTACGGAAAGCTTGCCACTGCGGCAGCGCGTGCCGGCTGGCCGATTCAAGAACACGTGATCAACAACTCTGCCGTGACCGATTTGCTCGACACGTTGGAGAAAGTAAACAAAGTCCAGCCTATTGGTAAGCTGCGTTGGACGCTCGGCCACGTTTACGACATCTCCCCCACCAACATCGCGCGTGCCAAAGCCATGGGCATGGCGCTGGGCGTGCACGGCGCGGCGATGCAGGCCGGCGCTCATATGCCGCTCAGAAAAATCGCCGATAGCGGAATCGTCTTCGGCCTGGGCACCGACGCGACCATCGTTTCGCACTACAGCCCTTTCGTGACGCTTGGTTGGGTGGTGAGCGGCCTCGACGTCGGCGGCAATCGCGTGCTGGACGAAACGCTCACACGCGAGGAGGCGCTCATCGCGCACACCCGCTCGAACGCGTACTTGTTCTTCCAGGAAAATGCGCTGGGGTCGCTCGAAGTCGGCAAACAGGCCGATCTCGTGGTGCTGGACCGCGATTACATGATCGTGCCCGCCGCCGAGATCAAGCACATTCATCCGACCATGACAATGGTGGGCGGGCGCGTGGTGTTCAGTCCTGCTAAGTAGTGGGTGCGAAGTAGTGGGATCGGATCGTGCCGTTAGGCGTGATATATTCACGCCCATGGAACGACGAACATTCATAACGGGTATGGCTGTCCCCCTGGTCACTGGGACTGCCGGTATTCTGTCCGCGCAAACTCCGGCAACCTCGCGCATGCGCCTTAAACAAAGCGTGATGGGGTCTGTTTGGACAGGCTCGACCACCTCGTTCGAGGAGAGGTGCAAGATCCTCGCGCGCATTGGTTTCAAAGGTGTAGATCTGCCCACCGTCCAGCAGGTGCCGATCCTGAAGCAAAATGGCCTGGCGCCCGCCCTGATGGTCGGTACCGGAACCAGTTTCCAAAATGGTTTGATCCGCAAGGAAATCCATAACCAGATCGAAGACGCCACGCACGCCGGGATCGACACATGCGTCAGCGTTGGATGCTCCGTTCTCATTGCCATCCCCGGCGAACGGCGGGGCATGTCTCGGGAAGAAGGCGCCGATAATACAGTCGCCATACTGAACCGCGTGAAGGGTTATGCCGAGCAAAAAGCCGTCACCGTTTGTATCGAAATCACGAACTCCAAAGTCGCCGTGGACCAGCGTACCGATCAGGTCTTCGATCACGTGGCGTGGGGGCTGGACGTGTGTAAACGCGTCAATTCACCGCGCGTGAAAATCCTGTATGACATCTACCATGCTCAGACCATGGATGGGGACATCACGCGGACGCTGCGCGATAACATGGACCAGATCTGCCACATCCATGTCGCAGGGGTGCCCGGCCGCCAGGAAATCGACGACAAACAAGAACTCAACTTCCGGTTCATCGCCAGCGCGATCGCCGATCTTGGATACACCGGATTCGTGGCCCATGAGTGGCGGCCTGCGATGGGTAATGATTCGGTGAAGAGCCTTGAGCGGTGCTTCGAAATCATGAACGTTTGATTCGCCTGCTTCGCTCGCCCCGTATAACCCTGCGCGAGCGCCGGAATTGCAATGATCTGGTTGCGCGCGCTGGGCGTTCCCCGGCCGGCAAGTAGGTACTCGCCCGGTGGTCTGTTTCTAGGGTGCGTAATGTGTGAAGACCAAGTCGCTAGCCTTGATTTGATTGTGGCAGGGGAAGCAGGATTTCATGGACGCCGCTGGAGCGGGTTTGCCGTCTACGAAGGTAGCGAACCCCCAGCCTCCGGTCGCTGCGTATTTCGTTGAGTCCTTGACCATAAACTGAATGTTGGTGGGGGCGCCGGCGACGAAAGATTGGGCTTGGCCAAAAACCTTGTTGTTTTCCTCCGACGGGGTGTGACCGTAGTGCAGAGCGGCAATGATAGCGCCGTCCGGGTAAGGAAGCTTCCCCTCGCGGTAGGCTTTGATCGCCACATCGTTGCCCAAAACGGCGCCAATGCTGTTCAGATTGCCTGCCTCGTGGGAGACCGAGATCAACTTCCAATCCCGGTAGCCGGGAGGAATCTTTGTTACGTAGGCCGGGGAGGCCGAATCATCGGCGTGGGTAGACGGCGGTGTTGTAAGCGCGGCAATACCTGCCAGCATTAAAACCGCAAGCAGCGGCAAAGCGATGCTTTTCATAATCGTTCCTCCTTCAGGAGACTACGGATGGCTTGATTACGACAAATGGCAAGCAATACTGAATAGAGACTGCCGGCCACACAGGTCACGACTTGAGCCTGCAGTCAACCCAGGCTCATCCTATTGAGAATATGCCCGATTAACGGGTCATTGGAATCACGAGATGGAAGGGTTTTCGAGTAACTAGTTTAGTTAGAGGAAGCGTACCTTATTAGTGGTATTCGCAGATCTCCATTCCATGTTCCACGGATTGCGTCGTGTGTGAATCGCCTGGAACTACTTTGCTCGCCCCGTGTAACCCTGCGCGATCGCCGGGATCGCAATGATCTGGTTGCGCGCGCTCGGCGTTCCCCATCCGCCGAAAAACACGATGGCGAAGAGCGTCTTCTTGTCGCGGCCGCCGAAGAACGTGCCGTGAAGTCCCTGCGGGCCGGGGATGCTGCCAACGAACTTGCCATCGGGTGCGAACACATCCACCGACTTGCCGGTTGCGATATAGACGCGGCCCTCGTTGTCTACGGCCGAACCATCGCCGCCTTCCCCGCCCCGCAGTTTGCCGAACTCGCGCTGATTGGCCAACGAGCCGTCGGGCTTCACGTCGAACGCAAAGACCGTTGCGCCGTTCGTGACGTAGAGCGTCTTTTCATCCCGGCTTAGAATAATACCGTTAGCGAGAGGAACATCCTTGCCATACTGCGAAACCACACCTTTCGGATCGGCGTAGAACACTCCGCTGTCCGTGGCGCCCGTCACCGAGAAGTAGACTCCGCCGCGCGCATCGGCCATCAAATCGTTGATGACACCGCCGACGCATTCGAGCGGCTCGCCATGGAACGAAGTCGCAAACATCTTCCGCTTGGGCTCCAGCTCTTCGATGGACGAGCCTAGCCCGCGTTCGGCGACGAACAACTCGCCGTTCTTGCCGCGTGAGACGGCGCCGCCGGTGTTCGTGTCGCGATAGACGACCTTGGCCAGGCCGGTCGATGGGTCCATCTGCATCACGTTGCTCGCGTCGTTGTTCGCGAACAACACCGTGCCGTTATCACTGGCGATGGGTCCATCCACGTTATTTCCTTCCCACGACCAAACCACCTTCCAGGATTGCCCCGCGGCGAGAACGCCGGGAATCGCGGTAGTGGCCGGAAGCGCGGGAGCGGGCGGCGCTGCGTTCGCGTTCGCCGACTTTCCGGCGCCCGGAATCGAGAACGGCTTGGGCGGATTCTTGCACTTCGCCAGCACGCTCTTAATGCCTGGATTCTGCCAGCTCTGCATGCTGCTGCCACGCGGGAACCCAGACGCAGGAGACAAAGACGAAGGGCTCTGCGCCCAAACAACCGCCGCCGCGCAGCCGGCGACTACAACGAGCGCGATCGGTAACTTCATTACTTGATCCCTTTTTGCTTCACGTCCCAGTTCGAATTCGTGCAGAGGCCGCAGTCTTTGCCGACGAACATCTTGCCGGCCTTCTTGTCGCCTTTGAAGCCCCACAGCAGCCAATTCGACGCGACATTGGCGTACTCGCCGCCACCGGGATGAAAGACGGTGGCAGTATGGCCGGCGTTGTGCCGTGCGCCATAGAACGCCGGTACGTTGTCGATCATGTCGAAGGTCGCGAGCGAGGTCGCCAGCATGAAGTCGGGATCGCTGCCGTTGATCAGCAGCACGGGCCCGTGCACCTTAGGTAGGGCGTCCGCAGTGGGAAACGGCGACGGTGGAGCGCCGGCTGCCGGTTTCTGCACCCCGGAGTTAAAGACGCCGATCGTTTTGACTCTGGGATCGGCGCCGAGCACGATGGAGAGAAAACCTCCGCACGACTGGCCCATGACCGCCACTTTGTCGAGGGCGATCTTGCCCATCAGCGGCGAGCCGGTTCGCGCGTTTTCTTTCTCAGCCCAATCGATGGCGGCGCGTAT
>JBEKLB010000342.1:0-7507 GCA_050010415.1 Bryobacteraceae bacterium | reverse complement strand
CTCTTCGAATGAAAACTCCGCCTTCGGACCGGTGCGCAATCCGGCCGCGCTCGATCGCGTGCCGGGCGGTTCGAGCGGCGGGTCGGCTGCCGCGGTGGCGCAGGGAACGGCCGTGGTGGCGCTCGGATCGGACACCGGAGGTTCGGTGCGCCAACCCGCATCGTTCTGCGGCGTGGTGGGAGTGACACCGACCTATGGACGGGTTTCCCGCTATGGGCTGGTGGCTTTCGCCAGCTCGCTCGATCACATCGGGCCCTTGGGGCGCACGGTTCGCGACGCCGCACTGCTCCTTGAAACCATGGCCGGCCGCGACGATTGCGATGCCACCTCCGCCTTCGCTCCCGTGCCCCGCTACACCGCGCAACTGGATGGCGAGGTATCGGGAACCAGGATAGGTCTGCCGCGCGAATATTTCGAAGGGCTCGCGAGCGAATCCGGTGATCGCATCCATCGCGCGATTGAAGTGCTGAAGACATTGGGCTGCGAAGTGCGCGATATCAGCCTGCCGGCTACCAAATACGCCGTGCCTTGCTACTACATCATCGCGACCGCCGAGGCGAGCTCCAATCTCGCGCGCTACGATGGCGTGCGCTATACCACTCGCGCCAGCGATGACACGCTCAGCGGCATGTATCGCGGTACGCGTGGGGAGGGTTTCGGCGCCGAGTGCAAACGCCGCATCATGCTCGGCACTTACGTGCTCAGCCACGGCTACTACGACGCGTATTACCTGAAGGCCCAAAAAGTGCGCGCGCTGATCGCGGAGGATTTTCGCAGAGCTTTTTCCGAAGTGGACGCTATTGTCGCTCCAGTTTCCCCGTCGCCCGCATTTAAAATCGGAGAAAAAATAGACGATCCGCTGGAAATGTATCTGTCCGATATTTACACCATCACCGGCGATCTGGCCGGTATTCCTTGCATGAGTGTGCCCTGCGGCAAGACTTCCGAAGGCCTGCCCGTCGGCATGCAGATACTCACCAGGCATTTTGACGAAACGGGCATGTTCCGCCTGGCGGACGCTTTTGAAAAGGCTGGCGGTTTCGCCGGCTCAAATTGAAAAATCGAGAGGAGAAATACAGTGGCATTTACCGTTCCCCAGCTTCCTTACGCGTTCGACGCGCTGGAGCCTTACATCGACAGCAAGACCATGGAGATTCATCACGACAAACATCATGGCGCTTATGTCACGAATTTGAACAAGGCGCTCGAATCGGCGCCCGATCTGCAGAGCAAGACTGTTGAGGAACTGCTCGCGAATAATTGCGCCATCGTGCCCGATGCCATCAAGACCGCGGTGCGCAACAACGGCGGCGGCCACCTCAATCATTCGATGTTTTGGACCATCCTCGCGCCCAGCGCCGGCGGCAGCCCTACCGGCAATGTCGCGACGGCCATCAACTCCGCGTTCGGCAGCTTCGACACGTTCAAGGAAAAATTTGGCGCCGCCGCTACCACGCGCTTTGGCTCCGGCTGGGCGTGGCTCATCAAGAAGGGTTCGGGCGTCGAGATTATTTCAAGCGCCAATCAAGACAGCCCGGTGATGGACGGCAGTTTCCCGGTGATGGGTCTGGACGTATGGGAGCACGCCTATTATCTGAAGTATCAAAACCGCCGCCCCGAGTACATCGCCGCGTGGTGGAGCGTGGTGAACTGGCCGGAAGTAGAGAAGCGCTTCAACTCCGCGAAGTAATCGCGGCGTTCACACTCGCGTGAACGCTTTCCGCGACGCTGAAATTATCTTATCCACGCGACTGGCCAGATCCGTTGGATCGAACGGCTTGACCACGTAATCGTCGGCGCCGCTTCCTACGCCGCGCGTGATGTCGCTCTCCTGGCTGCGGGCGGTGAGCAGCAGAACCGGAATAGACGCTGTCGACAGGTTGTGCCGCAGCTTCTTCAAAACCTCGAAGCCGTCGAGATCGATCATATTCACATCCAGGACAATCGCGTCCGGCGGATGCCGGCGAGCTGTGTCCAGCGTTTGTTGCCCGCTGCGCGCAACCTCACAATCCATTCCCGATTGCTCCAAGGTCCCGGAGACCAGCAGGACCAGGTCTGGATCGTCATCCGCAATCAGGACGCGAGGTCGTCTTCGTTGCATGTGGGGCGACTCCCACGCAGGTTGCGCAGGTGCGGCGCTCGCAATCAGCCGATGCACGCGCAAGAGTACTTCTTCAGCCTGCCAGGGCGCAATTAGAAAATCATGCGCGTGCAACGGTAGCCCCCAGAGTGACTCGAGCGACGAACGGGAGCCAATGAATACTGCCGGGACGGACCATTGCGTCCGATGCAGTACGTCCGCATGGACAGCGGAACATGCGTTCACCACCACCGCGCCGTATCTGCTCTGATCGATCGAATCTCCCTTGATCCGCTCCATGTTAACCCGCTCCATCGTAACCGGGACGTTGGAACAATTCGCGGTGGTTCGCATCCGATTGGCTTCATCGTCGGAGAAATTTGCCAGCCCGATTCTTACGTCGCGCAGACCCCTGATCAGTGCGGGCGGCAGTGCCGGCTCGCTACGCGTGGCCGCAAAGAACCTGCGCTGTGCCGTTTCGAAGGCCTTCACCAGGTCATCCTTCTGAAGACTGGTGGAAGCCATCAGCATCTCCACTCTTCGCGCTTCGCTTGCTATTTCGAGAAAACCGAGTGTCCCTCCCATTCCCGCCCAGCGGTGGAGCACCCTTTGGAATCTCTCAATAGGGTTAGCCCGGCTCGATTTGAGCTCTTTCAGAATCGTGCGGCACTGCTCCAGGCTTTCGCCGAGGAAGGCATTGCGCATCCCAGCCAGCAAGTCGCCGCTGTCGGACGGAACGTCGCGGTCACCGCCGATGTCACCGCCAAAGAGCTTTCGCACCTGACGCGCAAAGGACGCCGTGTCGATGGGCTTCGAGATAATGCCGCTGCACCCAGCTTCGCGCGCTCTTGCCAGATCCAACGGATCCGTATAGGCCGTTAGCGCGATGATCGGTATCTTGTCATAGATCGGCGTGCGCCGCAGCTCGCGCGTGAACTCCAGGCCGTCCCGCCCTGGTAGCTGGATATCCAGCAGGATCAGATCCGGGCGCAACATGCGGCCCGGGCGGAACGATTGCAGAACCTCCAGCGCTTTCTCCGCGCTGTCCGCAATTTGTACGGTGTGGCCGGCCTCCTCCAGCAAGAAACTCACCAGCTTGGACTGCATCGGTTCGTCTTCCACCACCAGGATTTGGATGCCAGCCATTGCTCTGCCCTTCATATCGACCACTTCTCCCCGACCCGGCAAAAAATCTGCGCCCAACTTGCGGTAACATTGCAATTTCAATGGAGTGTGTATTAGAGCTTCGCGACGTTTCGAAGCACTACCCCTCGCACCACGCCGTTAACGGCGTTTCGCTGAACCTCGCGCGCGGTGAGTTCTTCTCCCTGCTCGGTCCCTCCGGCTGCGGCAAGACCACCACGCTGCGCATGGTCGCCGGATTTGAGGAACCCACCTCGGGAGAAATCCGTCTCAACGGCGCCAGCATCCAACATTTGAAGCCCTACCAGCGCAACGTCAGCACCGTCTTTCAAAACTACGCGCTTTTCCCGCATCTCACGGTGCGCGACAACGTCGAATTCGGCCTGCGCCGCCGCGCCGGCACACCAACCCACAAGCACCGAGTCGATGTTCCCGGGAACAAAA
Source organism: Bryobacteraceae bacterium (assembly GCA_050010415.1). Lineage (GTDB taxonomy): Bacteria > Acidobacteriota > Terriglobia > Bryobacterales > Bryobacteraceae > Palsa-89. Next base: position 3,840 of record JBEKLB010000342.1, on the reverse strand, counting down.
ACTCACGAGCGCACGATATCGGCGCCGGCAATCACGTCGCGGATCGCGTTCGCGACGTGCTCGATTTGGTTCAGCTCTCCGGGAAAGAATCGCGCCGTCCCGCCCAACTTTCTGGTGGCGAGCGCCAACGCGTGGCACTCGCGCGTTCGCTGGTGCTCGAACCCGACGTGCTGCTGCTCGATGAGCCGCTCTCCGCGCTCGATCCCAACCTCCGCAAACAGGTTCGCGCCGAGCTCAAGGCCATCCAGCGCCGCGTGGGCATCACCTTCCTGTTCGTCACCCACGATCAGGAAGAGGCGCTCTCTCTTTCCGACCGTCTGGGCGTGATGAACAAAGGCCGTCTCGAACAACTGGGCACGCCCCAGGAAATCTACCTGCAGCCCAGTACGCGATTCGTCGCGTCCTTCCTGGGCGCCGTCAATTGGATTGGCGACGTCGGTGTGCGCCCCGAAGCCATGCGTATCGCGCGCGAACCATCGCGCAACGGGCACCGTTCGCGCCCCGCCACCATCGTGCATTCCACGTTCCTCGGCAACTGCGTCCACGTCGACACCCGCTTGTCCGATGGCGAAGCCGCTGTCGTAGAGATTTCACGCCTGGGCGAGACGTTTACTCCCGGTGAGGCCGTTCATCTGCTGTGGGAACCCTCCGACGAGCTGCGGTTTGCTGAAACGCCTAAAGGCTTGGCTGAGACGCCTAAAGAATGAACCGCCTGCGCGCGTGGTTTCTCGCTCCCACCTGGACCACCAACATCGTGCTCTTTCTCGCGCCGCTCGCCATCATCCTGGGCTATAGCTTCCTCACGCGTGGCGTCTACGGCGGCATCACCTCGCCCTGGACCAGTGAGAGCTACCAGCGCCTAATCGATCCCATTTATCTCGCCATCCTGTGGCGCTCGTTCTGGGTTGCGGGCGCGTCCACCGCGCTGTGCCTGCTGGCCGGATTTCCTCTGGCGTTGTTCATCTCGCGCGCGGGCCGGCTGAAAAACTTCTATCTCGGCCTGGTGATGCTTCCCTTCTGGACCAGCTTCCTGGTGCGCACCTATGCCTGGATGTTCCTGCTGCGCGATACCGGCCTGCTCAACACCGTGCTTCAAAAACTCGGCCTCATCCACGCTCCGCTGCCACTGCTCTACAACGACGGCGCGGTGATTCTCGGACTGGTCTACGGATACTTGCCCTTCACCGTCCTGCCGCTCTACGCGACGCTCGAACGCCTGGACCGTTCGCTGCTCGAGGCCGCAGCCGACCTGGGCGCCAAACCCTGGGCCGCGCTCACGCGCATCACCATTCCGCTCTCCGCACCCGGGATTCGGGCCGGTGCGATTCTGGTTTTCATTCCCTGCCTCGGCGCGTATCTGACGCCCGATCTGCTGGGCGGCGGAAAGTCCGTCATGATCGGCAACCTGATTCAAAACCAATTCACCACGGCGCGCGACTGGCCCTTCGGCTCCGCAGTCTCACTGGTCTTGATGGCCATCGTGATGGTGCTGCTGTTTGCGATCGCGCGGGGCGAAGGCGAAGGTCTGTTGTGAAGGACGCCCTGTTGTGAAGGAAGCCCTGTTATGAAACCGCGCGGCGCGGGACTCGCCATTTACGCGGTCGGCGCGTACTTGTTCCTGCATTTGCCCCTGCTGATCCTCTCCATTTTCAGCTTCAATTCCTCGCGCTTCACCGTCTGGGAAGGCTTTTCGCTGCGCTGGTACTCGGCGGCGCTACACGATACCCAATTGACGGAATCGGCGCTGAACAGCTTGATCATCGCGGTGGTGGCCACGCTGGTTTCCACGGTATTCGGGACGCTTTGCGCCTACGGCCTCTGGAAACGCACTTCGCGGCCGCTGGCCGGATCGCTCTACCTGTCGCTGGTAACACCCGAAATCGTCACCGGCATCTCGCTCCTCGCCTTCTATCAGTGGATCTTTCGCTTTCTGAGGGTCCAACTTGGCATGCATACGGTGATCCTGGCGCACGTCTCGTTCTCCATCGCCTATGTGGTCATCGTGGTGATTGCCCGTCTTCGCACCGTGGACGCGACACTCGAAGAAGCGGCGCTCGATCTCGGCGCGAACGAGTGGCAGGCTTTCCGTTACGTGACGCTGCCCGCCATTCTTCCTGGCGTCATCGCAGCCGCTCTGCTGGCCTTCACCGTTTCCTTCGACGATTATGTAATCACCAGCCTGGTGGCCGGAGTGGATTCCGAAACATTGCCCATGGTGATTTACGCCATCGCGCGCCGCGGCGTGAATCCGGTAGTCAACGCCATTTCGGCCCTCATCGTGGTCGGATTCGGGTCGCTGGTGGTGATCTCAGAAAGGTTGCGGACCACATGAAACGCCGCTATTTCCTTTTCGGCGCGCTCGCGGCCACTGGCCTCACCGCCTGTTCTCGCGATCGCCGTCCGCGCCTCAATATTTTTAATTGGTCGGCCTACATCGCGCCCGACACCGTGCCCAAGTTTGAATCCGAATTCGGCGTGCGCGTGCGCTACGGCATTTATGAAAGTAATGAAGAGATGCTGGCGCGCGTCATGGGAGGCAATTCGGGCTGGGATATTGTTTTTCCGACCGGCTATATCGTGAAGCCGCTGCTCGCCAACGGACTGGTCGCGCCCATCCAGCGCGAATTGCTCCCCAACCTGCCGCAGCTGGAGCCACGCTTCCAGCGTCCCGATTGGGACCCCAATCTCAACTGGTCCATCCCCTACATGGTCACCGCCGCCGGCATCGCGTACAACCGCAAGCTGCTCAATCCGCCGCCCAAGGCTTGGGCCGACATGTGGGACCCGCGCCTCAAGGGACGCATGACCATGCTGGACGATCCTTTCGACACCATGGGCGCGTCACTCAAGAAGCTCGGCTTCTCGGTGAACACCAGCGATCCGGCGCAGCTCGATAGCGCCCGCGCCGAAGCCATCAAACAGAAGCCCTTGCTGCGGGCGTATCTGAACGCCGAAGCGCGCGACCAATTGGTTTCTGGCGACGTGCTGGCCGCGCACATGTGGAACACCACGGCGCAGCAGGCGATGGATTCTTCGCCCGATGTGGGCTTCGTTTATCCAGCCGAAGGCTACGCCGTTTATCCCGATGCGTCGGTGATTCTGCGCGAGAGCAAGCGAGGGGAGCTGGCGCACCAGTTCATCAATTTCTTACTGCGACCGGACATCGCCGCCGCCAACGCGCTCACCGCCCGCACCACCACCACCAACGCCGGCGCCCGGAAAATCCTTCCGCCCGATTTCCGCGATAATCCGACGCTTTATCCGGCCCCCGACATCGTCGCGCTGGGCGAGTGGGCCATCACGCTCGATCCGGCGACGCAGCGGCTGCGTGATCGGTTGTGGACGGAGATCAAGGCGGCGTAGCCAATGAGTCGGGAGGCATGCCGAGGTCCAGCGATCCACCGTAGGGGCCGCGCGGAATAGGAAGGCCAACTTGCCGCTCTACTCCGAGAAATAACATAGGATGAAAGGAAGGAGGTTGATGTGGACGCCTTGGTGGAAAAGCTGGACGCTCGACTGCGCGCTTGGAAGCCGGAAACGGCTGCCGAGGCCAGAGAGCGCATCGATGAAGTCATCGATCTCGCCGATCAGGACGTTCTGGATCTTTCGCGCTCACGTGCAGCCGAACAGCAGGTCCTAGATTTAATCGATGAGCCCCCGGCCAGGTGAGGTCTGGTTGGCCGACCTGGGCCTTGCCGCTAAGACACGGCCTGTCGTGATTGTTTCCCGCCAAGATCCAAACCCGCCCCAAGCCCTGGTGCAGTACGTGCCCCCTCACCACCCAGCATCGACTTAGTTCGTACGAGGTTCCGTTACCAAAGCTCCACTTGCTCAACCGTG
>JBEKLB010000341.1:0-7540 GCA_050010415.1 Bryobacteraceae bacterium | reverse complement strand
AACGGACTGCTCTATGGCGTCGCCGCCAACGGCTATCCCTATGTTCAGTGTCCAGAGATTGGCTCCTTCATCTTCTCTCTGTCGCTTTCGGGGGAGTTTAAGCGATATGAGGACTTTGGCGGGTGTCCTCATGGGGACGACGTGCCTCCGGTAGTGACGGGATTAATGGAGGCGAGCGATGGCAACCTGTACGGAGCGGCGCAGGAAACAGGGGGCTTTGGGCAGAACGGAGTTATCTTCCAGATGAGTCTGGACGGGTCGCAGTTCCACCCGATTCTCGACATGACACTCGCGTCCGGCCTCGAACCGGGAGGTTTCGAGGGTGCCGGCCTAATCCAGGGAAGCGATGGCGCGCTGTATGGAACGGCCCGGAACGGCGGAACCTATCAGTCCGGCACGGTCTTTCGCATCGACATGGGGCTGACCCCGCCGCTGCCGGTCGTCAGTTACCTGAGCCCCGCGTCCGCGGCGCCCGACAGCAGCGTGATCATCGCGGGCCAGCATCTGCTCGGAACGACGGCCGTGAGCTTCAACGGCGTCGCCGCAACAACGGTGACCAGCCGCGGCCCGAACTATGTGCTGGCCGTGGTTCCGCCGGGCGCGACATCCGGACCAGTCACGGTCACAACGCCGAACGGCACTGTGGCGAGTAAGTCTAACTTCACGGTCCAATGAGCTCCCGCCAATCGGGGCGATATGAACTCCACACATCTGGCCGTTTACTTCTAAGGTTGACCCATGGTATCAGCTGATCGCCGTGGGGACTCTTCCGAATGTGCGATAGATGTCGGTCACACTGCGGTGGCGGGTTCGAACTAAAATTCGGTCGGTGAACGAAGGGACGAGGTCCCTCTCAGGTCATATACTCGAATAATAAGTTGATGGAAGGCTAAGGCAGAAAAACAGAAGGAGTATCTTAGATGAACAGAACAATGGCTGTTCGCCTGAGCATTGCTCTCATGGTCCTGTCGGCGCTGGCGCCCCGCGGCGGCGCGCAGACTCTCACGACACTTTACGCGTTCAACGGCTATGTGAACTCCGGGGAGGGAGTTGACCCTACCGCCCCTTTGGTGATCGGCGCCGATGGAGTGCTCTTCGGAACCACTGCCTCCGGTGGGATTTCGAACAACGGAACCGTGTTCGCATTGAGCCCGCCTTGGACGCCTGGCGATCCCTGGAAAGAAACGCAGATCCATCTCTTCACGGGCGGCAGCGATGGATTTGAGCCGACGGCTTTGCTGCTAGGCTTGGATGGTTTGCTGTACGGGGTGACCGCGGAGGGCGGCAGCGGTTGTACCACGGGGTGCGGGACGGCCTTCTCGCTTCAGCCAGATGCCTTCTCGCCGGAAGGTCCGTGGACCAAAGAGACCTACGCCTTCAACCAGGACATCGTTCTTCCTGGCACCTTGCGCTCCGTCGGCGGGTTATTCTACGGCACCAGTGTTCTGGGCGGAACGTCCACCGCGTGCGATGCCAACTTTGGCTGCGGCGCACTGTTCGCGTTGACGCCGCCAAGGCCATGGGAACAATCCTGGAACGCCAGGGTCCTATTCAGCTTCCCGAACGGCGCGGGAGGTTACCGACCCGTGATGGCGGCGCTGGGCGGTGACGGGAAGTTCTACGCTACGGCCGAAGGCGGAAACCCAAACTGCCCCTTCGGGTGCGGTGTTGTGGTCTCATTGACACCAACAGGTTTCCAGGGCACCCCGCCGATGATTTCCTTGACCGAGAATGTGCTCCACACCTTCACCGACCATGCATACGATGGCGAAGGTGTCGCCGGTCTTGTGGTCGGCGACGATGGAGTGCTCTACGGCGTCACCAGCAGTGGCGGGATCTACGGATACGGCGCCTTTTTCTCGTTGACGCCACCGGCCTGGCAGGGAGGTCCCTGGACGGAAAAGATACTTTACAATTTCAATGGTCCCGATGGCGCCGCGGTTCCCAATCCCGGTCTGGTGTGCGGCAAGGGGGGAGTGATTTACGGCACGTCCTATGGCATTCTTGGCGGCGGTCCTGGTTACAGTGGGGCTGTGTACTCGTTGACGCCGCCTTCGGACGCGGGCGGCTCCTGGACGATGTCCGTGCTCCACGGCTTCAACGCCGGCGATGACGGCGGCAATCCGGTGGCAGGCGTTGTCATCGGGGATGACGGAGTGCTCTACGGCACGACCACGGATGGTGGAGGGACGGGAAAGTTCGGCACGGTGTTTGCGCTAAAGCCGTAGCCGGCCGTGTTTTTACCATCCGAACACGCTTCCTGGGGCGCCGTTGCTCCACGCGTACCCAACTGCGAAGGATTTCTGGCGGCCCGTACCTAAAAGTATGCAGAGGATTACCGGCCCCGCATCGGCGGCAGAGGCGGCATGACACTGCAACCTCAAAAAATCGTTCCCACAATCCGAAATGACATCGACGATCTGAACCTGGAGAGACTAGCGTGGCTACCTTCGGCTTACGGCGTAAGGTTGAGGAGCACCATCACTCCGCCTGACGTGTCGGGGACTACGATATCCTGTGGAGCTGTCGCCGATTGACCATGAACACGTTCGGCCAGAAGGGCAGCAGCAGCCGGACCCGTGCCAAGGCTGAACGGGCTGGCAAAGGTGGCGTCTCCTTCGCCGAGATAGACGTCCAGGGTGCTAATGGACGCGATGCAAATGTCCGGTATGCCGTCGCCGTTTACGTCCGCCACCGTATATGTGATTGGGAATGATGAGTTGAAAACACTCGGGAAGGTCACCTGGAAGGTGAACTCACCTTTCCCATTGCCAAGGTATACGCTCGCAGTATTGGCGTAATCGAGGATCAGGTCGAGTTCGCCATCGCCATTGACATCTACTAGAAGCGGCTGAGCCGTATCCCCACCAAAGTTGGCCGGTACATGCCCAAAGCCGCCTTTATGATTATTCAGGAGTATGAATACATTGGCGCCAGACAGGATGTAGGAGTTTGTCAAAACCAGATCCATCCAGCCATCGTGATTGATGTCCCCTACCGCGATACCTGAGAACCCATATTCGGGTGGATTCGCCACAATGTCGATGGGGGTCTGAAATGTGCCGTCACCATTGCCGTATGCCAGAAAGTTGCCGGAGCTCGCGAAATCCAGTTTGCCGTCATGGTTGAAATCGCCGATCACGACCTCACCCGCGGAGGGCACGTCGGTCACGCTTTGCTGCGTGAAAGTGCCATCGCCGTTACCCAGGTAAGCGACGACGGTGTTCCCCGCCGGCACGAGCAGATCGAGCTTACCGTCGCCGTTCAGGTCGCCGACGACCGCACATCCGGCTCCTGGTAAAGCTATCGTAACCCCGGCGCTGAAGGGTGTAGAGTACTCGCTGGTTCCGATCAGTATGGAGATGCCCTGGGACGTGAAGCCATTGGAATTAGTCACCACCAAGTCCGGCCTGCCGTCGCCGTTTAAATCACCCTTGGCCGCACAACTTGCTCCACCGCTGACACTGGTCCAAGCGCCGTCTTCAAACCGGCCATCCCCTCTGTTTAGAAGCACTGAAACGGCGGTGCTCTGTGAGGTCACAACAATATCGTTTAGACCAGTGTGCCGGAGATCGTCTAACACCACATACCAACCGCCGGACACGAAGTACTGCACCGGTGGACTAAAGGCGCCGTGATCTTCTCCATAAGCTACGTAGCCGCTGGAAGAAACCAGGTCGGGGATGCCGTCTCCGTTGACATCGCCGATCGCCAGTGTATTGTACCGGTACCCCCAAGGCAGATCCACGTGGTTGCCTTCCACAAAACCTCCAGCCCCGTTTCCGAAGAAGGGGGCGATACAACCGCAATTCGAGTTTCCGACGGCAAGACCTGGAGGACCGTCTTTGCTCAGGCTGCCTGCCACAATGGAACCGGCTACCGGAAAGCTAAAGAATTGGGGTGTCTGAAACGTTCCATTAGGGTTTCCGAAAATGACATCAAAGCCGCTCCCGTCCACGCCGCCTGGCCGCACCAAGGCAACAGCCAGATCCGGCGCGCCATCCCCATTGAAATCCGCCGTGGTGATGCCGGCCGCTCCTGCCAGGGGAACTGCTAAAATCGCTGGATTAAAGATGCCATAGGGGCCCCCTTTTCAAGTCAAAAGCCACACGCCTGAGCTCGAACTCGTGGTTGCAATATCCGGAATGCCATCGCCATTGAAGTCGGCGATCACTGAATAGCCTAGATCAGTGTCGTTCATACCTGGAATCTCATAAATTGCACCAGGCTGAAAAGTGCCATCGCCGTTGCCGATGCAAATGACAACACCAGTTGCGTTATTCAATACCAGATCGATAATCCTGTCGCCGTTTAAATCGGCGCCGATGAAGGTCAAGGAAGAGCCTGCCACGGTGTTGGTGATGGGGCCGGGCCGGAAAGTGCCGTCCCCGTTGCCCAGTTGTACCATTACGATGCCGTTCCCGTACTGGAGGTTGATCAAATCAGGGATTCCATCACCATTCGTGTCCCCCACAACGAGTGGCTCACTATCGAATGGCATCGGATAGTCGCTCCGGGCGAAAAAGGTGGGCATCAACGGGCTATTCGCAGCCTGAATAGTGCCCGGGACGACAGTTACCATCGCGAGATCCAGGGCCAACCAAAACCCCAGCCTTAGCTTGTTCATATATTAGCCTCGCTTTTCGGATTGAGCCTTTCGGATTTCGATGACTGGATGCATTTGAACTGTATCGGACAGCTATGGCGTCCCTGCGACAGCTTTCAGCTCATAGACAACACCAGCTCCCGATCCGTACGTAGTGCCATACAGCACGCCTGCCGGCGTAGCGAGCAGGCCGGAATATGGATTGCCGCCGTCTAAGCCGCCGGTAAAGCTGTATAAGACTGTTTCTGTGCCGGCCGAGTCAAGTTTGTAAGCTACACCGGCGTTCGCTGAGCCTCCACTAGAGGTCGTTCCGTACAGATTGCCGTGATAACCAAGGACTACAGGGGAATACGGGCTGCTCCCATCGGTGCCCCCGGTAAAGTTATAGAGCACCCACTCGTTACCACTCGGGTCGATCTTAAAAACCACACCTTTGCCAGACTTACCTCCCGTAAGAGTGGTCCCATAAAGGTTGCCCGCCGCGTCCATTGCGAGAGCCGCCCGGCAATCATTCCCATCCCCACCGCCACTGAAGCCGTAAACGACGGTCTCGTTGCCGGTGGGAGTCACCTTGTAAACGGCCCCCACATTGTTGAAGCCGCCGGCGGACGTCGTCCCATAGAGATTACCGGCCGAATCCAGGATCAAACCCGAATATGGGGCGCCGCCATCCGCGCCTCCGGTGAAGCTGTAGAGGACAGACTCATTAGCACTCGTGTCGAGCTTAAACACCACTCCGTTATTTGTGGCGCCACCTTTCAGAGTGGTCCCATAAAGGTCGCCTGCGGCGTCGCGAAGCAATGCGCCGTAAGGGTTCGCTCCGTCCCCGGTTCCGCCGAAGTTGTGCAGGATCGTTTCGGTGCCGCTGGAACTCACGGAGTATACCGTTCCCGCGCCGTTAGAACCCCCGTTTACGGTGGTTCCGTAGAGATTCCCTGAGGTATCGCGGATCACGCCAGCATAAGGGTTAGTTCCGTCTGAACCGCCTTGGAAGGCGTACAAGACGGTCTCCCCAGTCGAATCGAGCTTGAAAATCACACCTTGCCCGGCAGTGCCTCCATAATAAGTCGTTCCGTATAAGTTGCCCTGCGCATCGGAGACTAAACCACCGTCGGGATTACTTCCATCAGGTCCTTGTGGAAACGTGTACACAATGCTCTCCTGGGCGGACGAGTCGAGTTTATACAAAATTCCGGAATTGGCCGAGCCGCCATAGAAAGTCGTTCCGTAGATGCCGTCCGGCTGCAAGACGACGTTCGAATAGGGATTGACCCCATCAGTCCCGCCCTGAAAGTTGTGGAGAATAGTAGCCGTACCGTCGGGACTTATCTTGTACACTAAGCCGTTTCCATTGCCACCCGACGAGTCTGCGCCATAGATGTTCCCCTTCGTATCGAGCGTCACCCCGCCTTTATCGGCGCCGGAACCATGGAAGCTGTAGAGGAGGTTCCAACCACCTGAGTCAAGGCTCCAAACCACTCCACCGTTGTAGAATCCGCCGAACGACGTAGTTCCGTAGAGATTTCCCTGCGCATCCATGGCAAGACCTGCAGCTGGGTATGCACCATCGCCCGGTCCGCCACCGAAGCTATACAGTATACTTTCAGCACCGGTCGAGTCCAACTTAAAAACCACGCCACTCCCTGATCCCAAGTGGGCCGACCGATGGCCACCGAGGTATGTCGTTCCATACAGGTTGCCACCTGCGTCCAGTATTAACCCCGCGTAGGGCGATCCGCCATCGGAGCCCCCGGTAAAGGCATGGAGAACAGTTTCGGTGCCCGCTGGAGAAAGCTCGAAAACAGTTCCTTGGTTTGATGTCCCACCGCTCACGGAAGTCCCGTAGAGATTACCTTGAGAATCAAGGATCAGCCTACCGCGAGGATTGGCTCCGTCCGACGTGCCCAAGAAGCTATACAAAACCATAAATTGACCGCTAGCGTTAATCTCGTAAACCACGCCGTAACCCGCTGGTCCACCCGAATAAGCTGTACCGTAGAGGTTACCGAGAGAGTCGCCTATTGGAGCCGCGTACGGATTGCCGCCGTCCGCTCCACCGCTGAAATGGTGCAGCACAGTGGCCTGCCCGGAAGCACTCACTTTGTAGACCACGCCAGCGCCGTAATCGCCCCCATTGACCGTGGTTCCGTAGAAGTTGCCCGATGCGTCTCCGAGAACTCCGCTGTAAGGATTTGCACCGAACGGAAACGGCTTGAAACGATGAATTACGGATTCCTGCACGGGCTGCGCTTGAGCGGCGATTGAACACGCGAGCAAGAGGAGCGCTTGCAATTTACTTTGATCGATTGCAGAAATAATTCCGGCTTGTTTCTCCCGCATAGTCCTCCTATTTCATTCCTACTCTCGGATTGTCGCCAAGCTTACCACAGGCTGATGTCGAGATAGTTACGAAATAGCGATCGGGTTTCGAGAGGGACAAACGAAAATCCGGCCAGGAACTGTCCTGGCCGGAAATATTTTGGCAATCGAGTTTCTGGCGACTCGTAACTCAAGTTATGCGAGAGGATACGAGCCAGCCAAGATTTGGTCTTACCCGGCCGCGGTCACTGTGAGCATCCGGGAATCGCCGGTAGCGTCGTGGGATCGGCGTAATACGACATCGGATTGATGGCTGTACCATTGGTCCAAGTCCCCATGGTAAGTTGCTCGGGACTGCCGTTGCCGAGAAATGTACTGCAGTTAGTCCCGGCCGTCAGGCACGTTGCGGCCGCCACCGAAAGCTTGTAGGTCACATAGAAGTCGCGATTGTCGACGGCAGCGGTGTCCTTGTATCCATAGGTGTTGGGGTAGTAGTGGTTCCCTACCTGATTGGGCGTACCCGTCATATCGGAATTGAAGAACAGATAGTTCTTTTGGGCCGCGGGTACCTGCGTAGTGGATTCGAAAATACTGACGCCGTCCGCCGAACAGGCC
>JBEKLB010000340.1:0-7546 GCA_050010415.1 Bryobacteraceae bacterium | reverse complement strand
AACGCCACCGCGTAGTGATACCGAAACGTGTTGTCGTTCGGATTGTCCTTGGTAAGCCTTTCGAGAATCTGCAGCGCTTCCGCGGTGTTGTGCCGCTTAATTTGGATCCACGCCATGGTGTCTTTCAATTGAGGCACGTTCGGCGCCTTGCGGATGGCCTTGGTCACCATGTCCAGGGCTTCCTTGGTATCTCCGCCGGAATCGGCCAGCAGGAATGCCAGATTATTCAGCGCGGCAGGATCCTCGGGCGTTTTTTGGAGAGCCTTTCGGTAGTCCGCCATCGCTTCCGCCTTCTTGCCAGCCTGTTCTTCGATGTTCGCGACCATTCCGTCGATACCGGCACGGTTCGGCGCAATCTGGCGCGCTTTCTCGAAGGATTCGAGAGCTTCAGGCAGCTTGCCCTCCTTCAACTGCACGGCGCCGATTCGCATCTGGATGTCGGGCGAAGATGGATTCTGCGCGGCCATCTTCTGCAATTCCGAAAGCGCCACGTCGTTTTTGCCCGCCGCTTCCGCGGTAGCTACCAGCAGTGCCGCTTTCCCTTTCGACTCGGGAGCGCGATCCGTTTCTTCCTTCATCAGCGCCAAAGCTCGGTCCGGCAGGTGTTCAGCCTCGTACGCGTTCACCAGACCGGCCAGCGGCTGCAGATCGGGCGATCCTTCTTTATAGAGCTTGCGGAACAACTCCTCGGCTTCCGTATAGTGCCCCTGGCCGAGCGCAATCACCCCTAGCTGCATCTCTACCTGAGGCGCGTCCTTGGTGTCGCCGGCCAATTGCTCGGCCTCCGCCTTGGCCGATCCATAGGCGTGTGTTCCCGTAAGCCCGATCACGCGAAACAGCCGCGCGTTGCTATCGTTGGGGCGAATTGCCAAAGCCGCATCGGCGTGTTCCAACACCGCCGGATAGTTTTTCCGCAGCAACTCCAGGCGCGACAAAGCCAGTTGCGCGGCCGAGGATCGTGGATCGTCCTGCGCCGCGCGCTTCAGATGCACGGATGCGGCATCCAGGCTGCCCTTCAGCAAGGAAGCCTGTCCCGCCAGCAGTTGAATTCTCGCGTTGTTCGGAGTGTCCGTGGCTAATTGGTCTGCCAGGGAGGCAGCGTCGCTCAGGTTTTTCGCCCCGCCCATCTGTTCCAGCAATTGCACTTTGAGCGCCCGCGCGAACTGGTCCTTGGGATCCTTCGCCAGAATGCCATCCGCAGCCTTGATGGCTTCTTCACGCCGCCCCAGTGTAGCCAGCGTGCTTGCCGCCCGCTCCTGGTAAATCTGCTGCCGGGGATAATCCCGCGCTTCGCCCCGCTGGTAATCCGCAAGCGCCTTTTCCGAATTGCGGATCAGCGCGTGAAAATCTCCCACCAGCAAATCCGCCTGCGGAAACTGCTTGCGCTGGGCGAGCAGGGAATCTAGCGCCTTCTCCGCCTGGTCGGGCTGCTTTCGGGCGTAGTAGAACGCCGCCAAACGGAGGACCGGCGTCGACTCCGTGGGATTCTTCGCGATCCATAAATTCAGCAGCGCCTCCGCCTTTTCCCAGTTTTGCTCTGGGATGTAAATCGCGTACAGCACTTCGTAGGCCGGGCCGTAACCAGGATGCTGTTCCACGGTTTGCCGCGCCGCTTTTTCGGCTTCCTGCGGTTGATTGTCGCGCAGCAAGGCCTGCGCCAGGCTAGCTTCCATTTCAGCGCTGTTGGGAGCGATTTTCACCGCCTCCCGCATGGCTTCGACCGCCGTGCCGGACTGGTTGTCGATCAGCGCCAGGGCGCTCTTGATGTGCAGACCTTCCACGCGATTGCCGCCCGGCGCCAGCAGCTCAGTGTCGAGCGATTGCGCTTGTTTGTAGAGCACAGCGGGATGCCTTGGATCGCGTGCATAAATGGCCAGCGCGAGGCTCGCCAGTTCCACTTTGGCGCGCATGTTGGTGGGACTAAGCGTTGTCGCGTGACTGAAGGCCTGATACGCCTCACCCATCTGACTTTGCTTCAACAGCGCCAGCCCGAGACGGTAATAAGCTTCTCCCGACCCCGGAGTCTTCTTAATGGCATTGCGATAGTTGAGCGCGGCATCGCCATACTGGCCCGATGAATAAAGCTGATTTCCGCGATCGATGTATTGCGTCGCGCTCTTGCCGCACGCCACCAGGAACAGGCCTACGGCGCACCCCATCGCTGCCAAAATCGCGCCGGATCTGTTCATGGCGGGTGCCAAATTTCTACGGTAGCATGGCATGCTGTTCATGAACTCACTGCTTCAATCGGCGGAATGGGCCGTTCGCGTTATCGGCGAGTAACATTTGCAGTAAGCCGCTGGCCGCAACGTAGGATATTCAAAAGATCGATCAGCGACGCTGGTTCTGCCGGCGCATCCGTTCCACCCAACTCGCAAACTTAAGGATCATGGATTCAGTGATTTAAGCTGCTTCTTTCGGGGTTGGCAAAGCAGCTCGGGCGGTTGGAAGGCAAACTGCCTCTCTCACTTACAAGGAAAGGAAGACTTCTTATGCTGCTCCTGTTAATTCTATTGATCGTCTTGTTGATCGGCGCTACTCCCGCGTGGCCCTATAGCCGTAGCTGGGGCTATTATCCGACCGGAGTTCTTGGAACGGTTCTCGTAATCTTCCTGGTGCTCCTGCTATTAGGGCAAGTGAGCCTGTAAATCGGAAATCCAGAAAGAGGAAACACTTGAAGATATATGCTGTTAGCTTGGCGCTGTTGTCCTTGGCGCCCGTGATGTACGCAGTGCAACCGGAGAATGGTTCGCAAAAGCGCGTTACTGCATCCGCCGAAGTTTTGAGCGAGATTCTCCACGCGAAGGATCGGGGCATTCCCGAGGATCTTCTCGCCAAAGCGCAATGTGTTGGCATTGTGCCCAGCCTGAAGCGGGCTGGATTTATTGTCGGCGCGAAATACGGGAAGGGCGAGGTGGTATGCCGCACCGCTCGCGGATGGAGCGGGCCAGCCACCATTCGCATTGAAGGCGGAAGTTTCGGTTTCCAGATCGGGGCCGGTGAGACCGACTTGGTTTTCATCGTGATGAACCAGCACGGCGTCCGGGATTTGATGAAAGACAAGTTCACGCTGGGGGGCGATGCCACCGCAATGGCGGGGCCGGTGGGCCGATCGAGCGAAGCTCAGACCGATGCGTTGATGCGCGCCGAAATATTGGGGTACTCCCGTGCGCACGGCATCTTCGCGGGTGTCGCGCTGGAGGGTTCGACGTTGCGCCCCGACAATGATGATAACCGCGCATTATATGGCCGCGACGTAACCCAGCGCGAGATTCTGACGGGTCGGGTGGCGCGGCCCGCCGTGGCCCAGCCCATCTACGCGGAACTGAACCGTTACGCTATAGTGAAACGCGCCGCGAAGTAACTCGCTGAGACGGTTACCTTCAGAAATAGCGGCGCCCGCAACCGGGTTTAACAGGCGGAGTCAATTTCATTAAGAAAGGAAAATAATCATGACGAAAGACCCGGTTTGTGGAATGCAAGTAGACGAGAACAAGGCTGTCGCCGCCAGTTCCTATCAAGGCAAGAAGTATTCGTTCTGCGGGCAGGACTGCAAGAATAAGTTCGATAGCGAGCCGCAACGCTACGCGCAGCAGCAAGACAAACAGCAACCAGGCAAACAGCCGGAACACGCCAACAGGTAGTTCCTTGCGCGCGGCTCCTTAGCCCTGGAGCCGCGCACTCCAGAATGCCCTATCAGCCAATCGAAGACTACGGCGTAATCGGAAATCTGCGCACTACGGCCTTAGTCGGCAAGAACGGGTCCATCGATTGGTTTTGTTTCCCTCACTTCGATTCGCCGAGTGTCTTCGGCGCTATTCTCGACGAACGCAAAGGCGGATATTTTCGTATCGCGCCGGTGGCGGACGGCACTAGCCGTAAACAAGTCTATTGGCCCGACACGAATATCCTCGTCACGCGTTTTCTGTCCACCGATGGCGTGGGTGAAATTATCGATTTCATGCCGGTCAGCGGGCAGAAAGATGTACCTCCGCTGCATGGTCTCATCCGTAGAGTGAAAGTGTCGCGCGGGGCCATGCGATTCCGCCTGGAATGCGTTCCGGCCTTTAATTATGGCCGCGACGAACACCGGGTCGAGATGTCGGCCCAGGGGGCTCGCTTCTGCTCTTCCAGTTTGTCCCTAGGCCTCGCTTCCTCCGTTTCGCTCCAACAGTTTTCCACTGGCGTTGCGTGCGAATTTTCGCTCGAGGAAGGGCAGACGCAGAGCTTTGAGCTGCGCGGACTCTCAGCCGAACCAATTGGATTACAGGAACAGGAGAGTGAGCAGCTCTTTCACGACACCATCCATTTCTGGCGCCGGTGGATCGCTCAATGTACTTACCGGGGCCGTTGGCGGGAAACGGTGCATCGCTCGGCGCTCGTCCTGAAACTCCTGACCTTCGAGCCTACGGGAGCCATCGTGGCCGCGCCCACCTGCAGCCTGCCCGAAAGTTTAGGCGGCTCACGCAACTGGGACTATCGTTACTCCTGGATTCGCGATGCCGCGTTCACCGTCTACAGCCTGATGCGCATCGGATTCACCGAGGAAGCCACGCAGTTTATTTCGTTCCTGGATGCGCGCTGCCACGAAATGGATGCGGAAGGCTCGCTCCAGACCGTCTATGGAATCGACGGCCGGCATGTCCTGACGGAGGAAACGCTCGACCATTGGGAAGGCTATCAAGGTTCCGGCCCGGTCCGCATCGGCAACGACGCTTATCGCCAACTCCAGCTCGATATCTACGGCGAGTTGATGGACTCGCTTTATCTCTATAACAAGTACGGTAGCCCGATTTCGTACGACCTCTGGAATTATCTCCGCCGTCTCACCGATTGGGTTTGTAAGCATTGGCGGGAAGACGACGATGCGATCTGGGAAGTTCGCGGCGGTCCACGCCAGTTCGTGTATTCCAAGATGATGAGCTGGGTTGCGGTGGATCGAGCGCTGCGTTTGGCGGCCAAGCGCTCTTTCCCGGCGGATTGGAACGGCTGGACGGCGGTGCGCGACCAGATTTACGAAACCGTTATGCAGCGGGGATGGAACGCCGAACGCGGGGCTTTCGTGCAGCAATTCGATGGCGATGCGCTGGATGCCTCCACTCTCCTGATGCCGCTGGTGTTCTTCGTCTCACCTACCGACCCCCGCATGCTCCAAACCATCGACGCCATCAACCGCCCGCCTAAGGCTGGCGGCCTGGTTTCCGATGGCCTGGTGTTTCGTTACGACGTCGCTAAAACGCCGGACGGTTTGAAAGGCACCGAAGGCACTTTCAATCTCTGCACATTTTTGCTGGTGGAAGCCCTGACACGCGCCAGTCCCGCCGATGCGAAGCGCCTGCGGCAAGCCCGCTTGCTATTCGAGCAAATGCTGGGGTACGCGAATCATTTGGGATTGTACGCGGAGCAGATCGGGCCTCAGGGCCAGGCGCTCGGCAACTTTCCACAAGCGCTCACGCACCTCTCACTCATCAGCGCCGCTTTCAACCTGGACCGCTATCTTGACGGACTCGAGAAAACTCCTCCAGTCCCCTAGTCACCGTAACAGCGGCACGATCGCGCGCGACGCGCACGAAAACGCAACAACCTTTTGGTCAGGATTCGGTCTAACGGCCAGGAGTGAATACTCCCAATCTTAATTTAGGAGCGTCATGATGAAAATTGAAACCATGGAAGATCTGTTCCTGGAACAGGTGGAAGACCTTTACGATGCCGAACACCGTCTGGTGAAGGCGTTGCCCAAGATGGCGGAAGCCAGCACCTCGCTGTCCCTTCGCCAAGCCTTCGAATCCCATTTGATGGAGACTGAGGGCCACGTCCTCCGCCTGGAGAATGTCTTCCGCTTGCTGGGTCAGGAACCGAAGAGTCAGACCTGCGATGCGATGAAGGGGCTCATTAGCGAAGGCGAGGATCTCATCGGTTCCATTGACGAATCGTCTTTGCGCGATGCCGGTCTCATCGCAGCAGCCAACCGCGTGGAGCACTATGAAATCGCGGCTTATGGATCCGCTCGAACGTTTGCCGACATCCTGGGCCTTCCCGAAGCGGTAGCCCTGCTGGATCAAACCTTGCAGGAGGAAAAGAAGGCCGACCAGAAGCTGACCCATCTGGCCGAGAGCATGATCAACGACCGGGCGTTGACGAGTCCCGTTTCGGAGCGCTGACGGCAGAGCAGCTGACGACAGACCGGGGTGGTTCCCGCGCGCAACGGTGCTATTCTCCAACTAGGGTGCGATGACTCTCCGAAGTGCGCTGTGGTTGGGCGCGGGAATCACGTTTGCGTTGACGTTGTATGGCTTCCAGCGTCCCTGGCGCCTCTATCGGAGCATGGAGCCTTACGACAACATAGAAATGCCGGCGGACTGGCAGGATAGGACCGAATGGGTCTTCGCCCGTTTGATGTATCCGCAGCATCCGCATGCGCGCTTCGGCCGCTATTTCGGTTATGGCGCTGGAACCACGTGGCTCGAAGGCGGCACCAGTTGGACGCAGGATTATCCGCGCGCCGATCGGCATTTTGCGCTGGCCCTGCGCCGCTTAACTCGTATCTCGGTGCGCTCCATCGAGCAGCCGGTCAACCTCGACGATGGAGACGATGTCTACAACTGGCCCTGGCTGAATGCGGGCGAAATGGGCGATTGGAAGCTCACCAATAACCAGATCCAAAAACTGCGCGACTACCTGCTGCGGGGCGGCTTCCTCATGCTGGACGATTTTTGGGGCGCCGAAGAGTGGGAACGATTTTACGAATCCATGGGCAAAGTATTTCCTGATCGGCCCATCGTTGAAATCGCCGACGACGATTCTATCTTCCACACCGTGTATGATCTGGACGATCGATATCAAGTCCCCGGGGAGTGGGCCATCCGGCGCGGCACCACCTACCGCAACGGTGAGCAGGGCGGAGCCGTCGCGCACTGGCGCGGAATCATGGACGACAAGGGCCGCGTCATGGTCGCCATGTCTTACAATTCCGACATCGGAGATTCCTGGGAGTGGGCCGACGATCCGGAGTATCCGGAAAAATACTCCGCTCTAGGCATTCGGATTGGCGTGAACTACGTTATTTACTCACTGACTCACTAGGCGCCACCATGTCCTGCGGTTCGCCCATCCACTCGGGATTCTTTGCTGTGCCGTCGAACATCGAAGTGGTCTTGAATGGTTCGCATTTTCCGGCCTCGGCGAACGGTTTGGTCTTGGCCAGCAACTGAGTGACCTGTTCGTTGCCGAGCGGCCGGAAAGTATCCACCGCGTGGAACGCCTGATCCAGCCTCTGCATGCTTTCGCAGCCCGTAATCACCACCGAGGTGGGCAGGGTAAGCGCGTAGTGCAGGCATTCGATGGCTGTCACGTTACCGCATTTCAATACGTGCCCATCCCCCATCGGCTTCATTCCGAGCACGCCCACGCCTTGTTCCACCAGCTTCGGCAATACCTGGCGTCCGAAGCTGCGGAAATGCGCGTCCATCACGTTGAGCGGCATCTGGCAGGTATCGAAGCGAAACTTATGCTCCGCGGCTACTTCCAACATCCGCAGATGCACGAT
>JBEKLB010000339.1:0-7557 GCA_050010415.1 Bryobacteraceae bacterium | reverse complement strand
GGAAGGAGTGGTCGGCATCGTAGAAGGAATGAACCCGAAGTTGATACGCAACAAGCTGGAAGCCTATCAGCGCCAAACCGGGAAACACCCGGCAGACGATCGAGCCCGCCAGGAAGCCGTTGGGGCGCCGGCAAGAGGCTAATTAGCGAGCAATATGGCACGCAGAAAGCAGCAGTCCCATCCCAATCACGAACGCTGGCTGGTATCCTACGCGGACTTCATTACGCTCCTCTTTGCGTTCTTTGTGGTCATGTTCGCCACCGCTCAAACCGACAACGCCAAGAGTCGCGCCGTTTCTGAATCGGTGAAGAAGGCCTTGCAGGGCGATTCTTTCAAGAGCGCCTTCGCCATGCTGTTGGGCGGCACGGGTGAAGTGAAGGGCCAGCTCATGAGCAAACCGACGGACTCAGGCGGCGAGAAGCTCGGTGTCGGCGACACTACAAGATTGACGCTGGCGGAATTGCTGCCGATTCTATCGCAGGCCTTGCAGCAAGAGATCCAGAGCGGCCGCTTGGCCCTGCGCATGACCTCGCGTGGCCTCACCATTAGCTTCACCCAGGCCGCGCTGTTTCCTTCCGGCGAAGATGAGGTCGCGGCCGATTTCTATCCCACCATCCAAAAGATCGCCGACGCCATGAACAAGGTCCCCAATCCGGTGCGCGCCGAAGGCCATACCGACTCCGTCCCAATCCACAACACGCGATTTCGGAGCAACTGGGAGCTTTCGGCCGCGCGCAGCATCGCGCTTATGGAGCTCTTCACCAAGTATGGTGTGGCACGCGAACGGTTCTCCATCGCCGGTTATGCCGACACCGCCCCCATCGACAATAACGACAGCGAAGAGGGACGGCGCAAGAATCGCCGGGTGGACATCGTCGTCCTGAATGAAAATGGCGCCAAAGGCGAACCGGACAAGCCGCCACTGCCGCCTGCGCCTAAGTTGCCAATTCCGTAAGCCTGCGCAGTATATCCTGGGCGGCTTTCTGGCCGGCGCTCTTCTTCGATAAACCTTCAGCGCGGCTCACCCAATCCCGCCCCACGCGCACTTCCACTAGAAACGTCTTGGCGTGTTCCGGCCCGCGCTCTTCCACGATGGCGTAGCGCGGTTGCGGGAGTTTCATGGATTGTGCCAGCTCCTGGAGGGCGCTCTTGTAATCGGTGGCGAGCGCCGCTTCGCTCGATGGTTCGGCCGCGCCGATGACTTGCTCGAGGATGAAACGCCGCGCCGGCTCTATGCCGCCATCCAAATAGAGTGCGGCGATCAAAGCCTCCACCGCATTCGCAAGCAGCGCCTTCTTTTCGCGGCCGCCGCTCATTTCCTCGCCCCGCCCCAGCAGCAGATACTCGCCTAACCTCAGCCGGGCGGCCACTTCGTGCAGATGCGACGCGCTGACTAAGTGCGCCTTCATTTTGGAGAGCCGGCCTTCCGGCTCCTCGGGATGCGCGGCCACCAACGCGTCGCTCACTACGAATCCCAGGATCGCGTCGCCCAGGAACTCCAACTGCTCATTGTCGTTCGCGGTACCGCTCGAAGCCTTCTCATAAACGCTGGATCGATGGGTGAATGCGCGGGCGAACAATTCCCGGCTCGCAAAATGATAACCGAGAGTTTCTTCCAGCGCTTCCGATCCCAGCTCCACGGCGTTCAATGCTTCAGGCCTCCGGCTAAGGCTGCTGGCTTGCGGCCGGGGGCGCGGGATTGGCGGGCGGAGTGGAGGGTGCGGCGCCGGGTGCGGGAGCGGGAGCCGCAGGTTTGTGTTTTGCGATCTCATTCTTCATGTTCTGCGCGATTGTCTTCACCTGATCCGGAGCGTTCGGAGCGTTGATGGCTTTGTCCAGCGTAAATGCCGCGTCGTCCAGTTTGCCGGTGCTCATATAGACCTGCGCCAAACGGACCAGTGTGGCTGGATTCGGCGTGGTTCCACTGGCCAGCGCCTGTTTGTAGTTCGTGATGGCGCCCGGGTAGTTCTTGCGCACCACGTCGCCCATGCCCATGGCCTCGTAAGCCTGCGCTTCCATGTCCTTTTTGAACCCATCCCAGTCGGCGTCGGAAACATCGGCGCGAACTTTGGGCATCACCTTCGCCGCCTCCACTGCGTCCTTGGCCCACTTGTCCACCTTGGCGAGCTGTTCGTCCTTGTCAAGATCGTTCTCGCGCGTGTGACGGGCGGTTTCAGACGCCAGCGTGACCAGCGCGAAAGCGTTCTTCGGGTCGGCCTTCAACAGACGGTCGGCGTAGAACACGGTCTGCGCGTAATCGTTCTTCTGCTGTTCGCTCTGGACTGCCATCTGGAGCAGCGCCACTTTGAACTCGGTATCGGCGAAGTTCGTCAGTACGTTCTCGATGGCCGTGACACGGTCATCCGGCGTCTTCGCCATTTGGACGGCCAGGATGGCTTGCTGTTCTTTTTGCGACTTGGGTTTTTGCGCCCACAGCGGCGAAAAGCCGAGCGCCAGGGCGGTCCAAGTCAGCGCCGCGATATTTCGGAATGCTCGTTTCATCATTGCTCCTAGGTTTTGAATTTTCCTGACGCCGCTTGGTACGCCGCGCGCCATCTACCGTTGAAACGGCTGCGCGAGTCCTTTCTCGGCGGCGACTTTTACCTGCTCGGGTACTCCATGAACCGCGAGCGCAGCGCGATACTGCTTTTCGGCTTGCTCACGCTGGCCGGCCGCATCGGACAACCGGCCCAAATACAAATAGGCCCACGCCTTGGTTTCGTCGTCCGGGGACATCGCCAAAGTCTTTTCGAACAGCTTCTCGGCCAGCTCCGGATCGTGATCCAGTGCTGCAATCCGCGCCAATCCATAATATGCCCTGGCGTGCGACGATTTCTCGGAGGGCTGCTCCAGCACGTTCTGGTAACTGGCCCGGGCTGCCGTCAGATTCCGCTTGGCATACAGGTCCTCCGCTTCGGCCAGGCTCTTCGCGGTGTCGCTCAATACAGGCGCGGGCGGCGGAGGAGCCGTCTTGGCTTTGTGAACCGTGGCATCTTTTGCGAACTGAACCTTTTGCAATCGCCGGTCCTCGTGCTCCAGGTCGATTTGACCGAGCAGATCCGGAAAGTAATTCCTCAATGACTCGGGTTGTTTCTCATAAACCGCCAACCCATCGGCCAGCGCCGGCGTAATGACGAACCCCTGGTCCAGCGCCAGATTGACTAACGCCTGCTTCTGAGCGCCTCGCGCCATCCGGCTTTCCACGGCTTTGATCACGCACTCGGTGGCCAGCAGCATGAAATCGTTCTTATAGGCTTCGTCCAAGGCGGGCGCGGCTTGCGCGAAATCCGCCAGAGCCTTGTCGCGGCCCCACTGTTCGAAATAGCGCAGCGACAGCGGATCCAGCAGGTAATGCAAATAGGCATGCCGCACCTGATCCACCTGCGGCTCGGGCGATGGCGTTACGACCACAAAGTAATTCTCTCGATAGCTGCGGGTTTGGATCTGATTGGGCGGTCCCAGCAAATCCACATAGACCTGGAAGCGGCGTCCGCGCGTACCGCTGGTTGGATTGCGCAAGTAAGCGTTAGCCTCTAGCAGCGCTCGTGTGAGACCGCCGTGATAGGCCTCGATCACCTGGTCGAGCGCCGGTTGCGACTGCTTCCAAAGCTGCTCGATACCAGCCTCCTGATAGAAATTGGCGATCAGTTCGTTCAGCCCATCCAGCTTGCGGACGTCCGGCGGAACCTCCTGGGAAGGCATCCAGAACTGAAAATCGGGAGGACTCTGGAGTGAGAGCGCGAAGGAGACGTACTGGCTGAATTCCGCCTCTGGATCTTCCTGGTGGTGGTCCGCGAAAAACTTTTTCAGCGCTTCCACCGAACTGAGATTCTTCTGGGCAAGGATGTCGCGAATCTGCTTGCGGAGCGGTGAGTTGGCGTTCGAATCGACCCCGGCGTCGTATCCCGCGGCATTCATCGCGGCCAGGACAGTGAACAAAGTCTGGCTGCCGTCCAGTTGGCCTTCTTGCGGCTGCTTCTGCGCTTGTGGGAACGCAGGCTGGGCCAGCGCGGCAAGGACGGCGGTGAGTGCGAGCAGGCGATCCAAAGCTAGTCCCATTGTAAACGCTACGGGAGTGCTATTTGCCAATGCAAAATGTTGAAAAAATCCGGTTCAGGATATCGTCGGCCGTGGTGGCGCCGGTGATCGCATCCAAAGGGCGCAGCGCAGCGTAAAGATCCAGCAGCAGCATTTCGTGCGGGATTCCGAACTCGGCCGCTTTGCGAGCCTGCGCCAGCGCTTCCATGCTCTCGCGCAGCAGTTGCTCGTGCCGGATGCTGGTGATGAAGCCGGAGTCCTGATCGCGCGACCCGAGCGGGGCGATCTGTTCGCGCAAACGCTCGATACCTTCGCCAGTGAGCGCGGAAACGGCGACGAAATCCAGAGCCAAGGAGGCCACGCGGGGCAGGTCGGCTTTATTTCCCACCAGAATCCAGCGCCCTTGCTGTTGCGCGCGTTCCATGAGCGCAAGATCGTCGGGATGAACTGCAGCGGCCAGATCCACCACTACCAGCGTGACATCGGCATCGGCCATAGCCTGATAACTGCGGTCAATCCCCAGGTTCTCCACCAGATCCTGGCCGGAACGGATACCCGCCGTGTCCACGAATTTGATTGGGATTCCCCCGATGGCCGCGAATTCCGATACCAGATCGCGCGTGGTGCCGGGAATATTGGTGACAATCGCGCGGTCCTGTTCCAGAAGCCGGTTGAACAGACTGCTCTTCCCGACGTTGGGGCGTCCCACAATTGCGAGCGTGATGCCAGCATGCACCAGCTTGCCGTATTCGAATGTTGAGGCCAGTGCGGTGAGGGCCTGTTCGATTGGATTTAAGCGTCGCTGAATCTCCTCTACGGGCGCGACGCTGATGTCGTCTTCCGCAAAATCAATGCCGGCTTCGAGCAGCGCAATCAGTTCCACCAGTTGCTCTTTCATCGGACGGATGCGCTTCGATATGAAGCCTTCCACCTGCTGCGCGGCCACGCGCGCCTGGTATAGCGTAGTGGCTTCGATAAGATCGCGGACCGCCTCGGCCTGAGGAAGATCGATCCTTCCGTTCAAATAAGCCCGCAGCGTGAACTCGCCCGGTTCCGCCAGCCTGGCTCCCGAGGCGCATGCCCGATCGAGGCAAAATCGCAAGACCACGGGCGATCCGTGGCAAGAGATCTCGACCAGGTCTTCGGCGGTGTAGGATCGAGGCGCCGCGAAATACGCCACCACCACGTGATCCACCGCAGCTTCGGAATCGTCGATCAGTTCCGCCAGCGCTACGGTCCAAGGCTTCCACTCATGCCCGGCGCGAAATCGCAGGATGCTTTCCGCGATACGGCGCGCATCGGGTCCCGAGAGACGCACCACACCTACGCCGGAGCGGCCCAGCGCTGTGGAAATAGCAACAATCGTGTCCTGAAGTCGCAGGTTATTTTAGGGCCGCCGGAAGCCGCCACCGCCACGCCGCGGCGGTCCGGATCGTCTGTTACGATCACGCGGATCGCGATCGCGAGGGCCGCCCCGCGGTGGTGGAGCGGGCCGCGGTGGACGAATAGGCTCGGGCAGCGGCATGTCGATCGGAAGAACCACCACCTGGCGAAAAGGTCCGCTGCCGGTGCTCTCGCTCCGGATGTCCGTTTCGTTGCGCAGGCTCAAGTGAATAATGCGCCGCTCGCGGCTGCTCATCGGATTGAAGTGAAAGGGCCTGTTTGTCTTCTTCACGCTCTCAGCGGCAGTCACGGCGCTGAGCCTCAGCTCCTCGATCCGTAGCGTTCGATAGTCGTTTGAGTCGAAACACAGCAGCGAGTGGTGCTCGCCCGGAATCTTCAGAGCTTCCATGGTGAGAAACTCCAGCGCCAGCAGCAACTCCGCTTTATTTGCCAGCAGAATATCGACGTCGGGTCCTGAGAATTTCACCAACAAATCAGGATCTTCAAGGTCCGGATGGAGGTGCTGGCCCTCCAGGATTTCAAACGACAATTCCAGCCCCATGTCGCCGATCACCATGTCCAGAAATTCGCTGATTCGATATCCGCTGGTTGCAACTGTGTAGGTCTTCTGGTCTACCTGCTTCTCGTCCACGTGCTACTTGCCCCTCTTCTTTACAGCGGCCGGAGGCGGAGGTGGCGGCGGTGCGGGCATCATCCGATTCACGGCCCATTGCTGAGCGATTCCCACTAAATTACTGGTTAGCCAGTATAACACCAGGCCGCTTGAAAAATTGTAGAACAAGAAGCCAAACATAAGCGGCATGAACATCATCATTTTCGCCTGCGAAGGATCCATACCCGGGTTGGGAGTCATCTTCTGCATGACAAACTGCGAGACGATCATGACCAGCGGCAGAATGTGGATGGGCAGCAGTTCGGGTTGGGACAGATCCGAAATCCAAAGCCAGTGCGCGCCGCGCATCTCGATGGTGACGGCCAGAACCTTATAGAACGCATAGATCAGCGGAAGCTGGATGATCATGGGCAGGCACCCGCCCATGGGATTGACGCCTTCCTTCTTGTAGAAGTCCATCACTTCCTGGTTCTGCTCCGCCTTCTTGGGGTCCCGCATGCTAAGGCCCTTGTATTTGGCGTTGATCGCGGCCAGCTTGGGCTGCAGCGATTGCATCTTGCGCTGGCTCTTCATGCTCTTCAGCCGCAGCGGCAGCAGCACCAGGTTGATCGCGATGGTGATCAGGACGATGGACCAGCCGTAGTTGTGAACGAAATTGTCGTTCACCCAATGCATGGCCAGGAAGAGCGGCTTGGCAATCACACCGTACCAGCCCCAGTCGATCATTTGCTGCAGCTTGGGATCCACGCGGCGCAGCAGGTCGATATCTTTTGGCCCCACAAACAGCGTGAAGCGATTCACCGAATCGCCGCCCACTTCCACGCCAACGCGCATTTCCTCCTTGCCGGCGGGCGCTGGAGGAACGTCGTCCTTGATGGTTTCCACTTTGACTGTGGCGTTGTCTTTGGGAAGGAATACCGCGGCAAAAAAGCGGTCGTCCAAGCCGGCGAAGGAATAAGTGCCGGTAGTTAAGACCGGGCCGTCTTTCACCGATTTGGCGTCCTTGGTTGTGAGCTTTCCCTGGGTGAGCCCGAGCGTCCCGCTCTCGTGCGGATCGAAATACACCGCGTGCTGCTCAGCCACGCGATTGAGCACTGTGGCGTCGCCGAAGCCTCCCCGCCATTGAATCAAGTGGTCGGTGGGCGTCCCGTTGATGATTACTTCGGTCTCGATCTGCGAAAGGTATGCGCGCGCCCCACCCGAGTTCGAAAACTGGAATGTTTTCTTCGCGTAGTTCTTGCCGTCGGAGAACTCGTATTCGATGCCCAGCCCGTTCAGGGCCGGCTTGGCCACGTACAGCCCATAGTTCAACGCGTCGGCGGCCTTGTCATCGCGCAGAACGATCGAAACCGGCGGCGCCACTTTGGAATAACTCGCGGCATTCACCAATTCCAGCGGCTTGCCCTCTTTGTCGTGGTACTTCTTCAGAATCCAACTCCGGACCGTGCCACCGCGATTGGAAAGCGTGATGCGGTAGATGTCGGTGTCTACTACAAATTGCT
>JBEKLB010000338.1:0-8397 GCA_050010415.1 Bryobacteraceae bacterium | reverse complement strand
AGGTCCCACCCGATGTCGAGTTGTTGCCAGCCGAGCCTAACTGATCCATCACCGCCACGCGACGACCGCCGAAATACTGGTCGCTGGATGCGAGCGCCACTTCCATGCATAGCGACAAGCCGCAGGTATTTAGGCTCGGTGAGAGCGTATAAGCCGCCAATTTCTGGCCGCTCGGTGTGTACACGTTAACCGTGTAGTTGATGGGGTTACTCAGACTGTCCTCGGAGCCATTCCAGCTAAAGATCCGGCGGTTCTGCCCATCGTAAGCGTAACTCAGCGAGAACGGGTTGCCGTTTATATTTGCGACTCCCGTCACTCGATTCTCGGTGTCATAGCCGAGGCTGTATTCCTGAGTGCCATAGTAGCTGGATAGCGTGTTGCCGTTCGCGTCAACGCTCCCAGTCTGATTGGTGGCGGTGTTCACGACCCACGATGCGTTCGGCGCGCCGGACCCGGCGGTGAGGTTCTTCGATAGCAGGTTCCCAAAGCTGTCGAAACCGTATCCCTCGGTCCACTGTAGGGTTCCTTCGATGCTGTCCGACGCCGTCGCCAGGCGGTTAAGCGAATCGTACGTGTATGTGATCGTCTCGCCGCTGATCGCGTTGTACATGGAGCTGATCTTGCCGTTGTTGGCGCCAGTGGGGTAGTTATAGGTGAGATTCTCGCGTTCCCGGTAATGTTAGTGAGCTGGCCGAGCGTGTTGTAACTGCGGGTGTCGACGCCCGTCAGCATTTGGTTGGCCGCGTTATAGGTCACGTTGCTCACTACCGCTGTGCCACTGGATGAACCGGTACATGCTGTCGTAAGAATAATTGTAGCTGGGGCCGGGCGTAGTGGTGCTGCCGGCCACGGTGCTCGGGTAGGTCATCGAATTGATCTTGCCCTCGTTGTTGTAGGTGAAGGTGGTGTCCAGATTGACAGTCGCAGTCGTGCTCTGGCCGTAGCCCTGGCAGAAACTGCAATCGGGCGACATCCTGGCCGTGGAGACGACGCGTTGATCGCGCAAGGCTTCTAGTACCCGTATCGCTGGCTGGAATTATGGCAATTCTGGTATCCTTCAATTTTGGAGGGCTAGCAAGCTGTTGAAAAAGCCTTGGCAGACTAAAGTCCGCGCTACACGGGATTCGTGAACCGTTGACTGCGCGTGTGGCGTAGGCGCTCTCGCCTGCGATCCTCGACGATGGAGAGGCTTTTTGAGCAGCCTGCTAAGCCTTCCTGACGCCGGCCCCCGGCGCCGCGCGATGTAAGGGACATCGCGAGCATTTCATGGCTGACCAGGCGCAAATGTCCCTGAAGATCCGAGTTCGCACCGCTGCCGCTTCCAGCCGTTCCGCGCTTTCGCGCGGATACCGGATTCAACCCACTTCCTTCATCCTGTCCATCGTCTTTCATGTCGCTGTTGTCACCGGTTTGTTACTCCTCCCGCACGTCGAATCCGAAGATCAGGCGCACAACCGGCCGATTTATGACACGCTGATCAAACCGGAAGAGAAGAAAATAATCTGGTTCGCCCCTCCTAAGAAAAAGCTCCCGGATATTTCCGCGCAGGAACGAATCGGAACCTTCCCCCAGCCGCGCGCCCCGCTAAAATCGGAAGTCGCGATGATCGCCACTGCGCCCAAGCCTAAATCGGTGAAGCAATTCATCTGGCAGCCGGTGCCGAAGGTGGAAATCCATCAGGACCTGCCCGCGCCCAATCTGATCGCCCGGGCGGCCATGGCAATCCCCGCCCCGCCCCCGCCTCCGGAGCCCAAACCAAAGGTCGACAAGCCCGACACGCAAGGCGTGAAATCGCCTCAACCCAATATTTCGCCTCCTGCGCCAAAAGGGGACGTGAACAAAGCGGAGCAGGCCAACACCCAGCCCGTGGAGATCCCCAAGCCGCGCAAAGCGTTCGTACCACCGCCGCCTAGCCAGCGTCCAGCGCGCGCAGTGATTCCCGTTCAAACCGACGTCCCATTGCCTGACGCTAACATTACGGGCGTTGCCGCGGCGCGCGCCCCGCTGCCGGATGGCATAGGCGCGCCATCGTTCTCCCAGGGCGCTCCGCCGCCTCCTAATGCTCCTCCCGGTCCGACCAATGCGGCGGGAAACGGCAAGGTGGACATTGCGGTTGTCGGCCTGCATCCCAACGACAAGGGGGCCGTGCCCGACGGCTCGCGGCCAGGTCAGTTTGCTCAAGCGCCCACCGTGGGTGAAGTAGCTACTGGTGAGGTGAAAGGCGGCATCGGCGTGCCGAATCTCACCATTCATGACGACCGGAAACCTGTCCCGCCTCCGCATGTCGATCCTCCGCGCAAGGTGGTGCTGTACTCCGATCGCGTGCGCAGTGTGCCCATCTCCACTCTCTCGGTTCCGCTGCACCCGGCTTCGCGCACCATCCCCGCGAACATTGAGGGCAGGTTCCGCGGCCGTAACGTGTACACCATGGTGATTCCGATCGAGAATCTCACCGAATACACGTCCGACTGGATCATCTGGTTCTCTGAACGCGAGGTAAATCCAGGCACTCCGGAGGCTCTGAACGTCCGTGCACCCATTCCGCTGCGCAAGTTCGAGCCGGTGGAACCCGTGCCGCCGGGCGCGAGAACGGAGGTGCGCGTTCAACTCGCCGGAGTGATCACCAAGGAAGGCAAGCTGGAAGTGCGAGCCTTGCTCAAGAATCTTACCCCGGCGCAGGAGAGCGCAGTTCTGCAAGACGTGCAATCGTGGGAGTTCAAGCCGGCTATGCGCGACGGAGCGCCCATGAATATTGATGTCGTGCTCGAGATCCCGTTCAGCCTGCCCCCGCAGATGGTGCAAAGCGGTCCCTGAGACCTCGCGCCTGTAAACCGTTGTAAACAAAACTTTTTAGACGGAGGTACTGGTACGACCCCGCGTAGGGTCATGACTAGCTTCTTATTGCTCAAGCACATCGCGCCCCTTACTCTGAACTTGCACATGAACAGCAAATTTATCTATCAAACCGCATTTGCGCTGCTGACGATGACTTTCGCAGCCAATGCCGGAACCGTCCCATTCGATGTACTCAACTACAACTTCCCGCTGGATGGCGGCGGAGGCGGCGCCACCGCGACCCTCGGTGGCGTGCCAGTTGAAATATACTGCGATGATTTTAATAACGATATCAACGCGCCGTCCAACAACTCGGCGTACGTAACTACGCTTTCAACCAACGCGAACCTGATCGATACCCGATTCGGCGAGGTGGCCTCCAACGCTTGGACCAATATGACTTCGCTCGGAAATACGGACGACGCGTTCTTCAATTCAGGCGCTGGAACTAGCGGCCTGGCCCGCTATGAAATGGTGGCGTACCTGGTGTCACTCTATAACCAGGGACAAGGCAACAATACGTCGAACAATCAAATCCAGGAAGCCATCTGGACCATCATGGACCCCAAGGCGGAAGGAGCTGTCATCGACCCGTCTGGGGTGAACGCTTCTAGCTACCTGGAACAGGCCGTGACCTGGTATACCAGCATGAACGCGAATCAGAGCTCCCTGAACAGTTTTCTGTCTAAGTTTGAGATTGTTAGCGCCGCTAACATGACCTTCTCGCACGGCTTGGGAATCGGCGGGTTCCAGGAGCAGATCGTGATGACTCCGGAGCCACGCGGCGGGATTTGGATAGTTTTAGCGCTCGCCCTAGGTGGCTGCCTGCTGTGGCGGCGGGGACCGAAAACCGTCGAAACGGCCGTCGGCGCGTAGATGATTGGATCGATTCGTACGGTAACACGTTGCACACCTTCCGTACTAGTACGATCTAAATGGAAAAGTTCTTGGTTTTAAGTGGTTTCGGGTGTGAAATGGTAGGGCAGGGTGAGGTTAGGCGAGTTCGGACCAGGTCGACCCCTCGCAACGGCTTCAGGAGTAGCCGCCCACGTTTGGAACCCGTAGCAGGTACCAGTCTTCTTAGGAGAATATCTTGTTTCTCATACTGACGCTCGGTGTTCTCTCGGCGGTCCTGGCTCTGATTCTCACGCCTTTGGTGCGAGATCATGTGGGCAAGTTGGGCTTCCTGGATCATCCCGACGGTGTCCGCAAGAAACACGCAGGGCCGGTTCCCCGAGTGGGAGGAATCGCAATCGTAATATCCTACATCATTACGTTCGCGATTGCTTTGGCCCTGCCATTCACTTATACCGAGCATCTCCATCGCGCGCTTCCCGATATTCTTCCGCTTACTCTGGTGGGGTCGGTAGTTTTCATGACCGGCGTCCTGGACGACCTGATTGGTTTGGCCGCGTGGCAGAAACTGATGGGCATCCTCGGAGCCAGTGTGTTGGCTTACTTCGCCGGCATCCACGTGGACGTTCATTTGCTCCGCGGCTTGCCCCAGTGGCCCTGGCTGGGATTCGCAATCACCGTGCTCTGGCTGGTGGGCTGCACCAACGCCTTTAACCTCATCGATGGAATGGACGGCTTGGCAGCGGGCGTCGGCATGGTGGCTGCCGTAACCATGCTGGTGGCCGCTCTTACGCAAAGCAATCTGCCTCTAGCGCTCGCAACCATGCCGCTGGCCGGCTGCCTGCTCGGTTTCCTCCGTTACAACTTCAATGGCGCTTCGGTCTTCCTCGGCGATAGCGGAAGCCTCCTGATCGGTTTCATGCTGGGATGCTATGGCGCGCTCTGGAGCGAAAAGTCGGTCACGTTAGTGGCGCTCACCGTGCCGTTACTGGCCGTTTCCATTCCGCTGATCGACGTGGTGCTTTCCATTCTTCGCCGGTTCCTGCGCAACCGCCCGATCTTCCAAGCCGACCGTGGTCACATCCACCACCGGCTGCTCGATATGGGCTTGAGCCCCAAGAACGCGGTTCTGACCATCTACAGCATCTGCGGCGTGGTGGCGGTGCTATCGCTGCTGGCGAGCGCGCTGCACAACCAATTCAGCGGATTGATCGTCATCGTGTTCGGCGGCGCGGTTTGGATCGGCATCCGCCAGTTGGATTACACCGAATTTGCTTCGGCTAGCCGCATGTTCCTGGGTGGAAAATTCCGGCAGATCATCGACGTAGAAACTCGCATGGCCGATTTTGAAACCTCACTGGCGAAAGCGGCCAGTGTGGAAGATTGCTGGGATCACATCCGCTCCGGCAGCCAGAGCTTTGGATTTCACGAAGTGCGCATGAGCCTGTCCGGCCGCGTCTTCGAAGAGACCTCCTTGGATTCGGCCAAGCCGCGCTGGCAGTTGAGAATCCCCTTGCCCAATTCGCAATACGTGAATTTCTCGCGCGATTTCGATTCCGATTTGAACCCGCTGGTGCTGAGCGCTTTTGTCGAAGCCGTGCAACGCGGTCTCGAAGCCAGAAGCCTGGCGTCGGCCACGGAAGTGATTCGCATGCCCGCACTGAACGTGCGCCATTACAGCGCTGCCGCGAACTCCGGCGGCAATGGCGATCTCAAGCGCGCGGTGCGCTAGCCCGCCCGCTTACACAACTCCGCTTCCACCGCTTCACAAATGATGTGATAGGTAACGGAGTGAACCTCCTGGATTCTCGGCGTCACCGATAGCGGCACGGCCAGCAGCACGTCCGCATGTTCTGCCATCGCCCCGCCGCCCTGGCCGGTCAGCGCGATGGTCGACGCTCCCCGTTCGCGGGCCGTCTTGAGCGCCGCCACTACGTTCTTCGAGTTCCCGCTGGTCGAAATCCCCCACACCACGTCCCCCGGTTTCCCCAAAGCCTCCACCTGCCGCGAGAACACGGTTTCATAAGAATAGTCGTTGCTCCAGGCGGTGAGCACCGCCGGGTCTGTGTTGAGCGCAACCGCCGGCAGCGCCGCGCGCTCCTTGAAGAAGCGGCCCACCAGCTCGCCACAGATATGCATGGCGTCGGTCGCAGATCCGCCATTGCCGCAAACCAGGAGTTTGTTGCCCGCTGAGAAGCGTTCCACCAGCAAATCGACCGCGTCAGAAATCTTCGATGGATAGGATGTGGAGCAAATGGATTGGAGGCTGCGCGCGGCGTCTTCAAACGCGCCCATGGCAGCGGCGGGCTTCATGATCCGATGGTAGCCCACGTATTGTGGCGTGCGCACTCCTGCGCGCCGCGTTCACAATCATGTGAACGCCTCCGGATCTGCGCATGATGTTCGGACGATTGCGAACACGCGGTGTTGGCACGATTGCCAACACGGCACGCAGGAGTGCGTGCGCCACATCATGCTTGCACCCCCGGGGCTTACGGATGGATTATCGCCGGGAGTTCGGGCTTGCCTTCGGGCGAGTGCTCATCCACCGCGATGGCAAAGTAGCCGCTCACGGCGTAGGTGTTCATCGCGGCCACCATGTCCATCGTGCCGCGCTTGCCCCACAATTCGACGGCTTTCGCGAAAGTCGCCGAATCCACTTTCTTGTCGCGGAACATCTGCCGCCCGAAACGGATGACGGTAGCATCCTTTTCTTCCAAACCAGTGAGCGGGCGGTTCAAGCGCACGACGTCGATCACCTTGGCGTCGATTCCAGCCTTAAGACCGCTAGGCTCATGTCCGTTCCACTCCAGGTTGTAGTTGGTTTCCCTGCACGCGACCAGAATAGCCAGCTCACGCGTGTGCGGGTCCAATGTCCCGCCCGTTATAGCAGCGTTATGCAGATCCAGCAAAGACTGTGCGACACCCGAGTTGTACGCAGCGAAGGCCAGAGGACCCGTCAGAGTGCCATCCTTGCTCTTGAAGAAGTCGAACAGCTTCTGGCCCGTCGCATCCATCTCGGACTTCTTCAGATACGGAAGGCGGGCTCGCGATTGGGGATCCAGGTCGGCTGGGAGCTTGGATTGAGCATACGTGATCCAGCACGCCGAGGCTGCCAGCAGAATCACGGCACACCGGCGCAAGCATTTGGTGACGGTCATTTGTGTTTTCTCCTCCGTTGATTCTACTCGGAACACGGCCCATACGCGCACCCCGGGGTGAAACACAAAGGCGATATCGTGTAGACTTGGCGGCCAGGGAGATGTTTATGAAACGTTTGTTGAAGGGCATCGGGATAATGATTCTGCCGCTCGGGCTGCTGTCGGTGCCGGGCGTCGCAGATGCCCAGATCCTGGTTGCGGGAGATGGCCCGGTGGTGTACGGGCACCACCATCTGAACACCACCAACATGGGCGCACAGAAGAAGTTCTATGCCGACACGCTGGGCGGCAGCGTGGTCAAGATTGGTTCTGCTGACCGGCAGCAGGAAATCATCCAGTTCCCGAATGTTCTGATCTTTTTCCGCCCGATGCAGGCGCCTACCGGTGGCACGATCGGCACGACGGTGAATCACATCGGCTTTTCCGTCCCCGATCTCAAGCCGGTCATAGCGAAGATCAAGGCGAACGGCTTCAAAATGATCACCACCGATTCGGTGGCTGCGAACGTGAAGGTCACCGACGACATCGCGGCCGCCAGCCCGACCACCAACATCGCGTTCGCCCTCGGTCCGGAGGATGTCAAAGTAGAGTTCGTCGAAGTCAAATCGCAGAAGGTCCCCATTCAGCTTCATCACATCCACTTCTTCGGGCAGATGAACACCGAGATGCAGGCCTGGTACGCAAAGACCTTCGGCGCGAAGCTGCTTCCTGCCAATCCGGGCGCCGCGTTCGTGCAGGATCAACTGCCCGGCGTGTTCCTCAACTTCTCGCCGTCTCCCACGCCGACCGTCGGCACCACCGGCCGGGCGCTCGATCACATCGGCTTCGAGATCAAAGACCTGGAAGCGTTTACGAAAAAGCTGGAAGCGCAGGGCATCAAACTGGATCGTCCTTATACCAAGGTGCCGCAGCTTGGAATCGCGATCGCGTTCATCAAAGATCCCTGGGGAACGAATATCGAGATGACCGAAGGGCTCGCCGACCTCAAATGAGAGCAACTCAATTCACTTTGGTCGCGCTGATGTCTTCGGTAGCGCTGCCTGCATTCGCCCAACTCTTGAGTCATCCGGACGCGCCGGTCCGCATCGGCCACTATCATCTCAACGTGGCGAGCGTCGAGGCTCATAAGAAATTTTGGGTCGACACGCTCGGCGGCCGAGCCATCAAGTTCGGCGACATTGATGTCATTGAGTTCCCCGACGCGTTCATCTTCCTGCGCGTCCAGAAGCCCACTGGCCCCACCCGCGGCACCGCTTTCGATCACATCGGCTTCGCAGTGCCGGACGTGCCGGCCATGGCGGCTAAGCTGGCCGCTGCAGGATATCAGGAAACCACGGGGCGGGAACCGAAGCCGGGTGAGGCACCACCGCCGAAATCGGGCACGTCCGCGGTATATGGAAAGTTCGCGTATTTCATCGGTCCTGACGGGGCGAAAATCGAGCTCGTTACCAGCGCTGACAAAGACGCGCCGCCCATTGTGGCGCATCATATCCATTTCATCAACAAGCAGTACGTCGAGATGCAGCAGTGGTACATGAAGGCGTTC
>JBEKLB010000337.1:0-7622 GCA_050010415.1 Bryobacteraceae bacterium | reverse complement strand
GTCTCCTTCGCGCAGTCCCTTGAGCACTTCAATGCGGTCGCCGTAGTCGCGGCCCACTTCAATCTTCTGAAGATGCACGGTGTGATCGGAGCGAACCACGGCCACTTGCGCTCCGTCGGCCCGCACAATCATCGCATCGCTTGGCACCAGCAGCGGCGGGTCCGCGCGGACGCTGCTCAGTTCCACTTGAGAATACATCCCGGGCAATAATGCGTTGTCGGGATTTGGTACGCGAATTTCCACCAGCAGGGTTCTGCTGCTCGGATCGAGAGCGCTCGCGCTGCGCGCCACCTGGCCGGCGAATTGGCGCCCAGGCAGATTCGAAACGGTCAGGGTGGCTGGTTCTCCGGGCCGGATGGAATCGGCGTAAGTCTGCGGTACGTTGATGTAGGTTCTGAGCGCGGCCGTCTGAGCGATTCGAAACAGCAAGGTGCTGCCAGAGGTGACGAGCGCGCCTACATCCACGTTGCGCAGAGTGATGACGCCATCGAAAGGCGCCTGGACCACGCAATAGCTCTCCATTTTTTCCAGTCGCGCCACATTCGATTGCGCCGCGTTGATATTGGCGCGCTGGACATCAATGGCCTTCTCGAGCGATTCTACCGCCGCGAGTTTCGAATTGTACTGGGCCTGAGCCTGATCGTCGTCCTGTTTTGAGACCGCGCCTTTGGCTACCAGTTGGGTGGACCGGCGGGCCATCACGCGCGCCAGTTCCATGTCGGTTCTGCCCTGCTGCACGTTGGCCGTGGCCTGTTCCAACGCCGCCTGCGCCTGCCGGACGGTGGCTTTGGCTTGCGTTACCTGATCGGTCAATTCAGGCGCGTCAATTTTTGCCAGGATTTGGCCCGCTTTTACACGATCGCCAATGTCCACCATGCGTTGTTCGACATATCCGTCCGCTCGAGCCAGAACCGGCGCCTCCGTGATGGGCTGGATGTTGCCGGGCAGCTGCAGCCCGCTTTCTTGGGTGGAGCGTCCAACCTTGATTACTTCCACGCGCGGCAAGGCCTGTTCTTCCTGATGCGCCTCGCCGGCCACCACCGCGCGTTGTTTCTGCAAAGGAATATAGCCGGCCAGAAATGCGATGAAGATCAGGACCGCTGCTCCCAGGAAGATGACCCAGATGGTGGTCGCGGACGGATGCCACAGATTCCGCGGCGGACCCGCATGAGCGGGCCTTTTCAATTCTTCAAGCTGCCGCTGGAGCTCCCGATTTTCCCTGCGGAGCCTTTCCTCCACGGTCTCATTTGCAACGGCCGGCTGCGGATCCGGTTCGGCGCCAGGCATCAGAGGATTTCTCCCTCCCGCTCGGCCAGCCTGCGCAAGTGATCCACCGGGGGCTGCTTCCGCAAATAGCTGTAAATGATCGGAACTACGAACAGTGTCGTAACGGTGGCAAACATCAGACCACCGATCACGGCGCGCCCCAGGGGCGCATTCTGCTCGCCGCCTTCGCCCAGGCCTAGCGCCATGGGAAGCATCCCGAGGATCATGGCGGTTGCCGTCATCAGCACGGGACGCATTCTGGCATAACCGGCGGATAGCATCGCACTCTTCGCGTCGATCCCGCACTCGCGTTCGTCATTGGCGAAGGTCACCATCAGAATGCTGTTCGCGGTGGCTACCCCGATACACATGATCGCCCCCATCAACGACGGGACGCTCAGAGTGGTGCCGGTGACGAAGAGCATCCAGAGAATGCCGGCCATGGCTCCGGGCAGAGCAGTGAGAATGATGAAGGGATCGAGCCAGGATTGAAAGTTTACGGTCATCAGCAAATAAACCAGAACCACGGCAAAAATCATTCCGAGCGCCAGGCGGAAGAATGACGATTCCATGGTGGCCACCTGGCCGCGCAAGGCAAAAGACGTTCCGCGCGGTAAATGGGACCCCTCGTCCTGCATAATCTTTCGCACATCGGCGCCCACGCCGCCCAGATCACGCCGGTCGACATTGGCGTACACGTCGAACACCGGGAGAACGTTGTAGTGGTTCACGATCACCGGCGTGTAGTCCCGTTGAACCGTTACGAGATTGGAAAGAAGCTGGGTGCTGCCCGCCACCGCTCCCGGATTTCCGTAGGCTTGTGAAGAGCCGTTGGGCGAAGCGGCGACAAACGAGTTCGAACCGCCGGAGGCCCCGGCCATATTCTCAGCGGTCACGCCACTCTCCGCGCTGGTCGCAACCGAGATGGGGGTGCGAAGCAAAGCATCCAGGGAATCGACACGGTATTGCGGAGTCTGACCCCCAACGCTGTAACTCACGCCGTTGGTCCAATTCAGCCAGAAATTGGGCGCCACCGTGGAACTGCCGCTGAGGGAGATCAACATACTGCTGGTAACGTCCCTTTGCGTCAGCCCCAATTGCGAGGCTTTCACTCGGTCTACGTTCAAGCTGATTCCCGGCTGCGCCGTTACCTGATGGATGTGAACGTCAGTGGCGCCGGGGATCAGTGCCATTCTGTTGGCAAGCGTTTGAGCGATCTTGTAATTGGCTCTCGCGTTGCTGCCAACCACCTGCAGGTCGATCGGCGCCGGCAGCCCGAAATTGACGATCTGGCTGGTGATGTCGGCCGGTTGAAAGAAGAAAGTCATGTCCGGGAACTTGTCGCGCAGCCGCTTTCGCAGCAGGATTTCATAGCCCTTGGTGGGCGCATGCTTTTCTTTGTTCAGCGAGATCAGTATTTCGCCATCGGCCGAGGAGATGGTGGGTATGTCGCCTTGGGCCAGAGCCGGCCAGCTATTGGGGATTCCGATGTTGTCGATCAGCATGTCCACCTGATCCGGCGGAATGACGGAGCGGATCTCGCGCTCGAGCGCCGCGAATCGCAGTTCCGTTTCTTCAATCCGCATACCGGCGGGCCCGCGCGCGTGCAGGCGCATCTGGCCGGCGTCGACGCTGGGAAAGAAATCTTCTCCGATCAGCTTCACCAATCCAAGCGACGCCAGCGAAACGCCCATGAATGCCGCGAGAACCCGTCCGGGATGCCCGAGCGACCAATCCAGCAGACCCATGTAACGGTATCGGAGCTTCTCAAAGAGCGCGTTGAACAAATGGTGCGCGGTCCAGATGGGCCCCTTGCCGGCCGCGGGTGCGCCGTCGGCACTCTCCCGGTACAGACCAATTTCGGCATCCAGCAGATAAGCCATCATGGTCGGAACCAGCGTACGGGACAAGAAATAGGAAGCGAGCATGGCGAAAACCACCGCCATGGCGAGCGGAGTAAAGAGATACCGGGCCGTTCCCGTGAGCAGGAGCACCGGGACGAACA
This sequence comes from Bryobacteraceae bacterium, assembly GCA_050010415.1. GTDB lineage: Bacteria > Acidobacteriota > Terriglobia > Bryobacterales > Bryobacteraceae > Palsa-89. Next base: position 4,351 of record JBEKLB010000337.1, on the reverse strand, counting down.
CGATGCATATCGAGATGGTCGAGACAAAGGTGGGAACCGCGATCTGCGACGCGCCATCCAGCACCGCGCGAACTAACGGCTTGCGCATCGCGATATTGCGGTGCGTGTTCTCGATCTCGACCGTAGCGTCGTCCACTAGAATGCCCACGGCCAGCGCCAGGCCGCCCAGCGTCATCACATTGATGGTCTGTCCCAGAAGGCTCATAATACACAGCGATGTGAGGATGGAGAGCGGAATGGAAATACAGACGATCAGCGTGCTGCGCCAACTGCCGAGGAACAGAAGGATCATCAGGCCGGTGAGCCCCGCGGCGATCACCGCTTCGCGGATTACGCCCTGAATGGAAGCTCGCACGAAGACGGACTGATCGGCCAGCGCCACCACTTTCAGCTCCGGCGTCACGTTGGCAAGAATGCCGGGAAGGGCAGCCTTCACCGCATTGACAATCGACAGAGTGGACGCTTTCCCGTTCCTGGTAACTGTAATCAGAACCCCGCGCGAGCCGTTGGTGCGCACGATATTGGTCTGGACCGAATATCCGTCATGCACCTGCGCGACATCCTTGATGTAGACGGTTGCGCCGTTGACGGTCTTGATGGGCAGATTGTTCAAATCGTCCAGCAACACCGGGCTGCTATTCACTCGCACTTGATACTCGGTCTTGGCGAGCTTCGCGGTCCCGGCCGGAAGGATCAGATTCTGCAGGTTCAGGGCGTTGGAGACGTCGATCGGCGAAAGCTGTTTCGCGTACAGCTCATCCAGGTTCAGGTCCACCATCACCCCGCGCTGTTTTCCGCCAAACGGATAGGAAACAGATGCGCCCTGCACTGTCCCGAGCGGAGTGCGGATGAAGTTATTTCCGATGTCGAAGATTTCCTGCTCACGCAGTGTCTTGCTGGAGAGACCGAGCTGCAGGATGGGGACGCTGGCGGCGTCGTACTTCAAAACGTTGGCGGGAAACATACCGGGCGGCATGCTGCGCAGCGACGTTTCCATGGTTGCTGTCACTTGTGCCACCGCCATGTCAATTTTGACGTTCGGATGGAAGTAAACCCGAATGACCGAGTAGCCGTTGTAGGATTGCGACTCGATATGTTCAATGTCGTTTACGTTCGACGTGAGGCTGCGCTCGAAATTGGTGGAGACGCGTTTCTCCATCTCTTCCGGCCCAAGGCCGGGATAATACCAGAGCACGCTGACGATGGGAATGTCGATATAAGGAAAGATATCGACGGGCATGGTAATGATCGCTGTCACGCCCAGGATGGCGATCAGAACAGCCATTACGACGAAGGTGTAGGGGCGGCCGAGAGCCAGCCGGACAATCCACATGGTCTACGTTCTCATCAAGTATACGTTGGAATACATCCCGGATACCCGGCTTCCAGGAACGTCATCCCTTCGCTGCAACTCGCCGCGTAGTATGATCTTTCCACTGGGTGTTCCAAAAGACCCGGTCCGCGAGGAGCATGTTCATGTTCATGCGAAAAACTTGGCCCATGTTACTGATGCTGGCGCTGGGCGTCGGCATCGGCCTATTGATCTCTGCCAGGCTGGCATCCGTGCAAGCCCGATCCAAGCCGGGAACAGGATTCGCCGCAGTTCCGGGAGCCCTCGGATCGGAGGACTTGACCGGTCCCTACGATCTCGTCAAGAACTGGCCGCAAGACATCAGCACTCTGCCTGGAAATGAAAAATGGACTTACGGTGCGGGTGAAAGCGTTTACGCGGAAAGCCCGAATCGCATCTATATGTTGTTTCGTGGCGAGCTGCCGAAGATGGCTCCTCCCAAGGCGACCTTGCTCCCGCAGCTTGGACCCAGCATCACCTTCCCGGTAGCTGGATTCTGGCGTGACGCAACCGTGGCGTCTTTGCCGGGCACCGGCGGAACGGACAACGACGTCAGCGAGTGGCTGACCAGTTGGGAAGGGAAGGCTCCCGACCTCGGCATCAAGGGGCCGCCCTATCGCCAGCTGGGCGTGGACGCGAAATGGGAGAACTGCGTGGTGGTGGTGGATGGTAGCGGCAAGATCATCGAGACCTGGAAGCAATGGGACAAGCTGTTCCGCCGTCCGCACTCTATCTACATCAGCCCTTATGATCCGGAAAAGAATGTCTGGATCGTCGACGACAACATGCAGGTGATCTACCGCTTCACGCACGATGGCAGCAAGCTGCTCCAGACCATCGGCACTCCGGAGGTGTCTGGCGCCGACGCAACGCACTTCAACCGCCCCACCTATATCGACTGGCTGCCCGATGGGACCTTCTTCGTCTCCGACGGCTACACCGGGACTCGCATAGCGAAGTTCGATAAGAACGGGAAGTTTCTCATGCAGTGGGGTACGCTCGGCGGACCGCCGCGCGGGCCCATCGATACTCGTCCGGGTTACTTCAGCAACGTACATGGAGTGGCCGTCGATCCGGCCACGCATCACGTTTTTGTGAACGATCGCAACAACCATCGCATTCAGGTGTTCGACGAGAACGGCAAGTACCTATACGAATGGAAGATTGACGCCGATCCGTCGAGCCTGCATCTGCTGTATATCGGATCGGGCAAATCCGTTTGGACTTATGACCGCACCACGAACAAGATGGTGGAGTGGGATTTGCAAGGCCATTTGCTTTATTCCTGGGGCAGCATGGGCGAATTCGCAGGCGGCCTGTGGGGCGTGCACGGGATGAGCGTGGACCAGGAAGGAAACCTGTACGTCGCCGAGGTGGACGCCGGGCGAGTGCAGAAGTTCCACCCGAAAGCCGGCGCCAACCCCGATTTTCTGGTCGCCAAACCGGTTTATTCCGCCTGGAAATAAGCGGTCTACACTTGCTCGTCGTAGTCGCCTTCCGGCTCCGGAAGCACGTCATTGGTCCCGGCCATCCACACATAGAGCGTGGGGAGCAGGAAGATGCTCATGACCAGATCTGAGATGAGTCCGCCGACGATCACGATGGCAAACGGCCGCTGAGAATCTGAGCCGATGCCGTGCGACATGGCGGCCGGCAGCAGGCCGAGAGTCGCCACCAGCATGGTCATCATAATGGGGCGAAGCCGCAAAACCGCTCCCTCCACCGCCGAATCGAGGATGGTGTGTCCGCGCACGCGCAGCTGATTGATGTACTCCAGCATGATCACGCCGGTTTGCACCGAAACGCCGAACAGCGCGAGGAAACCCACGCCTGAGGAGACACTGAAGTTGGTGTGCGTAATGAGCAGAGCGAGCAGGCCGCCAATGCGCGCCAGCATCACGTTGATCATAATCAACGTCGCCCATTTGAACGAGCGAAACATGCTGTAGAGAATGATGAAGATCAGCAGGATGGTGAGCGGCACCACGATAGCCAGGCGGGCGTTCGCGCGTTGCGCGCTTTCGTACTCGCCTTCCCAGTTGATGTGATATCCGCGCGGCAGCTCGACGCCCGAGGTTACTTTGGTAATCGCTTCCTCAACCGCACCACCCAAATCGCGGCCGCGCACGCTGTACTTGATGGCGACGTAACGCTGATTGCCTTCCCGATAGATTTCAGAGCCTCCGTCGCGTTCTTCCACCTTGCAAAGTTGCGCGAGCGAAACGCGCTCACCGGTGGGCGCCAACAGACGAATGTTCGAGATGGCTTCCTTGGTATTGCGATAAGTGGGCAAATAGCGCATCACCAGGTCGTACCGCGCTTCACCTTGCAACACTTGGGTGAGCGCATTTCCACCGGCGGCGGTACTGATGGCATCTTGAACATCGGCCACGTTGAGCTGATAGCGAGCGGCCGCCTGCCGGTCCACAATGAAGTTGTCGTTGGGCTGGCCCAGAACCTGAAACACGCCCAGGTCCTGAATCCCCTTGATCTTGCCCATGATCTTCGCTACCGCATCGGCTTTCTCTTCGAGAACATGTAAATCGTCGCCGTAGACCTTGGTCGCAAGCTGGCCCTTAACCCCGCTGACGGCTTCTTCCATGTTGTCGGCGATAGGTTGGGAGAAGCCCCACACCACTCCGGGAATCTTCTCCAGTTCGCGATCCATCGACGCGATCACTTCGTCCTTGTTCTGATGAAAGGCCTTCCGCCATTGTTCCTTGGGCTTGAGATCGACAAAATATTCGGTATTGAAAAAGCTGGTGGTGTCGGTACCGTCGTCCGGACGCCCGGTTTGGCTGGTGCACTGCGTCACTTCGGGCCAAGAGCAAAGAATGAGCCGCGCCTGATTCATCAGGCGGATGCCTTCCGTCGGTCCGGTGCTGGGAGCAAGCGTCCCGCGTACCCACAAGGCGCCTTCATCCAGATGCGGCAGAAATTCGGAGCCGATTACGCCTCCCAGCCAAAGATAGAGAGCAACAGCCAGGCCGGCAACTCCTC
>JBEKLB010000336.1:0-7657 GCA_050010415.1 Bryobacteraceae bacterium | reverse complement strand
CTGTCATCACCAGCGCCGCGCAGCCGGTGTCTTCCACTCGCCTCACCATCTTTTCGGTGCCACTCCACTGAGCCGGCATGTAGAGCTGATACCAGGGCGGACGTCCCAGCGCGCGGGCCACTTCCTCCACCGAAGTGGAGGTTTGGGTCGACAGAACCTGCAGGGCGTTCTTTTCCCGCGCCGCGCGGGCCGAGCCGAGCTCGCCATCGGCATGGAACATTTTTTGACCGCTCAAGGGGCACAGGAAGATGGGGCTGTCGAAAGTGGCGCCGAAAAGCTCCACACGGGTATCGGTCTTGGCGATGTCAGCCAGCCGCCGCGGTCGCAGCTGGATGCGCTGGAATCCGGCCAGGTTGGCGCGATATGTGGCGTTCTCATCCACCCCCGACGATACGTACCCCCAATGAGCGGGGGGCAGCTTGCGCTGCGCGATCTCTTCGAAATCCTTCACGCTGAGGGCATCCTTGGCGCTTTCGACCAGCGCGGAATGCGGTTCCGGCGAGAGTTGCTGGGCCCAGGCGAGAGCGGGGCTGCCGGCCAGAAATCGTAAGAAGTTCCGGCGGCTGTGGGATGTGGCGCACCTCATAGCGAGCTACTTTAGCATAATTGCTATATCTGTGGACAGTGATTGACGGCCGAAACACATGCCATCACGTCGACCTTACGCAGTTACTTCGAGCAAGTAGCCTGTTATGATTCATGCGTTTCGGTGCTATACTGTGTTTCTCATTGAATCAAACTTGGAGGCTTTGATATGTCAAACATCTCGCGCCGGGGCTTTGTCACCACCGCAGCCGCCTTTGGCGCCGTCCATGCCGCCGCACAGATTTCGCCGGCCCAAGCGGGCGTCCAGCGAAAAGGGCGCCTCAAACAGACCGTGATGACCACGGTTTTCGATCCAAAGATGCCTTTGGACGAAATGTGCCGTCATGCCGCCGAACTCGGAGTGAAGGGCATCGACACGGTTCCGGTGGAAACCTGGCCTACTCTCAAGAAATATGGCCTCCTTCCAACCATGGGCCCAACCGGCGGTGTGACGTTTAAAGCCGGCCTGATCCGGAAGGAGCTGCATGACAGCCTCGAAAAATCAATGAGCGCCACGCTGGACGTTTGTGCGGCGAACGACTGCCCGAACATGATTGCGGTGGGCGGCCAGCGTCGTGGAATGTCCTATCAGGAAGGCGCCGACAATGCCGTAGCCATGCTGAATCGCGTGAAGGCGCACGCCGAGGATAAAGGCGTCACCATTTGTCTGGAAAACATGAATAGCAAATACAAAGACCCGGCGTACGGCCGCGAAGACCAGATCTGCGATCACGTGGCCTGGGGCTTCGACGTGTGCAAGCGCGTGAACTCGCCGCGCGTGAAGCTGCTGTTTTCGATTTACCACGCCCAGATCATGGATGGCGACGTTGTCGCTAACATTCGCGACAACTTCCAATGGATCGGCCACTTCGATACGGGCGGCGTTCCAGGCCGCAACGAAATCGACGACACTCAGGAGCTCAATTACCGCTTCATCGCAAAGGCCATCGCCGACCTCGGATACACGGGCTACATTTGTCACGAATATCGTCCGAGACCTGGATCAGACCCCATCCAGACGCTGGCCAAGGTGCTTAGTATCATCGACGTCTAATGGCGATGTCTAACGGCGACGTCTAACGGGCGTCGAGCGCGAACAGCCAGACTCCTCCGCCCTCGGGCACTTCCGGAAATTCACCGGGGAAGGCGCGGTTCAGTCCACCCTGCATTCCGCGCGCATCGCCGCCGTAGCCCGAATATACCGCGAGGTACTGCTTGCCTTCGAGCATGAATGTAGTCGGCGCCGCGATGATGGCGGAGTTGGTCGGAAATTCCCACAGGACCTTGCCGGTTTTGGCGTCAAAGGCATGGATCTTCCGATCGGTGGTTCCACCGTTGAAGACCACGCCGCCGGCGGTTGCCAGCATGCCGCCCCAGTTGGACGAGCGCGGATAGGTGTGAGTCCAGACTTTCTCGAAAGTGTCCACATTCCAAGCCTGGACTTCGCCAATATGATCGGCGCCGGGCGCCACCAGGAACTGCCATTTCGCGCCTTCGAACTGCTTGCCGGGAACGTAGGTGACGTCTTCGGTTCCCTCGCCCGTACCGCAGGTGTTTTCATTGGCCGGGACGTAAATCATCCGGGTTTGCGGGCTAAAGGAGATGGGCACCCAGTTCTTCCCTCCCCACCAGCCGGGGCAAAAGTAGGCCATCTTGTGGGTCCCGGGCTTGTGCTCCAGGTCGACGTCGGGACGCCCGGTCTTCGGGTCGATGCTCTTGAACACGTTCTGCTTTACGAACGGCTTGGCTTGCTGGAAGTGAATGGCGCCCTCGCTGGTTCGATCCAGGTACCAAATGTAGCCGTCGCGGCCGACATCAATCAGTCCCTTGATCATTTGCCCATTGCGGCGGTAATCTAGCAGAATCGGCGGAGAGACCTCGTCCCAATCCCAGGCGTCGTTCGGATTGTATTGGAAATAGCCTTTGATCTTGCCGGTGGCAACGTCGATCACTAGCGTAGAACAACTGTAGAGATTGTCGCCGGGCCGCTGATCGCCCATGTAAGGGCTGGGGTTTCCAGTCCCCCAATAGGCCAGGTTCGTCTCCGGGTCATAGTTTCCGGACACCCACACCGGCGTACCGCCGTGCTTCCATTGATCGCCCTTCCATGTCTCGCTGCCTGGCTCGCCGGGCGCGGGGATGGTGAAGGTTCGCCAAAGCTCCTTGCCGGAGTCTGGGTCGAACGCGGCGATGAAGCCGCGGATTCCGTTCTCTCCGCCCGAGGCGCCCAGCAGGATCTTTCCGCCGGCGATCATCGGAGAGAGGGTGGTGTAGTAGCCGGCCTTGTTGTCGGCGATGGCGGTTCTCCACACCTCCTTGCCGGTGGTAGCGTTGAGCGCCACCAGCACCGCCTCGGTTAGCGCGAAATAGACTTTGTCCTGATAGAGGGCAACCCCCCGATTGGTATCGTTGGGGATAACGCTGCCGCTGGGCCGCGATCGCTTGTAGCGCCACAGAAGATTGCCGCTCTTCACGTCGATGGCAATCACTTGATTGGTCGGAGTGGTGACGAACATGACTCCCCCGTTTACCAGGGGTGGAGATTCATGGGGCTTGAGATCGTTGCTTGAAAATATCCAGACCGGTCGAAGGCGCGCGACATTAGCGGTGGTAATCTGATTCAGCGGGCTATAACCCCAGCCATCATAGGTGCGCCGGTTCATTAGCCAGTTCTCCGGTTCCGGGTTCTTGAGGCGCTCGGACGTTACCGGCCGGTAGTTCTGAAGCGCGGCGGGTATGGGTGCCTGCGCTTCAGCTATGCCAATTCCAAGTGACTGCAACAAAAGGCTGAAGGCGAAACATGTGGGAGCCAGGGACTTCATGATTTGGTTTGCAACCTTCCCGACGGAAATGTGAATCAGGGGTATGCTAGCACAAATCAAGCTCTCACAGACATATCAACGTTTGCATTCAGAAATGTCAATTTCTGTTGACAGCGCCCAGGCACGCCGGTATAATCGGGTTTCTTTGTCGGCAGAAAGACGCGCTTCCCCGTCGCCAAACGCAGGTCCTCTTGGAAACGGTCTCGTTCTGCGAAGCGGGGTGTTTCGCAGCGCGAACGTTGTTTCTCAAGCGCGGATATATCCGTCAGTCAGTACCTGGAGGCATCAGATGTCCTATTCACATCGAGCGGTTTTCGAGCTCTTCTTGAGGGCGTGTGTGAGCGTTCTGTCTAGAACAGAGGTTGTGGTGGTGCTCATCGCCATAGCTTCGGCCTCAGCTCTGCTGGCCCAGAACACCGAGGCCACCGTGCTGGGAACGGTGAAAGATCCGTCCGGGTCCGTGGTAGCGGGCGCCTCCGTTCACCTCAATAACCAAGGCACCAGCGCCCAGCGAACGGCTACTACCGATGTGAATGGCGACTACCGCTTTACTGGAGTCGACATCGGCGCCTATGTTTTGCTGATTGAGGCGCCAGGCTTTCAGCAGGAGCAGTTTTCGCAGTTCGATCTTCTGGCTCGCGAGACCAGGCGCTTCGATGTCGCTCTCAAGGTGGCTAGCCAGGCGCAATCGGTGGACGTCCAGGCCACCAATGTCCCGGATGTACAGACCGATACATCGAACATCGCCGAAACAAAAACCGGCCGGGAGTTAATCGACCTCCCCGTCGCTATTGCAACTCGTGCGGCCGGCTCAACCAGTCCCATCTCGACGCTCACCACGCAACCTGGCGTGCAAACCGATCAGAATGGCAATATCTCCGTCGCCGGCAGCAATCCGGCGCAATTATCCGTTTCGATCGACGGCATTAGCGTGATAGGAGGAACCTCCGATTTAGCCGGTCCCATCGCCGAACTGTTCCCTTCGTTCAATGCCATCGAAGAGATTCGTGTCAGCGAAGTGGTGAATCCAGCCGAGTACGGCGGCGTCGCCGACATCACTACGATTACTAAGAGCGGAACCAATACTTATCACGGCGGCGTGTTCGAGAATCTCCAGAACAGTGAACTGAACGCAAGCAACACGTTCACCAACACCACGCCTACGCTCAAGATGAACAATTTCGGCATTTACATGGGCGGTCCCATCGTCATTCCCAAACTGTACGATGGGCGCAACCGGACGTTCTTCTTCGGTAGTTATGAAGCGCTGCGCCGGCCGGACCAGACTATTGAGATTGAGAGCGTTCCTTCGCTCGCCATGCGATCGGGCGACTTGACGTCCCTGGGCGGCCCGGTGCTGAGTGCCAACCAGCTTTCGCCACTGTCGCAAAAGATGCTGCAGTATCTTTTCCCGCTGCCGAACTACGGCCCCGCGGGAGCGACGTCGAACAATTTCGCCGCGTATTTCCCCACTCCGATTTTTTCCAATCAGGCTGACCTGAGATTCGACCAGCAACTCACATCCAAGCAATCCGTCAATTTCCACATGACTTATAAGAACCGCCGTGTGGATGTTCCGTCGAACGGCACAGCTTCGTTGGGTTCCTTCTCGGTGCCCGAAATCGATTACGCGCTGATCGGCGGTTACACCTACGTGATTTCGCCCTCGGTGGTGAACGAGTTGAAGGGCGGCATCGCTGGAAACCACACGTCCACCAGCTACGGGCTTACCGCGGCTCAGATTGCAAGCGACCTGGGCATCGGAGCCGGCTTCTCAATTCCGTCCGGCGACGCCATTCCGGGCGTTATTATTACCGGCTATCAGCCCACCGAGCAGTTCTTTGGGACATACTCGTCGGAAACCAAGAGCCGGGGTATTCAGCTCCTGGATACCTTGACCTGGACCAGGGCCAAGCACACGTTGAAGTTCGGAGGGGACTTTCGTTATCTGAATGCGTACTACTCCAATTCCTACGCGCAGTCCCGTCTGGGCTATTACGTTTTCAATGGCTCTCTCTTGAGTTCACTTCAGACCAACGGCGTCCAGACGGCCGCTCAACCGTTTGAATCGTTCCTGCTCGGGTATCCGGATTTGTCCGGGATTGCGACCATCGTTCAACCCAACAACGAATTCTACGCGCCGGCCTACGCCGTCTTTGTTCAGGACGACTGGAAAATCTCGTCTCGTGTGACCATCAATTACGGCTTGCGCTGGGAATACCATCCGATGATGCAGGATCATCTGCTCAACATTACTAACTTCGATCCGGACTACAAGTCGGTCGTCAATGGGCAGCAGGTGCCCGGAGCCGTAATCATTCCGAGTCAGGCCGCGTTCGGCATCGTCAATCCCTCTTTTGTTCAATCCATCGCTCCGACTCCCATTCTGACGGCTGCTCAAGATGGGCTTCCACCGAACATGCGTTTTTCGCAGAAGACCGATTTTGCGCCGCGTTTTGGCATCGCCTGGAAGCCGTTGAACAACAATCGCACCGTGGTTCGCGGCGGATACGGCCGGTTTATCGAGGCGCTCACGGGCGGGCTCGCGGACGACGGCGGTACGGTGGCCTCGAGCGATTTCGCATTTTTCCCGAACTCAGTGGTGAACGGAAAGCCGCAATATTCGTTCCCTTACCCTTTCCCTTCCAATCTCGCGGTACCTGGATCCCAGGAGTTCGCCGTGGGTTTCCCCAGGCATTTTCAGGATCCTACCGTTCAGGAGTGGGACTTTACGGTAGAGCAGGACCTGGGCAAAGGAATCGGACTTCGACTTTCCTATGATGGGAATCACAGCTCGGACCTCGGTGTGATTGAGAACCTGGACCAGGTCCCCCCTAACACGGTAGGGTTCGCGGCAGCCAGCGCGTTCGCGCCTTACCCGATTTTCGAACAGGTCCTCTTCCGGGAATCCGATGGAGTTTTGAACTACAACGCGTTCACCGCGTCCGTGCACAAGCGCTTCTCTGGCGGTCTGCAGTTTCAGGCGAGCTACACTTTGGCGAAAAATCTTTCTGATGCTACTGGCTTCAATCCTTCGGGGGCGAGCTTTGAGCAGCCAACAGGTGGAGTATTGTCCAACCCGGCCGATCCAAGGCTGGATTATGGCAACGTGGCTTTCACCGCGCGCCAGCGCTTCCTGGCAACGTTCCTCTACGAGCTGCCAATTGGGAAGGGAAGGCATTTCGCATCCAATTCGAATAAGCTCGTCGATGGGATCATTGGCGGTTGGGAGTTTTCAGGCGTGATCGTCGCCCAAACCGGACCCTTTATGACAATTACCGCCCCGGGCGACCCTTCTGGTACGGGGTTCAACGTATTGCAGGCCGATGGGCGGGCGGACACGGTGCCGGGAGTTCCGCTTTATGCGGGTCAGTCGCTGAACCAGTGGGTCAATCCGGCCGCGTTCACCACCGCGCCGAGCAATATCGGCCGCTTCGGCGATTCTTCCATCGGTTCGGTGGTCGGTCCGGGAGAAACGGTAGTGTCGCTATCGCTGCTCAAGCGGATTTCGTTCAACGAGCGCGTGCGGATGCAGGTGGGCGCGGCGGCAGCCAACGCCTTCAATCATCCAAACTACGCGATGCCAGGCATCCTGGATCTGGGTTACGTGGGCGCCGGCTTCGGACAGATCAGCAATCTGCAGACCGCGGAGGGCGCCGGACCGAGGTCCATTCAGCTGACGGGGCGTATAACGTTCTAGCATGAGGGGAATTTTTCCTCGGCGGTTCCTGAGTGCGGCTCTGGCTGTCTGCGGGCTTCCGTGGGCCATTCTTGCGGTCCACGGACAGACCGGCGCCAAGAACGGTGAATGGCAAACGTACGGCGGCGATCTGGGCAACACGCACTATTCGCCGCTGGACCAAATCAACGCGGCCAATTTCAGCAAACTCCAGATCGCCTGGCGGTTCAAAACCGAAAACCTTGGACCGCGTCCCGAATACAACTTCGAAGGAACGCCTTTGATGGCAAATGGCGTGGTGTATTCTACCGCGGGAACGCGACGATCCGTGGTTGCCCTGGACGCGGCGACAGGGGAGTTGCTGTGGGTTCATGGCGAACGCGAGGGTGCGCGGGCCTCAGCCTCGCCCCGCCAGCTTTCAGGCCGCGGACTGGCTTACTGGACCGATGGCCGCGAAGAGCGAATTCTGTACGTCACTATTGGTTACCGGCTGGTTGCGCTGGATGCCAAGACCGGCCGTCCGGTGCAGAGTTTCGGCAATGGCGGGAGCGTCGATTTAAAGCTCGATGAC
>JBEKLB010000335.1:0-7658 GCA_050010415.1 Bryobacteraceae bacterium | reverse complement strand
GGCCGGCTGCGATCTGCTTCTCAATCGCCTGGCTAAAGCTCTTTCGTGATGGGGAGGGTGAGCAACGGCGATGTAAACTTGGTCGAGACCTCATGCCGCTCGATCGATTCAGCCGCCGAATGCTTTTGAAGGCCGGCCTAGTTGCCGGAGGGATGACTCGCATAGCTTTTCCTCAAGGAAACTACATCGGCGGCAAGACGGCCACGAGCAGTCTTGCGCTGGCTCGCATCCTCAACTCAATGAGCTATGCCAGCTTGCCGCCCACGCCGGTCAAATACGCCAAAATGATCCTCGCGAGCACCTTATCCAGCGCGGCTGCCGGAGCCAATGTCGGATCGGTTCGCATCATTCGGGAGCTCGCTAAAGAGCAGGGCGGCAAAGGCGAAGCCACCGTTTGGTTTGACGGAGCGAAACTTCCTGTCGCATCCACGGCGCGCGTGAACGCGATGCTCAGCGACGCCTCCGCTTCCGACGACAGCGATTTGCGCAACGTGGCGCACATCGGGACCTGTCTCACTGCCGTGGGCTTGGCCGTCGGCGAACGAATGAATGCCAGCGGCCAGGAAACGCTCAGCGCGATGGTCGCCGGATACGAAGCGGCCGGACGCATTACGGACGCGATCGCGGCCAGCACTCCCTCGTCGGACGGTGCCGGCGCGGGCGCCGTCAGTGGCAGCGTGGGGCGTGGCTTTCACGCTTCGGCGATCGTGGCCTTCGGCGGAGCGGTTGCGGCATCCAAGCTTCTGCGGCTGACGGATGAACAGATGGCGCAAGCGATCGGGATTACCGCAACCACGGTGGGCGGACTTTCCATCGGCACCAATAGCTGGGCGCGCGAGTATCACGCCGGCAATGCCGCGCTCACGTCCATCAACGCAGCGCTCGCAGCCAGCCGCGGATATACCGTTAATCCGGACATGCTGGAAGCGCCGGGCGGATTTCTGGCCGTATTCACTGGTGGCACGCCGGATGCTCGCAGCCTCGCGCGCAAATTGAATCCAGGGTCGGACCAAGGTGGATCCGAAGATGACTACCAGATCGCGCGCTACCTGGCGGTGAAGCTGGTTCCCGGCGCTCACGCGTTGCACCCAGCGGTGGAAGCCGCCGTGAACGCCGCCCGCGAATCGGGGGCGCGCCCGGAAGATGTGGCGCAGATTCTCGTTGCCGGTCCGCAAAGCGGGCTGGTGGCCGCTGCTCCGCCCAAGGACTTTATTCAAGCCATTCACAGCTTGTCCTACTACATCGCCTCCGCGGTGGCGGACAAAGATTTTTCCTGGGTGCATGCCGAGCCGGCGATGATCGAGCGTCCCGTTATCGGCCGTCTCATCGGATTGGTTGCCCAGGATCCCGCGCCGAGTCCCGTGCGCTACCAATGGCCGTGGGGAGCCACCGTGACCATCGTCACCCGATCTGGCGCTCGCTTTCGCAGCACGGTGGATGCGCCCAAAGGTTCCGCTCCGCGTGGCATCGAATGGAGCGATATTGAGGCCAAATATCGTGCCCTCATGCCGCAATCCAAGCTGCCGGCAGACCGCATCTCGGAAATCCTGCGGACCATTCGCAACTTTGAGCAGGTCAAGAGCGTTTCCGAACTCACCGGCCTGCTCAGTTGAAGCGGCGAAGCAGTTCCCAAAACCTTTCGGTCTGCGCGCCGCTGATAGAATGTTCCGATGTACCCAATCCAGTACAACCTTCCGCAGAGCCGCATCCCGCAGGCCTGGTACAACATCCTCCCCGATCTCCCGCAGCCGTTAGCGCCGGTGCTGCATCCGGGCACTCTGAAACCTATCGGACCGGACGACCTGGCTCCCCTGTTTCCAATGGGCCTGATCCTACAGGAAGTGAGCGCCGAACGCGAGATCGAGATCCCGGAAGAAGTGCGGCAGGTGTATGCGCAGTGGCGCCCGACGCCGTTATTTCGCGCGCGCCGTTTGGAAAAGTTTCTGGATACGCCGGCCAAGATCTACTACAAATACGAAGGTGTCAGCCCCGCAGGTTCGCATAAACCGAACACTGCGGTGGCGCAGGCCTATTACAACAAGAAGGAAGGGACCAAGTGTCTTGCGACGGAGACTGGAGCCGGGCAGTGGGGCTCGTCTCTCGCCATGGCCTGCTCGTTCTTTGGCCTGGAATGCAAAGTCTACATGGTGCGGGTCAGCTACAACCAGAAGCCTTACCGCCGGGCACTGATGGAGGCTTTCGGCGCGTCCGTCACCGCCAGCCCGAGCGAGGAGACAGACTCCGGCCGTGCAATTCTGGCGCAAGATCCGCAATCTAACGGGTCACTGGGCATCGCCATCTCGGAGGCGGTTGAAGTGGCCGCCAAGGACCCGCACACCAAGTACGCACTGGGCAGCGTCTTGAATCACGTCTTGCTGCACCAGACGGTGATCGGACAGGAAGCCATCGAGCAAATGAGCCTGGCCGGCGACGAACCGGACGTAATCGTCGGTTGCACAGGCGGCGGATCCAACTTCGCGGGCCTGGCGATGCCCTATCTGAACCGTAAGTTTAAAGGACAAAGCGGCGCGCGCGTGGTGGCCGTGGAGCCCGCGGCTTGCCCCAGCCTGACCAAGGGCAGATTCACCTACGACTTTGGCGATACTGCACACTTGACGCCACTGGTGAAGATGTTCACGCTGGGCAGCACCTTTATGCCACCGGGAATTCACGCGGGGGGATTGCGTTACCACGGCATGGCGCCGCTGGTGTCTCACGTGGTGGATCTCGGGCTGGTGGAAGCGACAGCGGTGCAACAACTGGACGCGTTCGCCGCTGGGATTCAATTTGCCAGAGCCGAAGGAATCATTCCCGCGCCTGAAGCGAACCACGCCGTGGCCGGAGCCATCCGCGAAGCACTGCGCGCCAAGGCGGAGGGAAAGGAGCGGACCATCCTGTTCAATCTCTGCGGACACGGACATTTCGACATGCAATCGTATATCGACTATGAGGCGGGAAAATTGCAAAACTACGAGTACCCGGCCGAGGAGGTTGCGATGGCGCTGGCGGGCCTGCCCGCTGTGAGTTGAGCCATGACTGTCAAGCCCTACACCGCCGTGGGACTGATTCCCACCGTGCGCGGAATACGCAAACGCGCGGATATTCGCATCAACCTGGAGCACCTGAAACACCTGGTCAAGGCTGCAGCGTGGCTATCCAGTCTGGATCTGCCGGTGCGCCTGATCGCCATTCCCGAGGGAGCGCTTCAAGGCTTCAACGACGAAGTCCTGGATCTGGATCATGTGCAGTTCGCGCGTGCAGGCGCCATCGACATTCCCGGCGAGGAGACCGAGTTTCTGGGCCGCCTGGCGCGCGAATACGACAGCTACATCATTGCCCAGGCCAAGGCCCGGCATCCCGATTGGAAGGATCGATTCTTCAATGTGGGCTTCATCCTGGACCCCCAAGGCGAAGTCATCCTGCAGCATTACAAAGTGTCGCCGCTGTTTCCCGTCGAGCATTCGATGTGCCCGCACGACGTTTATGACTGGTGGGTCGAGAAATACGGCCGCACGCTGCAGGCGTTCTGGCCGGTGGTGGACACCCAGATCGGGCGTTTGGGGATCATGATGGCTAACGAAGGTTCCTATCCCGAAAATGCTCGCGCGCTGGCGCTGAATGGCGCCGAGGTGATCTACCGCGCGTCTTATCCGCATCCTGCCACCGGGAACGATTATTTCGAAATTCAAAGCCGTGCGCGTGCGCTCGACAATAACGTCTACGTGGTTGCGCCCAATATGGGCACCTATTATCTGTTTTCAGAGGAGGACACGCCCATCGATACCTTTGGTGGGCGGTCGTTCATCATCAACTATCGGGGCCAGATCGTCGGCAAGCAAGACTACGGGGCCGGCTCAACCTATGTGGGTGGCGTCATCGATATCGAAGCGTTGCGCGATCACCGGGCGCGTGCGCAATGGGACAACTGGGTGAAGGACCTGCGCACCGAGTTGTACCAGATTCTCTATGAGGCGCCTATTTACCCAAAGAATCTCTATCTGGAACGCGCGCCCATGAAGCACGCCGAGTATCGCGAAGAAGTGATCCTGAAACAAATCGCGCAGATGCATCAGCGCGGCGTCTGGGCGAAACCGGAAGGTTAACGCAGCGGCTTCAACTCCGGCTGGGCGCCATCGGCGAGCGGATAACGGTCCACGTTGAGCAGCAGGGAAACGAACTGGTAGTAACCCACCACGCCCATCAGGTCCACCACGCCGCGTTCGCCGAATTTTTCCTTGGCGGCTTGGAACGTTGCGTCGCTCGCCTGCTTGGTATTCAGCACCTCGGTGCAGAAATTGTAAACCGCCTCTTCGTCAGGCTGCATGGATGACGGGCGTTTGCCGGCGGCCAGAGCGTCGATGAGCGCGGGGCTCAGGCCCGCAGCCAGGGCGTTCTTGTGGTGCGCCTGCCACTCAAATTGCGCCGTCCAGAAACGCGCCGTGATGAGGATGGCGAATTCGTTCAGCCTGGGCGGAAGGGAGGAGTGGTAGCGCATCTGCGCGCCAAACTTTTGTGCCAGGTCGCCCATCTCCGGGCTGCGCAGAAGGATGTTGAATGGCCCGTCCAGCGAAGCCCGAGGTCCGGCCAGGATGCTGTCGGCCAGCGCCTTCTGTTCGGGTGTCATTTTGTCGTAACTCAACGGCTGGAAGCGGCCGCCGCGTAAGTGCAGGTCGCGAGTGGTGGGGGCTTGGGCATTCACACTGCCAAGGATAGCGAGAATTCCGGCCCCGGCTACGGTTATGCGAAGGGCGGATGGGAGGCGCATGTTGTGTTCCTTTCGACTGTTGTCGATTGTATCGTTCCCGCCCCTTCGTGCGTCTCACGTTTTGATGAAGTTTATCTTACTCGCACTGCTGGTCGTGTGCGCCTGGGGGCAAGCCCAACCTGAACAAAAACATAGCCGCGGCGCAGGCAAGGAGATCGGGAGCGGCGCTGGCGACCTCGGAAAGGGCGCCGCAAAAGGCGCCGGAAATCTTGCGAAAGGCGCCGGTAAGGGCGTTCTCGATCTGGTAACTCTGCATCCCATCAATGCAGCGGCGTCGGTTGGCAAGGGAGCCGCGGTAGGCGGTAAGGACGTGGCTGTGGGCTCTGTAAAGGGTACAGGCAAGATCGGCATAGGCATCGGCAAAGCGGTCAAAAAAATATTCTAGGATTCGATACGAAAAATCAAATGAGCAAAACCACAAACCATCAGCCCTTCCTCACGGATGTTCAGCAGTTGCGCAAGCGGGCGCGCACCAGCCTAGAAAAAGGCCCCATCACACCCGACTATCAGGGCGATGTGAAGCAGACCATCGACATCCTGCAGGCCGTGCTCGCGACGGAAATCGTGTGCGTGCTGCGCTACACCATGAACGCGATCGCGGCCACGGGCATTTCGAGCGAGAGCGTGAAGGAAGAATTCGACCAACACGCAAAAGAAGAGCAAGGCCATATGCGCCAGGTTGCGGAGCGAATCAACCAACTGGGCGGATCTCCGAATTTCAACCCGGAAGGTCTGGCGACGCGTTCCGCCTCACAGTACGTGGAAGGCGCCAACCTGGTCGAGATGATCAAGGAAAATCTGGTGGCCGAACGGATCGCTTGCGAACACTATCGCGAGCTGATCCGATATTTCGCCGACAAGGACCCCACCACGCGCGTGATGATGGAAGGCATCCTCACCAACGAAGAGGAGCACGCCAACGACATGCACGATCTTTTGGTCGCGCATGAAGGCAAGCCGATGCTCAAGACCCACGCGTAGCGGCCGCACTGGCGGCCAATGGCAACGGCATTTGCTTGCGCTCTAACGCCAGCAACAGTTCCTTCCTGGGAAGACCACCGCCGTAACCGGTGAGTTTGCCGTTGCTGCCGATGACGCGATGACATGGAATGACGATCGCGATCGGGTTGGCCCCATTCGCACGTCCCACAGCGCGGAAGGCGTTTGGCGATCCGATGCGTCGCGCGAGTTCGCCGTAAGAGATGGTCTCGCCATAAGGAATATTGCAGAGCTCGCGCCAGACGCGGCCGTGGAAAGCAGGGCCTTCGGGCGCCAACGGCAGATCGAACTCCCGCAGTTCGCCCGCGAAAAAAGCTCGCAACTGACGGATCGTTTCGCGCAGCGGCGCCGCGTCTTCGCGCCAGTGCGGACGTGGCGTAGCCGGGTCATGCTGCCTATCATCCCCGAAACCATCGGCAAAGAGGATGTAGCGCAGGCCGACCTTATCCGCCGCCAGCAGCAGCCTTCCGGTGGGGCTTTCCATCCACGTAAAGCATATTGATTGTTCCATCTTTCACTCCTTGCCAGAGGTGCATGGCGGCATAGGCGCGCCAGGGACGCCAGCGCTCAGCGTGCTGTTCCAGCTCTCCAGTTTTCTTCATTCTGGCCGCACGCAGCAGCACCAGATCGCCCGACGGGAATGCGTCCGGGTCCGACAGAGCGCGCATGGCGATGTACTGCGCGGTCCAGGGTCCAAGGCCGCGGATGGCAGATAAACGTTCCACCAATGTCGCCGACTCACCGCGATCGAATGTGAGCGCTCCGCTGGCGATAGCCCTGGCAAATTCGCGGATCGCCTCGCCGCGCGAGGCCGGAATGCCGATGGCCAGGTCCGCCGCAACCAGCTCGTCGGCGGTTGGAAAAGTGCAGGCCAGACCGTCCACTTCAAACGGTACCGGATGGCCGAACTTGGCGGCCAGACGCGCGGTCAAAGTGGAAGCGCCGGCCACGCTCACCTGCTGGCCCAGAATGGCACGCACTCCCAATTCGAAGCCGTCCCAGGCGCCGGCGACGCGCAAGCCGGGCCGCGCTTTAATAAGCCGGGCGAGCAGCGTTTCGCGCTTAAGGCTGGAATTGATCGCCAGCGGATCGGCATCCAGATCGAACATGCGCCGCACTCGGGAAACTATGTGGAGCAGCCGGGCAGGTCCGGCGAAATCGACGCGCAAGGTCAACGCGTGCGACCCGTTGGGCTTTACCTCAAGCCAGCCGGTTTCGCCGTCCAGCACGAATGTCCTGCGGTAAACGTCGCCGCAAATAGATTCCACGCCCGCAACGGCGCGCCTGGCGATAAACTCCAGCAGCGCGTCGTAATCGTACGGCGGCCGAAAGCGCAATTGCAGCGTGCAAGGACCCGAACTGGACGCGCGTTTCAACTTGCGCCGCAATTCACGCGGGCTGCGTCCATACGTAGCTCTAAAAGCAGCATTGAACCGTCGAATGCTGCCATAGCCCGAAGCAATGGCGATGGTGGTTAGAGGCAGTTGCGTCTCGTCAATCAGTTTCTTTGCGGAGAGCAGCCGCTGCGCTTGCGCGACGGCGATGGGCGTGGCGCCCAAATGCTGCCAGAACAACCGGCGCAGATGCCGCGATCCGATACCCAGGCGCTCGGCGAACGCATCGACGTTGGAATCTTCGCCAGCGCCGTCCGCACGTCCGTCCCCACGTCCATCTAATGCTCCTTCGTGAATCAGCCGTAGTGCGCGCGCCACGGTGGTGGACGTTCCATCCCACGCCGCAGTGCCCCAACTTTCAGGACGGCAGCGCAGGCACGGCCGAAAACCAGCCTGTAGCGCGGCGGCGGCCGACGGATAATAGTCGATATTCCCCTCTTTCGGCGATACAGCGGGGCACACCGGACGGCAGAAGATGCGGGTGGTGCGCACCGCGATGA
>JBEKLB010000334.1:0-7659 GCA_050010415.1 Bryobacteraceae bacterium | reverse complement strand
TGGATTCGAGGTCCATGGCGCCCTGCGCTTCGAGATAGGCGATTTGCCCTTTGCGAGCCACCAACACCACGGCTCCCGTAATGTCGCCCGCGTCGATGTGGCGCTGAACCATGGCATGAATCTGCCGTAACCGTTCGGTGGATAGCCCTAAGTCTTCGGGCTTGGTGGAGGGCAACGAGGCGGCCGTGAGTGAAAACGCGGCAACGAGGACGAGAAGAAGCGAATGGATCCGGCGCATGTCAGGCTCCTTGGCTTGAGATGTGTCAAATCATATCACTCGGAGCTTCGGTGAGCACCGGCCTGCCGTCTGAGCCGCCTCGCCTGGTAGATACTCCCTAAGTTCCTATCTCAATAAGATCCCGGTCTCACATGGTTGGCATGCGGGCAACCCGGAGGAACTCGCTGATGGCCGAGAGAGTGGCGTCCGAGCGATCCCGATGCGGGGCATGTTTGCAATCGTCAAGAACGATAGCCGAAGCCGAAGGGATGCTGCGCTCGATGGCTTCGACTTGCGCGATGGTGCCGTATTCGTCTTGAGCTCCTTGCAGCACGAGAACAGGACAGCGGATGCGATCTAAGAACGCTTCGATGTTCCAGTCACGAAAACGCGGATCGAGCCAGATGTTGTTCCATCCCCAGAAAACCGAATCCACGTTCGCGTGATATCGGCCCAGGCGCTGCGGCAAATCTGTTTCCTGGTACGCGACGCGAGCCCGCGCGATACTCGACACCGTTATGTCTTCCACAAAGACGTGCGGCGCTTCCAAGGCAAGCCCAGCGGGAGAATCGGGAAAGGTGCCGGCATAAATGATGGCGATAGATGCGCCGTCGCTGTGTCCCAGAAGTAAAGGCCGTTCAATCTTCGCCTGCCGCAGGATTTCGGGAAGAACCACTTGCGCTTCGTGATGCATGTAGGAAACCGTTCGCGGCTCTTGCAATCCATCTGAGCCGCCGTGTCCGTATCGCGAGTAAACAAATACTCCGGCGCCCGTTTGCTCGGACAGACGGAGAGGGAAATCCTTCCAGTGCGCCACCGAGCCGAGCCCTTCGTGAAGCATGACGATGGTGGGCAGGCCGGCATCACGCGCGTCCATTCTGGCCGCTTCGAGCCAGTGCCCGTCAACAAGATAACGATGTGTGATGTCCAAGCCGCGGCTCAACGGGAAAGCACCGCCGGCGCGAATGATTCTCGAACAGGAGTGTCCCTGAGAGTCTGAATCAGTATATCGAGGCTTTGTTCGAAGGTCCGCCCAGCGGTGTCGATCTGAATGTCGGCTTTGCTGTACAGAACTTCGCGTTCGGCGAGGATGCGTTTCAAATCGGACATAGCATCGCGATTATTGGACATGGGACGCATGTCTCCCTGGTCGATTACGCGTCGCATATGTTCTTCAGGCGATGTCCGGACCCAGACGGTGAAGCAACTCGACAACAATCGTTCGAAGGTACCGGGTTCAGATACAAGACTTCCTCCGGTTGCAAGGATAAAACAAGGATGACGGCGAAGCACATTTTCCAGACACTGCCGTTCCAGCTGACGGAAACCGGCCTGCCCGCGAAAATCAAAAATCAGATTTAAAGTGAGCCCGCTTTCCTGTTCGATGAGGCGATCCAGTTCCAGGAACGGCATCTCGAGACGTTCCGCGAGAGCCGCGCCTAAGGTTGACTTGCCCGCTCCGCGAAGTCCGATGAATGCCATCCGCCGATGACGAGCCGCCGGGTCAACCCCGCCGAACTGGTGCAACAAGATCTGCCGGGCATGCTTCAACTCGTCGACCGAGAGGCGTCGTAGAAACTCCACGGTGTGCACAAACTCAACTGGCGGTTCGGAGCCTTGATAGAGCAGAACGTCGGCTGACATATTCAGCGCTTTGCCCAGCTGCCGCAATACGAGGACTGAGATATTTCCGAGCCCGGCTTCAATTTGGGCCAGATAACGCTCGGAAACACCGGAATGGTGGGCGAGCTGTTTACGGGTCATGCCCCGGCGCGCCCTGGCCTGCCGGACGCGCTCGCCGAGCGACTTCAGCGGGTCGGACACCACAGTTTTCTTCAGACTCCGCCGCTTACGCGGTGGCTTAGATGCTCTTAAACCCATGGGCGACAACAAGCATTATAGTGCATATTAGCGTTGACTTGAAGCCCGAAACTGCATTATGTTGTAGCTGGCGCCTGGCTGCCCCGACGCCCGAGAAAATATGGACACCGCCTTAGCGAAGCAGAGTTCCACTGAATACGTGGATTTCCGGACTGAGCCCTCCCGCTATCGGCATTGGAAGCTGTCGATTGAGGGACGCATCGCAACGCTCATGATGGACGTTCAAGAGGACGCCGGTATCCGTCCCGGCTACAAGCTCAAGTTGAATTCGTACGATCTGGGCGTGGATATTGAGCTGCACGATGCTCTTCAACGGATTCGATTCGAGCATCCCGAAGTTGGAAGCGTGGTTATCACCAGCGCCAAGCCTCGGGTTTTTTCCTCCGGCGCCAACATCTACATGTTGGGCCTTTCGAGCCATGCGTGGAAGGTCAACTTCTGCAAGTTCACGAACGAGACTCGGAATGGGATGGAGGACTCGAGCGCACATTCCGGGCTGAAATTCATCGCCGCATGCAACGGGTCCACGGCCGGCGGCGGCTATGAACTTACTTTGGCCTGCGACGAAATCGTACTGGTGGACGATCGATCGTCGGCGGTCAGTTTACCGGAGGTTCCGCTCCTCGGTGTGCTACCGGGCACTGGCGGGCTGACGCGCCTTACGGATAAAAGGCACGTGCGCCGAGATTTGGCGGATGTATTTTGCACCACGCCGGAAGGCGTGCAAGGTCAACGCGCCAAGGAATGGGGACTGGTGGACGCCGTGGTCAAGCCGCAAGAGTTCGAGGCATACGTGAGGGGCCGCGCGCTGGCGCTGGCAGAATTGACCGATCGGCCCAAAGATGCGAGAGGCATCGAACTTACGCCGCTGGAGCGTACGGTGGATGACCGCGGATATCACTACCAATATGTGGACGTGGAACTTGACGCGCATCGGCGCATTGCCACTCTCACGATTCGAGCGCCTGAATCCCCGGGACCGGCGTCGATCGAAGAGGTTTTGGAAGCGGGCGGGAAATGGTGGCCTTTGCAGATGTCGCGCGAACTCGACGACGCGATTCTGTCGCTGCGCATCAACCAACTCGACCTTGGCCTGTGGGTTTTCAAAACGGAAGGCGAGTCGAAAAATGTGCTCGGCGTGGATGCAGTGTTGTTCTCGAATCGCGACCACTGGTTGGTCCGCGAAGTGATCGGAATGATGCGGCGAACCTTGGCGCGCCTGGACGTTACTTCGAGATCGCTTTATGCGTTGATCGAGCCCGGTTCCTCTTTTGCCGGCAGCTTGCTCGAGTTGGCGTTGGCGGCAGATCGCGTCTATATGCTCGACGACATGCTCGACGATCCGCAAACGGGGATCGCGCTGTCGGAGATGAATTTCGGCCAACTGCAGGCTGCGAACGGTCTCACGCGCATCCAAGCCAGATTCTACGGCGATGAAAGGCGAATCTCTGAATTGCGAAAGCGTATCGGGACCGCGCTCGGATCGCGCGAGGCAGCGGAATTGGGCCTGGTTACGTTCACTCCCGACGAGCTCGACTGGAACGATGAGATCAGGCTTGCGATCGAAAGCCGTCTCGCTCTTTCGCCCGACGCGATGACTGGTCTCGAAGCAAACCTCCGATTCGGCGAACACGAGAGCATGGAATCCCGCATCTTCGGAAGGCTCTCGGCATGGCAGAACTGGATCTTCACACGCCCCAACGCGGTGGGAACGATGGGGGCCCTCAAGGTGTATGGCACGGGCAACCGGGCAAAATTCGATGGGGAGCGGGTGTAAGCGTATGGCAGACACTTCGGACGTAACGCAGCATGCAATCGATTATTCGCAGCGCATACCGAACAACGTCGATCTCGCGACCGACCGCAGCTTACAGCGCGCGCTGGAACGATGGCAGCCCGCGTTCCTGAACTGGTGGAACGAAACAGGTCCGGCCGATACGGCTGCGCTCGAAGTCTACTTGAGAACAGCCGTCAGTGTGGATCGCGACGGATGGGCGAATTTCGGATATGTTCGCATGCCGGAGTACCGCTGGGGCATCTTTCTAACGCTGCGGGACGAAGAGCGGAAGATTCACTTTGGAGACCACAAGGGCCAGCCGGCCTGGCAGGACGTGCCGGGAGAATATCGGTCGCCGCTGCGGCGAATCATCGTCACCCAGGGGGACACTGAGCCTGCTTCGGTGGAACAGCAAAGATTGCTGGGAGCGACTTGTCCTTCCATGTACGATCTGCGCAATCTGTTCCAGGTGAACGTGGAGGAAGGACGGCACCTGTGGGCCATGGTGTACCTGCTGCATCGCTACTTCGGCCGCGACGGGCGAGAGGAAGCCGAGGCTCTATTGCAACGACGCTCCGGAGATCAGAACAATCCGCGCATCCTCACAGCGTTCAACGAGAAGACCAGCCATTGGTTGGCGTACTACATGTTCACATTTTTCACGGACCGCGACGGCAAATTCCAATTAGCGGCCTTGGCGGAGTCTGCGTTCGATCCTCTGGCGCGCACGACGAAGTTCATGCTCACCGAGGAAGCGCACCACATGTTTATCGGCGAATCCGGCGTGGCGCGCGCGTTGCAACGCACCTGCGAAGTGATGCGCGAGCACAACCTGACCGATCCGATGCAGGTTCGTGCGCAGGGTGTGATCGATCTCGAAACCTTGCAAAGGTTCGTGAATTTTCACTACAGCGTCACTCTGGATTTGTTCGGTTCCGAGATCTCTTCGAACGCAGCGAGCTACTACACGGGTGGTCTGAAGGGCCGCTACGCGGAAGGAAATATCGGTGACGATCATTCGCTGGCAAGCGACTTCTACACTGTTCCGGAAAGCGAAGACGGCAAAATCGTGAACCGGCAAGTGCCGGCCCTGACGGCCCTCAATGCGCGTTTGCGGGACGATTACCTGCGCGAGATTCAGGCTGGGGTGGACCGCTGGAATCGAATTCCCCAGAAGTTCGACAGCCCCTTCCGCCTCACGCTGCCGCACGTGGGATTTCATCGCAAGATCGGAAGCTTCGGAGGCCAGCACATCAGTCCTGACGGACGAGTTCTTTCCAAAGACGACTGGGAAAGCCAGTCGGCGGCCTGGCTGCCGTCGGAAGGCGATCACGAATTTGTGAGTTCGCTAATGGGACGAGTAATCGAACCGGGCAAATTCGCGAGCTGGATCGCGCCGCCCGCGCGGGGCGTCGACAAACAGCCCATACAATTCGAATACGTCCGATTCAATTAGAATTCAACTGTGGGCGCTTCTGCTTCGTTCGTCTCTGCGCGGCTGCAAACAGTGTCCGGGGCTGCACGGAAGCTATTCGACCTCATCGTGCAAGAGGCTTATCATGGTCCGCTCCATCCGAAGCCCGAGGGCACGGCCACGCCGCCCGAAATCCTGGAAGCATGTGGCCTGGATGTGGGAGAATTTTACGAATTGCTGGATACGTTGCGGCAGGCGGGCCTGATACGGGTGACGAATTCCTACCCGTTCGAGGAAATCCAGCTCAGTCCAGAGGCAGGAGGAAGTGTTTCGTGACAGCTCGTACTTTCGCTGTGCCGCCCGACCAACGGTATTTTGAGGACTACACACCCGGGCACGTCCACGAGTTAGGCACGGTCACGGTGAGCGAAGCGGAGATCATCGATTTCGCCAGACAATTCGATCCGCAGTATTTTCACATTGACCCCGAAAAGGCGAAAAGCAGCCGGTTTGGCGGAATCATCGCATCGGGTTGGCACACCATAGGTGTGACCATGCGGTTGTACGTCGATCATTTCCTTTCGCACGTCGCGAGCTTAGCTTCGCCGGGCATCGATGAAATTCGGTGGCCAAACCCGGTACGGCCCGGAGACATATTGAAGGTCCGAGTGAGCGTTCTGGAAGCACGCCCTTCTGGTTCGAAACCGGATCGAGGGGTTGTTCGTGCCAGGATTGAAGCGATCAATCAGAGGGACGAGCAGGTTCTCAGCATGATCGGCATTAGCATTCTAGGACGCCGCGAACGAGTTTAATCACGCGCTGCCCGGCGCAGCGCCACGGCTCATTTCGCGCAGTTTGTAGCGCAGCAATTTTCCCGCGGCCGTCTTGGGCAAGTCCGTCAGAAATTCGATACGGCGCGGATATTTATAAGGCGTGAGTCTTTGCTTCACGAAGAGCTGGAGTTCCCTGGCCAGTTCCGTTCCGCCCGAGTAGCCGTTTCGCAGAACGACGAACGCGAACGGAGTATTTAGGCCGGTCTGCTCTTCAAACGCGATCACGGCAGCTTCCAGGACGCAGGGGTGTTCGATGAGCGTGCACTCGACTTCGATAGGCGACACCCATTGGCCCGACACGCGAAACATGTCGTCGGATCTGCCGGCGTACCAATAGTAGCCATCCTCGTCGACGGTGAACTTATCGCCTGTAAAGAACCAGCGCCCGCGCATGCGATCCTCACTCAGAGCAGGACGATTCCAATAGCATGGTGCGGTGCTGGGGCCAGCCACCATCAGATCTCCGATGGCGTCGGGAGGCACTGGCTGACCTGCATGGTCGACCAGCGCAAGTTCATAGCCGGGCACCGCCTGCCCTGTGCTTCCAGCGCGAACTTGTCCAGCACGCGCGGAAAGATAGATGTGCAAAACCTCAGTGGATCCGATGCCGTCCAGAATCTCAACTCCAAAACGCTCCTTCCAACGGCGAAAGATCTCAGCGGGCAGCGGCTCGGCGGCCGAAGCCGCCAAACGAACCGACGCCAAATCGTAAGCCGTATTTTGTCCAGCCTCCTGTAGCATCGCAGCGTAAAGCGTCGGAACCGAAAAGAAAAGTGTCGGCCGATATTTCTGCACAGTTTCTAGAATCGCTTTGGCCTGGGGCTTGCCAGGGTGCAAAATCGTTGTGGCACCGACGTGAAACGGGAACATCAGACCGTTGCCGAGACCATATGCGTGAAAAAGCTTGGATGAGGAAAACGTGACATCGTCGGCTTGGATATCCAGGACGCCGCGCGCATAATAATCGCAACAATAAGCCCAGTCCTGGTGCAAGTGCACAGCGGCCTTGGGGCGTCCGGTGCTGCCGGATGTCCAGAGCCAGAAGGCGGCATGGTCCTTACTGGTGGGCGCCGCTTCCAAGCTTGAGGGCTGGTTCTCCAGAAATTGATTCCAGTGGATGTAGCCCTCTACTGGCGTCCTACAGGCAACTGGCTCCCCGCAGACGATTACGTTTTTGCAATATCGCTGCCCCGCCAGCGCCGGACCGAATTCGGCGAGAAGCGTGGAGTGAACGATCGCGATTGGCGCCCGGCTCTCTTCGAGGAAGTAGGCGTAATCGCTGGCCCGCAGCGCGGTACTGGTGGGCACGGCCACGGCGCCGATTTTCATCGTGCCGAAATATGCGGCTGCGAACTCGGGGATGTCCGGGAGAACCAGCAGCACCCGCTGTTTGTCCTCGAGTCCCAAATGGAGCAGAGCATTCCCGGCACGATTGACGTCGGAAGCGATTTCACGGTAGGTAAGCCGCCGGTCTCCACAGACCATGGCGATCCTTTCGCCGCGGCCCTCACGGACGTGGCGATCCACGAAATGATCC
>JBEKLB010000333.1:0-7691 GCA_050010415.1 Bryobacteraceae bacterium | reverse complement strand
CGAAGCAGCACCGTTACGGCCAGAAGTGCGATCAACCGCGCGCAGGAGTGGCCCGCGTCGGCAGGGTGGCGACGCGGTACCCAAAGTGGGTTGGCCAAAATAGGCACGTCTAGCGCGCGCCGGGCCCGGCAACCTCACTTGTAAATGAAATGGCAGCGTCGGACGGATCGCTAAATGACAACGTAATTTTCGTGCTCGTTCCGGCAGGCAGCCGGTTGTTCGCTGAAAGGTAAAGATCGATATAAGAGCTGCCTTTTGGAGCAAAGCACACAGTGCTTCCACTGCGATTCGTCAGAGTGACGCCGCTGGTAAGGTCCGCCAGAACGAGTGAGAGGGGGCCGGAAAGCGCTTTCGTTCCCGAGTTTGTCACCGTGGCGGTCTCGGACCAGAGCTTGGTGGTGGAATCATATGTCAACGATCCTAAGTCGATGGATACATCGCTGGTAACGGAGGCGGCGCATGACAAACTGGCAAGATAGATCCCGTTGTCATACCAGTACGGACCGCCCTCAGCGCTAAAGACGACACGGCCACCACTGATCCCACCGGTTCCGGGCGGCGAAACCACGGTCGCGCAACCCACGGCATGATTGGCGCCGCTGCAGGAGGCGCCGCTCGGCAAGGGATCTCCAGGAGCCAGGATCTCCGAAAGGATGCCATTAACAGAGGAATCCAGCACATAATCGCCGGTCGTGTTGTCCAACACCATAAAAACGGCGGTTCCTTCATTCGCCGCCAACTGGTTGAAGGAATTTGGACCGTTGAGCGGATCGCCGTTCGGCAGCGTGTTGCAGGTGTTCATAATGCTGGTCGCCGCGCCACCCGTAAGACCGGTCTTAAAGACGCCAGTGAACGCGCCGGTCCCGCTGCCGCCGCCGTTGCCGCAAGTCCCCTGATAGAAAGGGTCGGATGCAACGAAGAAGATGTTGCTGCCGTCCACGATCGGCCCGATATAGAACGAAGCGTCGTCCGGGTACGTCGTATCGTGCGCTGTATCGCCTGGCAGCACATACGACGAGAGCAAAATGGGACTCGACGGCGAGTTGACGAACAGCCCAGCGCCACCGATTTGACCGCCGCCCGTGAACGCTAATGCGGCAGATCCGATGAACCCGCCGCTCCACGAATCGATGATGGCGTTGAAGGGTGTTTTATAGGGCGTGCTCATATCCGCGATCAAGTGCAAGTCGGATTCTGTTGTATTCACGTTCGCGGGCGCCCACCACACACCGGAGTTTGCGGACGGACCCCCAACTGCCTCCGCCGAAAAGAACACCTTGCCCCGGTAGATGGAAATGCCCATGAGACCATTGATGCCATTACTGGTGCTCAGGTGACAATAGTTCCCACCATAGCCGGGCAACGGCATGGAGTAGTCCACGACCCTATGAATGGTCCCGCCTTCCACGGAAACCGAATAGAGGCCGTCGGCGCAGCCGGTGGCCATGTCGTAACCGGACCCGCTGCCATGAAAAACCACCGTGCCGTCGTTGACCTGGAGGTTCTCGCCCAGTGCGCCAAAGTCCTCGAAGTCACCTATGCCTTCTGGAATCGGGGTGCTGGTATCGACCAGTTTAACCAGTGCTTTGCTGATTAGGTTGTAAGACCATATGGACTGTCCGTTGCTGGCCGTGCAGTTGTCGTCGCCGGTGTCTTCGAAAACTACCCACGAGCCGTTGATGGCCGAAACCGACGATCCGGCTGCGTTGAAATAGCCGTTCGTGCTGCCGGGACAGGCTGTAGTGTTGTCGACTACCTTCGTGATGGTCCAGGTCTGAGCCCAAAGAGTCGGCACGCAAGCCAGTGCGAACAGAATTCCAATCTTACCCAACGCCATTTCTTCCTCCTTCTCCGATCCCGCTGAACTCATTTACGTGAGTCCGCCATCCCGCAAACATCACGCAGCTTAGCAAATATCAGGCAGCTTAACAGGACTAAAATCCGTTGGATTGCGAAAGAGCTGGCTGCGCAAGCAGGTTTGAATAACGGAACTGCCAGCACGGCCAGCCGAAACCTTTTCAGACGTCATGCGGCTCGTTGTCATGTTCTGAAACGGCAAGCGTGCGGCCCGATGCAGCAGTTCGCAAACTCTGAATACCGCGGCTCGGAGTGGATCCGGACGATTTCTCCACGAGAATTGCCACGTTTCAGAACTCAAGCCGTGCCTGGAACGCAATCATTCGTGGTGAGCTGTCGCCGCCCAGCCCGACGCCGAGCAGTCCCGTCGGGGGCGAAGTGGTGTAACTGAGCGCTCCGAATCCGGTCTGGGTAGACGGCTTTCCGGGAATTCCTGCGTAGACTACGTTGGGAAGGCCGAAATTCGGATGATTGAACACGTTGAAGAATTGACCATCGATACGCAGCTTCACATGTTCAGATAATTGAAACCACTTGGTCAGATACAGATCGCTCCAGACGAAATCGGGACCGCGCAACGCGTTTCGGCCGAGGTTGCCGAACTGGCAGTTGGCCGCGTTGTCGCCGCCCGCACAGGCGCCGGTGCTCGGATCAACCGTGGAAACGAACGCGTCCGGGTTGAGCCACTGGATGGTGCCGGGTTGCGTGATCCCCGAGATCGAATTGTGTTGGTACACAGGCACGCCTGGTACGACGCTAGCGTACTGCGGACCGCTGCCTTGTATGATGCCGTTTCCGTCCGCCGAGTACGGTGCGCTCAAAACCGAGAACGGCAAACCGCTATGCCAAAACGCAGTGCCTGATATCTGCCATCCGTTCACTATTCGCGCCAACAGCGGATTGCGGGCTTTGATAGGCAATTGATAGACGTATTGCGCGGTCAGATTATCTCGAACATCGTAATCGCACGGGCCATATTGACGACTCAGATCGCCGGGCAGCGGTGACAGGATCGCGCCGGCGGCGAACGGAAGAAATCCGCCGTTGGAAACCGTGTCCATGCAGTGGCTCCAGGTGTAGTTGACGAGGACTTGAAGGCCGTGCGCCAGGCGCTTATCCGCCGTTAACTGCAGGCCGTTGTAGTGGCTGTTCGCGCCTGTGTTCAGTTGCGTTACCGGCCCAAAGCGTGGATCGAGGGGCTGTCCGTAAGGGAACGGGGCAAAGCATCCGGTACAGACCGTTTGATAGCCGTTCACTTGCGTTTCGTAGGGCTGGTTTACGGCGCGCGTACCTACGTACTGCGCTCGCAAATTGAGGGCATTGCCGATTTGATGTTCCAAGGCGAAACTCCACTGCATGAAATAGGGCGCGTGGAGCTTGCCATCGGGAACGGCGGTGATCGAAATCGGCGGAAGGCAGGAGCTGCGACTGGCCAGCAGTGAAACGCAAGAAAGCTCGCCATTCGCGAAGCCAGAGTTGAAGAGCTGATTCGCGGCAACAGTTGCGTCGATGGCGCTGTCTGGAACTCCCGGGGCGATGGACACTCCGCCAACCGAACCCAACAGTCCTCCTTGAAAAGTCTTCGAATATGGAGGATTGGTACCGATGAGATCGGCGACGCTGCCCGGCAGGATGTCGCTAAACAGGCCAAAACCACTTCGCAGGACTGTGTGCGGGGCGATCTGCCATGCAATCGCGGTTCTCGGTTGCAGAATTGCCAACGGTGTTGAGGCAAACACGTTCCCTAAATGGGTTTGAATCGCCGCATCCAGAGGCTGATTCACATCGTGCGAAATTGAGCCGAAAGACCCAGTAAGGCGACCCACCGCGTCGTGCGGATTCAGCGGATTTGAATTGTAGGTATCGCGAATGCCGAAAGTCCAGGTGAACGAGTGTGTCAGCTTCCATGTGTCTTGCGCGTAGAAATCTAAATTGAGGAAGTTATAGGGCTGAGAATCGGCCAACGGAAAAGTTTCTGACGCGGTGGAAGCGACGCCGTAGATGAACTGGGGCAGAGTGGTGTAGGTGACCAGGGGAACTACGCCCTCGCCAAAATCATAATCGTTCAGCCGGAAGATGCGGTTGTTAGTTCCAAAGCGGAATTCATGCGAGCCTACGGTCCAGGCGAGATTGTCGTTGATGAAGAAGCGTGTGGCGCGACGGCCCTGCACCCAGGTGTTGTCGAGCCCTCCGAGCGGCGTGAACGGAGCGTTCGAACCGCTGCCCTGGAGCACGATGGGAAACGCCGCGAGCGTTTGCTCGAAGTTGGCTGGCCCGAATAAGCTTTCATACCAGGAGAACGCGGGATTGAAGTAATTCACTAAATGTCCGGAAAATACGTGGGTATACCCGGATGCGAAGGAATAAAGGGGCTGAGGAGATAAGGCGTCGAAGATCGGATTGATGGGGTCGGTGTAAGCAGCTTGTAGCCCGGTGTCGGACTGAAAGCGGAACCAGGCCATGTTGTTAGTGTTGATGTTGTAATCGATGCGGGCGGTCTGCACCTGCTCGCGATCGTCGCTCGAATGCGAGACGCTCTGACGATTCGCGCATCCGTTTCCATTGGGCGGATTGCCGGCCGCAACAACCCCGTTGCTGTTGAATGGACACCCGAGTACGGCGAGCGGAGTGCCGGCGGTATTGCCGTAGAGCGCAAAAAGCTTCTGGTAGAACGGCACAAGCTGCGGCGCCGGTTGATACGTCGATCCGGTGATGGAGTCCACGCCGCCACGCGGCAACTGGCCGAGGACGTAATTCTGGAAGGCGGGAGTCGGCACCGTGGTGGCGGTGACGATCGGCAGCGCAATCCGTACCCATTCGGAATCGAAGAAGAAAAATAGCTTGTCGTGCAGGATTGGGCCTCCCAGGCTTCCTCCGAAGTGGTTCACGGTGGAGCGCGGCTTATGATTTCCAGACGTGGCGTTGGTGAAGAAATCCGCTGCGTTCAACTTTGAGCCATTCCATAGCTCATACAGGTTTCCGTGAAATTGATTGGTGCCGGATTTCGTGACGTAGTTGACCTGCGATGCGCCGTAGCGACCCTGATCCACCGCGTAGGAAACGGTGTTGACCGTCACCTCGGCGATCGAATTCAACCCAAGGACCAGATTGGTGGAAAGGCCGCTGTTCAGGTTGGTCAGCGGATCGTTGGTCTCAAGACCATCGACAATATAGCCGTTCGAAAGCGACGGCAAGCCGTTGAACTGGACGTTGCCGTAGCCGTTTGAACCGCCGACAAAATCGTTTCCACTACCGGCCGTGTTGATGAGGGCGCCTGCGGCGAATTGCAGCGGATATGTCATGTCGCCACCCGGATTAGGAAGGTCTTCGAGGGCGCGAGCATTCAACGTCGTCGAAGTATTCGGGTTGTCGGGGTTGATCAATGGCGCCTGTTCCTGGACCTGAACGGTTGCGCTTGCCGATGCGATGTTCAGACTGAAATCGACGGTTTGCTTTTGTCCAAGCTGCGCGGACACGGAGTTGTTCTGTTGTGGTTCAAAACGGTCTGCCTCCGCCTTGACTGAGTAGATGCCGGGTTTGAGCTGCGGAAAACTGAAACGTCCGGAGTCGTCAGTTTTCACGGATCGTTTCAGGCCATTCTCCACGTTTGTGACGGTCACGATGGCCCCGGAAATCGCTGCGCCGGTAGGATCGACGAGGGAGCCAACAATGGCACTGGTTGTCTCGCCCTGACCGTGCGCGAGCTTTACTAAGGTCAGGAGGATGGCCGCCGCCCAGAGCCAATACCGAGCGCGAAGCAGCATTTAGCCACTTTACCATAGATACTTGTCAATATTAAACTATGGTTAAGTTTCCAAAATGAACACCGCTTCCGTAATGGCGCATACAGTTGCGGCCCGGACGACGAAACAGCCGGAGCTAATCGATACGAAGCGTTCGAGCCAACTGCTCGGGCCGCTGGGTTCCCACCACCAGTTTCTCTCCGCCTGCCAGCGTTACGCGCACTCCCCCGGTCGCCATTGGCAACGTAAGCCTTGCCGTCGCGAGTGGAACGGAACCCGTAACCGCCGTAATCGCGGGCGATGTCATGTGTGATCGTTTCGACGATTCCGTGGCGATCCCATGCAACGAATCGCCTGACGAAATCTTCGATCCGCCTGTCTCTACCGGCTCGCCAAATTCTTCGATGTGGGCATAGGCGTGGGACACTGCATCGGTCGGGCGCCTCACCGAGGCCCTCTCGGACAAAACCGTAGGACCGCCTACTCCCCAGCTTTTTCGGCCAAAGTTCCGGTCGCGCTCGTACCTCCGGTTCGATCCGGACCGGCGTATCATTCGCGCAGGCCCATTCCGCGCGGTCGCTCGAACCGGGAATCTTTAGCCGGACAAAGTTCGAAACGGCGGCAAACGATGGTACGTCGCTCCAATTGGCGAGGCATGGCATCATCGATGACGGAAACGGCGATAGAGCAGATAAATCCTTGAATTCGGACGCTGTGTAATTAATGACGGAATTGGAATACACAATAAAACACGGGGGGCTTGCCCCCGGGCGACTCTTGAAGAAGATTACCAGGCGTGGGTTTGGCGCGTCCGTCCTGAGCGGTCTCGCTGCTACGGCCACATCACGCCTGGTAAGCACGCCGTCGGTAGCTGCGGCGGGCGCTGATTTCACGATCGCTATTATTCCCGACCCTCAGTACCTCGCTGAATCATGTCCCAATAATTCCGGTGGATATTACCGTGCCATGATGCAATGGATCGTCAACAACCGGAATATCGTTTTCAAATCCGGCACATCATCCTTCGACGCGAACATCAAAGCCGTTGTGGGCGTCGGCGATTGCGTGAATGCGACCGCGCGCTACCAATACGCCAATGCTGAGATGGCTTGGACCATTCTTGACATGAATGGCATTGCATTCACTACGCCTCCAGGAAACCACGACTATTCGGGCGGACCATCCTCCAGGAGTCACCTCGGGGAGCAGTTTACAACGGGCTATTTCTCCGCAAATAGCCGTTCGTCGGTTTACGGCTCCGGTATCGCCCTGGGCGGCGGAGACATGGCCTACTGGATTGGATCTTACGACAGTACCGGAGCCAACACCGCGGTAAAGTTCGTCATCTCCGGTATCAAGCTTCTTATCCTGGCGATGGATTTCTTTCCTGGGAACGCCGCATGGTCCTGGGCGTACGATCTGATGCTGGCGAACTCCGATTGTGAATGCTACATCACCACGCATGCGTGGCTCACAAAGAATGGCACACGCTATCGGCGAACCGATGGTTATGGGACAAACACTTACACCATGGCGGCCGCGCCCTACTCTAATTCCGCTGAGGAAGCGTGGAGCGACCGGGGGGTGAACACCTGGTCAAACCTGTTCGGGATTTTCGGTGGCCACGATGTTTTCAGTGGTGAAAAGCCGGATTCGCCAGGATGGTTCTGGCACCGGGCTCCGGTTAAGAGCAACAGTTCGCGCGAGCAGACGGTACAGCAGTTGTTCGTCAACTCTCAGGAAATAGATCGCGGCTGTAGCGTGTCTGTGAGTGAAGCGAATGGAACGGGACAAGTGGCGAGCGTTTTCCTGCTGAGCCGCCGGCCAGGATTGGGATTAATCGAGGGCCGCATGATCTCTACACAATCAGGCGAATGGTTCGATGCAAGGTCCCCATCCTTCCCCGACGGAACAAGCTGGAGCGCATCGGAAAATCTGCTGTTCTCGGTTCCATTCCTAGGACACTAAGTCGCTGCTCGTCGCTTCGTGTCACTATAAAAGGATGGCGGACAGCATTGCGTTTCCGGCGCGTGCAGAGTCGCGTGCCATTTCCCTTTCTGCGATTCCCTGGTATTTGTGGGCTTGCCTGAG